>JBKOVG010000437.1:0-19148 GCA_046723845.1 Candidatus Methylomirabilota bacterium | reverse complement strand
CGTGGGGGGTATCCTGTTTGCCGTCGCCGGTCTCCTCTGGGTGAGCCGGCGGCCGCGGACCGAGACACCATAGGGCGCCTCCCGGGGCGCGAGGAGGGAACATGGCGAGCATGTACGAGGAGACCTACCAGCGGTCCATGCGCGACCCCCAGGGGTTCTGGGCAGCCGCCGCGGAGGACGTCTACTGGGACCGGCGATGGGACAAGGTCCTCGACGGCTCGCGCCCGCCTTATTACCGGTGGTTCACGGGCGGCCGGCTCAACACCTGCTTCAACGCCCTCGATCTCCACATCGAGCGCGGGCGCGGCAAGCAGCTCGCCCTCATCTACGACAGCCCCGTCACGGGCGTGGCGCGCGCGTACACGTTCGATGCCCTGCGCGACGAGGTCGCCCGCACCGCGGGAGCGTTGCGGCGCCAGGGCGTGGCCGCGGGCGACCGCGTCGTCATCTACATGCCCATGGTGCCCGAGGCGGTCATCGCCATGCTCGCCTGCGCGCGCATCGGCGCCATCCACTCCGTGGTCTTCGGCGGCTTCGCCTCGCCCGAGCTCGCCAAGCGCATCGACGACGCCGCGCCCCGGCTGATCCTCTCCGCCTCCTGCGGCATCGAGGTGGGGCGGGTCATCCCGTACAAGCCGCTCCTCGACCAGGCCATCGAGCTGTCCCGGCACAAGCCGGAGCGCTCGGTGGTGCTGCAGCGAACGCAGGCGCGCGCCGAGCTCGTCCCGGGGCGCGATCTCGACTGGGGCGATTTCCTCTCCGGCGCGCCCGCGGTGGAGTGCGTGCCCATGGCGGCCACCGACCCGCTCTACACGCTCTACACGTCGGGCACCACCGGCGTACCCAAAGGCGTGGTGCGTGACAACGGCGGACATGCCGTCGCCCTCAAGTGGTCCATGGGTAACATCTACGGCCTGGGTCCCGGGGAGGTCTACTGGGCCGCCTCCGACATCGGCTGGGTGGTTGGCCACTCCTACATCGTCTACGCCCCGCTGCTCAAGGGCTGCACGACCATTCTCTACGAGGGCAAGCCCGTGGGCACGCCCGATCCCGGCGCCTTCTGGCGCGTGATCTCCCAGCACGGCGTGAATGCCCTCTTCACCGCGCCCACCGCCTTCCGCGCCATCAAGAAGGAAGATCCGCAGGGAGCGCATATCGCCAAGCACGATCTCTCGCGCTTCCGCACGCTCTTCCTGGCCGGCGAGCGCTGCGATCCCGACACGCTGCACTGGGCGGAGCAGATGCTCAAGGTGCCGGTCATCGATCACTGGTGGCAGACGGAGACGGGCTGGGCCATCGCCGCCAACCCCGTGGGCCTGGGCGCGCTGCCCGTGAAGGCGGGATCGCCGACCAAGCCCATGCCGGGCTACGACGTGCGGGTGCTCGACGAGGCGAACCAGGAAGTGGCGCCGGGGCAGATCGGTTCCATCGCCATCCGGCTCCCAATGCCGCCCGGCTGTCTCCCCACCCTCTGGAACAACGACGCGGGGTACGAGCGCTCCTATCTCGAGCGCCACCCCGGGCACTACCTCACGGGCGACGCGGGCTTCAAGGACGAGGACGGCTACGTCTACATCATGAGTCGCGTGGACGACATCATCAACGTGGCGGGCCACCGGCTCTCCACCGGCGCCATGGAGGAGGTGCTGGCCGGGCATCCCGACGTGGCGGAGTGCGCGGTGGTGGGCGTGGCCGACGCCCTCAAGGGCGAGGTGCCCGTGGGCTTCGTGGTGACCAAGGCAGGCGTGGAGCGCCCCGACGACGAGCTGGCTCGGCAGCTCGTGGAGCGCGTGCGCGAGCGGATCGGGCCCGTGGCCGCCTTCAAGCTCGCCATCGTGGTGAAGCGGCTGCCCAAGACGCGCTCGGGCAAGATCCTCCGCGGCACCATGAAGCGGATCGCCGACGGCGTCGAGTACACCATGCCCGCCACCATTGACGATCCCGCCATCCTGGACGAGATCACGGTGGCGCTCCGCTCGTCGGGCTATCCGGTGACGCCGGCGTCGTAGCCCTCCGCGTCCGGCGCGCGACATGATCCTCGTAACGGGAAGCGCCGGACACCTCGGCGAGGCGCTCATGCGGACCCTTCGGTCGGACCGTCGGGAGGCACGGGGCCTCGACCTCAAGCCGTCGCCCTTCACCGATTGCGTCGGCTCCATCTGCGATCGCGATCTCGTCAAGCGGTGCATGCGGGGCGTGCGGGCGGTGCTCCACCCGGCGACCCTGCACAAACCTCACGTGGCCACCCACCCGCGCCGGGAGTTCGTCGACACCAACGTGGTGGGCACCCTCGTGCTCCTGGAGGAGGCGGTGGCGGCCGGGGCCGATGCGTTCATCTTCACGAGCACGACGAGCGCCTTCGGCTCGGCGCTGACGCCCGCCCCGGATGCGGCGGCCGCGTGGGTGACCGAGGACGTCCGTCCCATCCCGCGGAACATCTACGGCGTCACCAAGGCGGCGGCGGAGGACGTGTGCGAGCTCTTCTCCCGCGGCGAGCGCCTGCCCGTGATCGTGCTGCGGACGTCGCGGTTCTTCCCCGAGGCCGACGACGATGCGGCGATCCGCGACCGCTACGAGCTGGCCAACGTGCAGGCGAACGAGATGCTCCATCGTCGGGTCGACATCGAGGACGTGGTCGCCGCCCATCTCCTCGCCCTGGAGAGGGCCCCCGCCATCGGATTCGCCCGCTACGTCATCTCCGCCACCACGCCGTTCACGAGGGACGATCTCGTCGAGCTGCGCCGGGATGCGCCTGCCGTCGTCCATCGCCTCTTCCCTGACTGCCCGGCGCTCTACGCCTCCCGACGGTGGACGCTCTTCCCGCGCATCGACCGCGTCTACGCGAACCAGCGCGCCAGGGTCGAGCTCGGATGGCGCCCCAGATACGACTTCTTGCGCGTGCTCGAGTGTCTTCGTGCCGGAGAGGACTTCCGCAGCCCTCTCGCCCGCCGGATCGGGAGCAAGGGCTATCACGCCACCCGCTTCGAGGAAGGACCGTATCCGGTCGCCTAGGGCAGAGTCGCCCTCGAGCTCACGCCACGTCGCGCTGGCTCGCGGCGTTGTAGTTCGCGTCGTACCACCATTCGAGGTACGCGGCATACGTGATGGGTGGATAGCGCGCGGGATTGCCGGGACCGTGGCAGGTTGGCAGGCACGCGATCTCCGTGTCGAGATGCGGCCCGAAGAAATAGGGAATCGCGTAGCGCGCGCGCCCGACGGGTGGCAGGGCGCGATGCGGCGTGGACTTGAACCGATGGTTCGTCCATCGCTGCATCATGTCGCCGGAATTCACCGCGAAGGAGCCCGGCAGATAGGGCACGTCGACCCAGGAGCCGTCGGGCATCCGCACCTGAAGCCCCGGCACCTCGCTCTGGGCGAGGAAGGTGAGGAAGTTGGAGTCCGTGTGCGGGGCGATGCCGAACTGGTTGGCCTCCGCCGGCACCGGCGGGTAGTGGGTGAGCCGGAAGCTGAACTGGCTCTCTGCGAAGGCATCAGCGAAGGCATCTGGAGGCAGATCGAGGGCCATCGCGCAGAGCGGCAGGAGCTTCTGAGCGAGGGCGTCCACGGCCCCGGTGTAGGCGAGGACCGCTTCGCGAAAGCCGGGCAACGCGGCGGGCCACTGGTTCGGCCCCGCGAAGCGCCGTCCGGCGCGGACGAGCGGGTCGTCCGGCCCGCGCTCGCGCTTGATGAAGAAAGCCTCGTTCAGGTCGGGCTTGTCGTTGGCGTTGACGTCGGAGGTCCAGACCGCGTAGCGCCCCAGCATCATGTAGCCGTTGTTGTGCTCGTTCATGCGCAGGGCGAGCTTGGCGTCCATGGGCTGGGCGTGGAAGCGGCGCGCCTCGTTGAACGTGTCCTCCACCAGGGCCCGGGGGATCCCGTGGTTCACGATGACGAAGAAGCCGACGTCCTGGAGCGCACGCCCGAGCTCGGCCGCAGTGGCGGCCGCAGCGCCCGGGCGCCCAGCGAGATAGGGTCCGAGATCCACCACGGGAATCACAAGGCCAGAGGGTAGCACGGTCGAGGCCGCTGGCCATGCTGGAGTAGGCCGTGGCGCCGTGTTGGCGGGGAATCCGGACCTTCTCTGATTTCTTCTCGCTACCGCCCGGCTTCGGCCTGTCGTCGACGCTGAACGCGGTGCCCCGGGCGGCCGCGCTCCCTCCGCCTCCCCCGCTCATTCCACCGCCGCCACCACCGCCGATCCTCACGGACAACTCGGGTCCCACGGAGATGTTCTTCGACCTCAACGAAGCCTTCCGCGCGATGAAGGCGGGCGAGGGCGCACGCACCGTCTTGACCTTCGACTGAGCGACGGCGTCACTCCGCCACGAGATCGCCCTTGGGCCGCACTCCGCGGGCGAGGTCGCTGCGCCTCCCGTCGGTCACGGGCACGAAGCCCGGGTCGCCGCCCTTGTAGGAGCAGTTGGGACGCGGGTCCGGGCCCATCAACGGCATTCCGAAGAGCCGCGGAGTTGGCACGAAATCGAAAGCGTCCCTTTCGTGGCCTCACAATCTTGCATATGTCGAGAACTGGACGTTCTGTGACGCGACAGGGTGAACACTGTCATGCAAACGGCTCGTAACTGTCCAGTCTTGATGGTCCTCTCGGATGGGCACCTCGCTTGCTGGTTTTCGCTTCGATGGGACTCGTCGAGCGACGGGAGCGCTTCGCGAAGCGTGAGCGTATGGATTTCCGCTGGGCGCTTGCCGTGTGCGCCGGATGGTGGCTCTTGAGCCTTGCGCAGCCCGCGGTGGCCATGTCACCGAGGGAGACGCTGGAAGAGTTCTTTACGCGCACCAACACGATTCTGCAGTCCGTGGATCTAACCCAGGGGCTCGGGAAACCTCGGCGGGCCATCCGGGATTTGGTGGACGAAACGTTCGATTTCCGGGCGGCCGCCTCGGTCGCCCTCGGCCCGGTGTGGCGATCGAGAGTTCCCGAGGAGCAGGATGCATTCACGCGGCTCTTCGCGGTGTTCCTCGAGCGAGGGTTCGTCGCGGCGCTCGGGTCGAAGGCCAGCGTAGCGGGCGGGGTGAGGATCCAGTACCTGACCGAAGCCATCGACGGGGAGTCCGCCAGGGTTGCCACCACGCTTCTGACCCGGGGCGGCCAGGAGATTCCCGTCGACTACTGGATGGTGCGTCAGGGCGGCCGCTGGAAGGTGCAGGACGTCGTCGTGGACGGCGTGAGCCTCGTGATGAACTACCGGTCCCAGTTCGCCCGGATCCTCGCCGCGAACCCCTATGCGGAGCTCGTCAGGAGAATGCAGGCCGAGACCCTGGCGGACGCCCGACCCGCAGTGGCGCCGCCGGTGAAGCCCGAGCCTTCCCCCGCGCCGCCGGCAGAGGTCATCCAACCGCCCCGCGCGATCGTTCCCGACGTCCTGGCAGATCGCGCCACCAAGCCGATGACCGTCGCCAAATCCGGCCTGCCGGAGCCGCCGGTCCAGAAACCCGGCAGCAGCGGTGCGAGGCAACGGGTATCAGCGGGCGCGCAGGCGCGCCCCGCCCCGCCCGCCACCTTGGTTGGCGCCGATGGGCAGAGACCCGGAGACGTGGTCGGCTGGCTGGTGGTGAAGAGCCGAAGCGAAGCCGAGCGCGACATCGCCTCGTTGCTCGCTCGGGTGGGAGGAGCCGCGCTTGGTCGAGAACGCGACGCGAAGACCACAGTGGTCAGCGGTATCGTCCCGCTCGCGACCTACAGCTCGTTCGCGGCTGGCCTGCGCCGCATCGGTTCGTGGCGCATCGAGACGGAGCGGTCACCACGCCCCAGTCTTCTGCACGTGACGGTCAGGCTGGCCGAGTAGGGGTGGGCCGCCGGCTTCTCCTCGAGCCACCGCCGGCCGGCCGGGACGGCTAGTCGTTGGCGGGATCGTCCTTGGGCAGCACGTCGCGCGCGAGGTCGCTCCGTTTCCAGTCCGGCACGGGCGGGGTGCAGCCCGCGCGCGGCACGTAGGGCGAGGCCTCCACGCGCTGGAGCTTGTGGATGTAGCGCGGGCAGTTCGGAAACACCTCGCGGATGCGCACGCGGACGACGAGCTGGGCGCCGGGATACTCGGCGATGAGCGGATCGCTCGCATCGACGCTGGCCACGCCGTTCAGGCGGAGGCGGTTCTGGCGCTCGAAGTCGATGAAGAGGATGCCCACGTGGGGGTTCTCGAGCAGATTTCCGGCCGAGAGGTACATCCCGTTGCCATCCCAGCTCGGGAAGGCCACCGTGCGCTCGTCGAGCACGCGCACGAAGCCCGGGTCGCCGCCCTTGTAGGAGCAGTTGGGGCGCCCGTCCGCGTCCGCGGTGGCGAGGAAGAACATGTCCTGGCGCTCGATGAAGGCGCGCTCCTTGTCGGTGAGGCGGTCATGGACGATGCGCTCGTCGAGGCGATCGGCGAGGCGGCGCGTGTCGAAGCGATCCTGGAGCTGCCGGTGGCTCGCGCGGTAGATCCCCGACATGCCGGACGCCTCAGAGGCTCGAGGCGTCGACCAGCCCCGCCACGTCGTTCACGTTGACCCAGCCCCCGCGCCCGTAGACGATGCGCACGGGATGCCCCGCGGCGAGCACGCGGCCGAGGAGGTCGCGGATGGCTGCCGTGCGCAGGCTGCCGTCGGCGCGTGCGGCGCGAATGGCCCCCGTCATCCAGGCCGCGCCCTCCCGGCCGAGGTGCATAAGCCCGATCCACACGCCGTGACCGTCGCCGGGCGCCACGCCCGCCCCGATGGCGCGGAGGCGCACCTCGTCGAAGCTGAAGCGCCCGGTGTCGGCGCGGTCGGCGAGCAGGCGGTCGGTGTCGGCGCTCCCCGCCAGCGCGCTGTCCACTGCGAGGGTGATACCGTTGCCCGCCTCCTCGAGGAGGGCCTGAATCAGGTGCCGTTTCAGCACGATGTCGCCGAAGGACACCAGCGTGCTCGGCCCCAGGTCGGCCTCGGCGAGGGAGAGCGAGTAGGCCTCCCCGGTGGTCGCGAAGTCGGTGTTGTCTACGAAGCGCGCCCCGGGCACGTCGATGGCCGCCGCCTGGTGGCCGCGCACCACCACGGCGTGGCGGCCGCCGAAGACCGCGAAGTCGTCGAGGAGGCGGGCGAGGATGGGCCGGCCCTGCACGCGGAGCATGGCCTTGGGTACGCGCTCGGTCAGCCCGCCGAAGTCCCTGCCTTCGCCCGCGGCCAGGATCACTGCAGACAGCGATTCGCGCGCGGGCAGATAGCGGCGCTCCGCGTCCGCCAGCTCCGCGTCGCCCTGGAGGCGGAAGACCTCGTGCAGGGCGGCGACCTGCGGCTCGATGGCGAGCAGCGACTGGTCATCGTGGAGGCGGCGCGCCGTCTCCTGCATGGCGCTGATCGAGGCGCGCAGCAGGTGATTGGCCCAGATCACCGTGCTCACGCCGCGCGCCCGGAAGTCCTCCGTCGAGGTGCGCCAGTACGTGGTGGGCACCAGCACCACCGGCGAGCGCTGCCCCCACTCCGCGAGGAAGGAGAAGATCTCCGCGGGGCTCGACTGCTTCGAGTGGATGAGGATGGCGTCGGCGCCTGCCGCATGGTACGCCTCCGCTCGCTTGAGCGCCTCCGTGAGGCCCCAGCCCGCGATGAGAGCCTCCACGCGGGCAACCAGCACGAAGTCGGGATCCTGCTGGCTGTCCTTGCCCGCCTTGATCTTGCCGCAGAACTCCGCGACGTCGGCCAGGGGCTGGAGCTCCGAGCGCAGGAAGGAGTTGGTCTTGGGGAAGAGCTTGTCCTCGATGACCACGCCGCCCACTCCCACCTGCTCGAGCTTCCGGACGAGGCGCCGCATGTTGTTGAAGTTGCCGTAGCCGGTGTCGCCGTCGAGAAGCACGGGCACGCTCGCCGCCTCCGCCATGAAGGCGACGTGGTCGACCACCTGGGTCCAGGAGAGCTCGTTGTTGTCGCGCACCCCGAAGGAGGCGGAGACGGTGAGGCCGCTCGCCCAGATGCCCTCGAAGCCTGCTTCCTCCACGATGCGGGCGGACAGCCCGTCGTGGGCCTCCATCAGAAAGGCGATGTCGGAACGGGTCACGAGGTGTCGGAGCTGGGTGGTCGTGCGCACGGTCATCCTCCCGTCAGGCGCGAACGGTCGCGCGGAATCGATCGCGGAGTTCATGCGGCGTGTAGGGGATACGACCGACAGAGGCTTCCTCCGCCGTGACCTTGACGAGGACGAAGTGCGGGCCCTCGCTGTCGAGCGCGCGGCGCACCGCCTCCGTGATGGCGGGGGCCTCCGTGACCGCCGCCACGGTGCGATAGCCGGCCGCCTCGGCGAGCCAGTCCAGCCGCACCTCGCCGGTGATGGAGCGTTGGCTCCCCGTGGAACCGTAGACCTCGTTGTCGAAGACCACGTGCACGAAGCCGGGGGGACGCAGAGCGGCGGCCAGGGGCAGGATGCCGAGGTTCATCAGGAGATTCCCGTCGCCGTCCAGCACCACCGTCGGCGCGCGCCGGTCGGTGAGGGCAAGGCCGAGGCCGATGGCCGAGGCGAGGCCCATGGAGCCGATCATGTAGAAGTTCTCGGGCCGGTCGCCCAGCGAGAAGGACTCGCGGCACATGTAGCCATTGGCGTGCACCACCGCCTCGCGTCCGATGGCCTTGCGGGCGGCGGCAATGGCGTCGAGGCGCGAGAGCGTCGGGAGCAGCGTCAGCGGGAGCGAGGCGCGTGGCCGCTCGGCCGACCCCGCACCGCTCGCCGCGACGTGCGCCGGTCCGTGCCCGGCCTTCCCGATCTCCACCACGCCCGGCGGCACCAGGAGCGCCACGGGCTGCATCAGGTCGTCCATGGTCTCCATGGCCCACGCGAGGTCGGCCTCCAACGTGTCCGCGGCGAGCACCCGATGCGGGATCTTGAGCAGCTCGAGGAGCCGCGGCGAGATCTCACCGGTGAGGATGTGTTCGGGGGCGTCCTTGCCCCGATGGCCACGCCACGTAACCACGAGGAGGGCGGGCAGGCCGTACATCAGCGAGAGCGATGCCAGCGCGTTGAGGCTCGTGCCGAGTCCGGAGTTCTGCATCAGGACGGCGGGCCGCCGTCCCGCGAACCAGGCGCCCGCGGCCAGGCCCACCGCCACGTCCTCGCGGGGGGCAGCGACGTAGGGCAGGCGCGGGTGGGATTCGAGGACGGCGATGAGGTCCTCGATCAGCGAGCACGGCACCCCGGCGAAGAAATCGAATCCGCGCCCTTCGAGGAGGTCGGCGAGCTCCGCTCCGGATACGGTCATCGCCGTCGAGTCTAACGCAGCATCGCGCGGCGGGAGGTGCTTTCAGCGGTGTCCGCGGGAAGGGGACGTCTGGTCAGACCTGTTGCCCCGCTTTGGAAACGACGATGACTACGTCGCACGCGCTGCCGACCGCTTCCGCTCCTCGATGTGGACGGGCACGCCGTCGCGGTAGGACACGTGGTGGCCCAGCACCGCGGGCACGCGCGGGCCCGGCGTGATGATCCCGGTGAGGTTGAGCGGATCGCAGGCGGAGAGCTTGACTACCTGCTCGCTCGGCGCGGCACGGCGCGTGGAGCGCAGCGCCTCGAGCGCCTCCGGCAGGGCGAACTGCTCGCCCACGAAGGCCCCGACCATGCGTCCGCCGCGCAGCTCGCCCCGCATCTCGAGCCGGCGGTAGACGCGGAGCAGGTCGCGCCAGGCCGGGGCATCGGGCTCGCGCGTCAGAAGATCGCGGAAGACCACGCCGTAGCGCCGCACGTACTGCCGGGCCCGCGCCTCCAGCAATTCGTCGGCGGGGGGCGGGGCGGGAGGATCGAGCAGCGCCCAGCGCCCCGTGCCGATGGGCGCATGCAGCGCGCGCCCGCGCCCTCGACGCTGACGGCGCCGCTTCTCGGAGTGGAGCAGGCTGCGGAGGCCGGCGAAGCCGTCTCCCGTGACGAGCCCGGCCGAGACCAATTCGCACAGCGCCTCCTCGACCTCGATGCGGAGGCGCCGCACCCGGGCCGCGATGTCGTCCACGAAGGAGGCGCCCGTCGCGCGGAGCCGGGCGAGCACGTCGCGCGCAGGGCCGGACAGCCCCGCCTCGTCCGCGACGTCGCGCGGCTCGAGAAGCCACGTGAGGTTCGGCCGCCGCAGCAGCGTGATGGGGACCGAGCCCGAAAGGCGCCGTCCCGCGTGACGCGTGCTCTCGTGGCGCCGCAGCCGCCCCCACGCCACCTCACCGGACAGGCAGAGCTCGTCGAGCCAGCCCGGCTCGTAGCGGGCCACGCGCGCGGGGAGGATCTCGCGCTCCCAGCCCGCGGCGGCCAGCTCGAAGCCCTCGAGCTGCTGGATGACGCGTGACAGGCCCTCGCGGCCGTGCAGGCGCAGATTGGGCGCCACGTGCTGCCAGGCGAAGAGGAAGCGCATGAGATCGGCCGCGCTCACCGGCTCGATCTCGCGGCGGAGCCGGTCGAGGGTGCGGCGGTGGATGCGGGCGAGCAGCCGCCGATCGCACCATTCGATAACGTCGCCCGCCACACCGGGAGTGAAGCGGCCGCGCAAGACGTTGCCTTCGCCTTCGATGCGGGCGAGGGCGGCGTCGACCTCGGGCACGGTCAGGCCGAGCGGCGCGGCAAGCGCAGCGGCGGTGACGGGGCCGACCAGGCCGAGTCGCGCGCGGATGAGCTCGACGAGGGCGCCCTCGCGATCCGACCAGACGGGTGGCCGCCGCGCGGGCGGCTCCGCGACATCGGGCTCGAAGTGTCCCGCCGGCCAGATGATTGTGCCCAGGGACCGCCGCTCGGCGGCGACCCACAAGGTCCGGCCCTCCACGCGAAGGCGCGCGGCCCGGCCGGCCGCGATCAGCTCGTCGAGCCAGCCCGTCCACGTGTCGCCCTCCACCTCGGGCAGGGCACCCAGGTCGAGGAAGAGATCGTGGAGCTCGTCCGCGTCGCGCAGGTCGGGGCGCGCCTCGTCCACGACGGCCGTGATGGCCTCCGCGTCGAGCTTGCCGAGGTCGCTGGCGAGCTCGGCCGGCAGGCCCCGGCGGAGGGTGACTGCGCGGGCCCGTCGCTCCTCGAGCGGGGCGTCGTCGAGGTAGGCGTAGGGGTTGGCGTTCAGGATCTCGTGGGCGAAGACGGAGGGCTCGGGCGTCTCCCTCGCCACACTCCGGATCTCGCTGTTGAAGAGGGCGACCAGGCGGTCCTCGAGTCCCTTCGCGTCCATGGCCTCGGTGAGGCAGTCACGCAAGGTCTCGTTCACCAGCGGGTGATCCGGGATCTCGATCGGCCCCACGGCGTTGTCCTGACACCCGAGCTGGGCGGGGAAGACGGAGGCGAGCAGGTCCTCTGCGCGCATGCGCTGCAGATAGGGCGCGACCTTGCGCCCACCCTGCCAGCGGATCAGGGCGAGAGAGCGCGTGGCGTTCCAGCGCCAGCGCGTGGCGAACATGGGCGCCTGCAGGGCGGCGTCCACGAGGAGCTGCCTGACGCCGCTCGGGTGCACCATGCGGAAGATGCTCTCGAGCGGGAAGCTGTGCTGCGGCCCCAGGGAGAGGAGGACGCCGTCGTCGGTGGCCGCGGCCTGGAGCTCGAAGTCGAAGCTCTGGCAGATGCGCTTGCGCAGGGCCATGCCCCAGGCGCGATTGATGCGGCCGCCGAACGGGGCGTGAATGACGAGCTGCTGCCCGCCCGCCTCGTCGAAAAAGCGCTCGGCCACGATGGTGTCGCGGGTGGGCATGGCCCCGAGCGCCGCGTAGCCCGCCGCGATGTAGTCGCGGGCGAGGGTCGCCCCGCGCTCGTCGAGCGCGCAGTGCTCCATGAGCCAGCGCGTGGCCGCCTCCGGCGTCTCGAGCCGGCCCGTCACTTCCTCGCGAAGCTCCGCCACCTCGGCCGACAGCTCCGGCGTGCGCGCGGGCCCTTCCCCCAGCCAGAAGGGAATGGTGGGCGCGGCGCCGCCCGCGTCCTCCACGCGCACGCGCCCGCTCTCCACGCGGCGGATGCGCCAGGAGGTGTTGCCGAGGAGCATCACGTCGCCCGCGAGGGACTCCACGGCGAAGTCCTCGTCCACCGAGCCGATGTGCGTCTCGTCCGGCTCCAGGACCACGTCGTAGTTGGCGTTGTCGGGAATCGCCCCGCCCGAAGTGAGCGCGATGATCCTGGCCCCGCGGCGTCCTTTGAGCCGGCGATGTACGGCGTCCCGGTGCAGGCGGGTGCCCGCCCGCCCGCGGCGGGTGGCGATGCCTTCCGCGAGCATGTCCACCACCGCGTCGAAATCCTCGCGCGGGAGATCGGCGTAGGGCGCGGCGCGCCGGCAGAGCGCGAAGAGCTCGTCTTCCTCCCACTCCTGGGCCGCGCAGGCGGCCACGATCTGCTGGGCCAGCACGTCGAGAGGCGCCACGCGCATGGCGATGCGATCGATCTCGCCGCGCCGCGCCGCCCGCACGAGGGCCGCGCACTCCACGAGCTGGTCGCGAGTGAGAGGGAAGAGCCGTCCCTTGGGCACCGCGCCGAGGGCGTGGCCGGAGCGGCCGATGCGCTGCAGCCCAGTGGCGATGGAGCGGGGCGAGCCCAGGAGGCAGGTGAGATCCACCGCGCCCACGTCGATGCCGAGCTCGAGCGACGCGGTGGCGACCACCACGGAGAGCTCGCCCGACTTGAGCCGCTGCTCCGCGGAGAAGCGCCGCTGCCGGCTCAGGCTGCTGTGATGTGCGGCGACCGCGTCCTGCCCCAGACGCTCCGCCAGATGCAGGGTCACGCGCTCCACGAGGCGCCGCGTGTTGACGAAGACGAGCGTCGAGCGGTGCGCCCGCGCCATCGCCGCCACGCGGTCGTAGATCTCCGCCCACTGCTCGTGCGTGCACACGGCGCCCAGCTCGTCACCCAGCACCTCCACGGCGAGGTCGAGGTCGCGCCGCTGTCCCACGTTCACGATGGCGGGCAGGGGACGCGCGGCACCCACGAGGAGGCGCGCCGCCACCTCCACCGGCCGCACGGTGGCGGAGAGGCCGATCCGCTGGGACCGCCGGCCGCCCGCCTCCGTCACCAGCGCGTCGAGGCGCTCGAGGGAGAGGGCGAGATGGGCGCCGCGCTTGTCGGGCGCGACGGCGTGGATCTCGTCCACGATCACCGTGCGCACGCGGGAGAGCCCCCGCCGCCCAGACTCGGACGTGAGCAGGATGTAGAGCGACTCGGGGGTGGTGACGAGCACGTGCGGCGGGCGCTTGGCGCCCTGGCGCCGCTCCGCCGCCGAGGTGTCGCCGGTGCGGACGGCGGTGCGGATGTCGAGGGCGGGAACGGCCATGTCGGCGGCGAGGGCGCGCAGCTCACCCAGCGGCTCTTCCAGATTGCGGCGGATGTCGTTGGAGAGCGCGCGCAGTGGCGAGACGTACACCACCTCGGTGCGGTCTTCGAGAGCGCCCGCCGCCGCCTGCCGCACGAGGGCGTCGAGGCAGTGGAGGAAGGCGGCGAGCGTCTTGCCCGAGCCGGTGGGCGCGGTGAGGAGCACGTCCTGCCCGCTCGCGATGACGGGCCATCCCTGCGCCTGGATGGGAGTGGACTCGAGGAAGCGGCGGGAGAACCACGCCTCTACGACGGGATGGAACATGCCACCAGTATAGTCAGACGAGGCAATGCTCGCTCAGGCGTCTCCGGACTTTCCCGCCTCGCGCGCGAGGCGGCGCATGAGCGCCTCGCTGCCCTCGTCGGCGGGGAAGAAGCACTCGACGCGAAGCTCGTCGAGGGTGATGTCGTAGGGCACGCCGAGGCTGGTCAGGGTCGAGAAGAAGGTGAGATGGAGGTCGTCCTTGGCGAGCTCGACGGCGAGGAAGGGCGCGGCGGGCGCGTCGAGATCGAGGGTGCGCCAGGCCTTCGGCACGTCGGGATAGGAGAGCAGCTCGTCGAGGAGCCACGCCGTCTCCGGACGCCCGCGGAGCATGTCGCGGTGCAGCCACTGGATGAGGGCTCCCGCCGTCGCCTGCCAGTTCACGATGAACGGGCGCATGCCGCGCGGATGGTAGAAGAGGCGGAGCGCATTGGGTGGCCCCAGCGCCGCCGTTTCCGCGGGAGCGAGGAAGAGCCCCATGAGCCTGGTCGCCCCCTCGTTGCTCATGAGGATGTTCCAGCGTCCGTCCACCACGAGGGCGGGATACGGCTCTTGCTGGCGCAGGGTGAACTGCAGCGCGCGGCGCACCTGGGCCATCTCCGGCGCGTCGAGCCCGCGCTCGTGGTACACGGGCGCGTAGCCCGCGGCGAGGAGCAGCTCGTTGCGTCCGCGCGGCGGGACCTCGAGGACCCGTGCGAGGAGGAGGACCATCTCGCGGCTCGGATTCGCGCGCCCCGTCTCGAGGAAGCTCAGGTGGCGGGCGGAGATCTCCGCGTCGAGGGCGAGGGTGAGCTGGCTCAGCCGTCGGCGCTCGCGCCACTGGCGGATGAGCCCGCCCACCGCGCTCACCGCCGCCGGTTTCTTCCGGGCCTTCGCGAGGGCCTTCGGCGCCATGGCGGGAGTCTACAACGCTCCCCCCGTCGTGAGACATTACCTGCCGGGTAATTGCCGCGGCGCCCGCCTGCGGCGAGCATGAGACGCTTGAGCCGACCATGCAGGCTCACCACATGGAGGAGGTGCGATGAGCGAGAGCGCGATGGATCCCCGAGCCATGACGGAGCGTTGGAAGGGCACGCTGGGGGAATACCTCGGCATCGAGTTCGAGGAGACCAGCCTCGATCGGGTGGTGGCGCGCCTGACCATCCGTGACGAGCTTCGCACGGTGGGCGGCGCCCTTCACGGGGGCACCCTCATGGCCTTCGCCGACACCCTCGGCGCCGTGGCCACCGTGTTGAACCTGCCCGCGGGCGCGGGCACCACCACCCTCGAGTCCAAGACCAACTTTTTTGCGGCGGGGCGATCGGGGGTGGTCCGCGCGGAGAGCACCCCACTCCATCGCGGCAAGCGGACCATGGTCTGGCAGACACGGGTCACCGATGAGAGCGGCCGCATGCTGTCCCTGACCACGCAGACCCAGATGGTCCTCACGTAAAGAGCGGCTCGAGGAATCGGGTACGGCGCGCTGATCCGCCCGGCGGCCGACGCACTCGGGCTAGAATGCGGCCCGAGATGTGGACGCTGCTGCGGGTTCTCGTGGCCATCCCCGTGCTGCTCGTCACCGCCTGGTGGTCGCTCGCCCTCTACTTCGCCGCTCGCGGGCCCGGCTGGCTCCAGGTCACGCTCGCCTCCGCCTTCCTCGTCGGCACGGTGATCATCCTGGCCTGGCTGCGTCCCTTCCGCCTCTCTCTCGTGATCTGGGCATTGGCGCTCGGGGCGATCCTCTTCTGGTGGAGCACGCTCACCCCCACCAACGACGCGGACTGGCAGCCCGACGTGGCCCGCCTCGCCTGGGGCGAGGTTGACGGTGACCGCCTCACCATCCACAACCTTCGCAACGCCGACTACCGCACGGAGCAGGACTACACCGTGCGCTACGAGGACCGCACCTACGACCTCTCGAAGCTCCGCGGCCTCGACCTCTTCATGATCTACTGGGGCTCACCGCTCATCGCGCACACCATCATGAGCTGGCAGTTCGATGTCGGGCCGCCCCTCGCCATCTCCATCGAGACCCGCAAGAAGGTCGGGCAGGAGTACTCTGCCCTGGAGGGCTTCTTCAAGCAGTACGAGCTCATCTACGTGGCCGCCGACGAGCGCGACGTGATCAGGCTGCGCACCAACTACCGCGGAGAGGAAGTCTACCTGTACCGCCTCAAGACCCCGCTTCCCCAGGCGAGGGCCCTCCTCCTCGACTACGTGCAGAGCATGAACGACCTCCGAGACCACCCGCAGTTCTACAACGCGCTCACCGACAACTGCACCACGACCATCCGCCGCCACGTCACCCACGTCGACCCCAACGCGCCCCGCTTCGACTGGCGGCTCATCGCCAACGGCTACGGCGACGAGCTCATGTACGAGCGCGGCAACGTGGACACGCGGATGTCCTTCCCCGAGCTGCGGGCGCGCGGTCGGGTCAACGCCAAGGCCAAGGCCGCCGACCAGGATCCCGCCTTCTCCATCCGCATCCGGGAGGGCGTTCCCGATCCGCGGCTGCTCTGGCCGCGACCATCGTGAGGGCGGCTACTCCACCCCGCGGTAGTAGCCGGGGGGCGGGGGCCGTACTGCTTGTCGCGGACCCAGCCCTTGGCGGCGAGGCAGGAGCGATAGAGCTGCTCCACGAACACGCCAGTCTTCAGGGTGGCCGTGTGGGACTGCTCTCGCTGATGCACTGCTGGTTGTCGCGGTTGAAGTCCTCCGCGGTCGCGTCGGGATGCAGCCGCCGAGCGTGCCCGCGACCCTGGCCGCGCCCAGGCCGCCGCGGGTCCGTCGACCGATCATGCCGAGCCCTCCCCGTGTCGTATTCTGGAGGCCAGATAGACGCGCCAGCCGCCATGTTCCGTGATCTCGTGCTGTCCCTCGCAGAGCGCGGGCTCGCCGAGCACGCCCAGGAGCTCCTCACCGTCCGAGAGGCTCACTTTACCGATGCAGAGTCCCGGCGGCTCCTGCTGGAGGATCCGCACGAGTCCGGCGGGCGGCACCGCCCACACTTCTACCGCCACCGACGCGCCGCCCTCGGAGACGCGGATCATGGCGGGATGACGGTCGCCGATCGACCAGAGCCGGTAGGCAGGAACGGTGGTCGCCTCGCGCACGAAGATAGCGCCGGCGCCGAGCAGGTTGCCGTTGAGCTCGAGGCCGCGCATCAGCGTCCCGTTGACGGCGAGATGGATGGGCGCGCTCACCCGGCGACCAGCTGGGTGCCCGTGCGGCCCGTGAGGGCGTCCTCGATGTGCTCGGGGGAGGTGATGACGGCGCGACGGCCGCCGCGCTCGATGAACTCCACCGCGGCGCGGATCTTCGGCCCCATGCTTCCCTCGGGGAATTCGCCCGCCTCGAGATAGCCGCGTGCCTCCGACACGGTGAGGCGATCCAGGAAGCGCTGGGCGGGCGTGCGGAAGTGGATGGCAACTTTCTCCACGCCCGTGGAAACCACGAAGTCCGAGGCGCCCAGGTGGGCGGCCAGGAAGCTCGAGGCGAAATCCTTGTCGACCACGGCCTCCACCCCCCGGTACACGCCGGGGGCTTCCTCCACCACGGGGATGCCGCCGCCGCCGCAGGCGATGACCACGAAGCCCGCCTCGAGGAGAGCGGCGATCGCTCCCGTCTCCACGATGCGCACGGGGCGCGGCGAGGGGACCAGTCGGCGATAGCCGCGGCCCGCGTCCTCCACGAGCACCCAGCGATCGCGACGGCGATGGAGCTCGGCCTCCTCGCTCGAGTAGCCGCCGCCGATGGGCTTCGAAGGATGCTGGAAGGCCGGATCGTCGCGGTCGACGACCGTCTGCGTGAGCAGGCAGGCGACACGATCCGCCATGCCCCGCCGTCCCAGCTCGCCCACCAGCGCGTTGCCGAGGATGTAGCCGATGCCGCCCTCGGAGTCGGCCACGCACATGTCGAGGGTGAGGCGCGGGGTGAACTCCGACTGGGCCACCATCTCGGAGCGCCGGAGGATGAAGCCCACCTGCGGCCCGTTGCCGTGGGTGAGGACGATGCGCCAGCCCCTCGCGGCGAGCGCGCCCACGTGGACGGCGGTCGCCTGCGCGTTCTCCCGCTGCTCGGCGATGGTGCCCTGCTGTCCCTCGCGGATGAGGGCGTTGCCGCCCACCGCGATGACCACGGTGCGGTCGGCTCGCGTCACATCGGCACCCCGAGCCGCCGCCCCAGCTCGCGGAGCGCGCCCGAGAAGCAGGCCATGGGCGCCTTGGCGATGCCCGCGCCGATCTGGCCCACGCCCGCCTCGCGATGCGCGATGCCTGTGTTGAAGATGGGCGGGATGCCGCTGTCCACCACGCGACGGGCGTCGATGCCCGTGGGCGCGCCCGCGAAGCCGAGAGCAGGAATGCCGTAGTCGTTGTTGCGCGCCAGGGTGATTCGGTACATGCGCTTCGTGGTCGCCATGGCCTCCTCGGCGGCGCCGCCGATGAAGCGCACGATGGCGGGAGCGGCGGCCATGGCGAGGCCGCCCAGCCCCGCCGTCTCTGTGATGGCACTGTCGCCCAGATCGGGATTGGCGTCGCCGGAGCCGTAGCCGGGGAAGTAGAGCCCGTCGGGAACCTGGGCGGGCGCAGTGGACCACGCCTCGCCTGTGCCGCTCAGGCGCACGCCCACCTCGACCCCGTTCCGCGCCATGGCCGTCACCACCGTCGATCCCGTGATGCCGTGCGCGGCGTCGAGGGTCGCCTTGGAGGCGGCCATGGACAGATTGAGGTAGAAGTGATTGTTCGCCTCGAGGAACTCGAGCACGGCCGCCGCCACGTCCGGGGACGACGTGCGCACGAGGGCGGGCGCGATGAGGCGGGCGAAGAGCGAGGAGGCGGCCACATTGCGGTTGTGGCACTCGTCGCCCATCTGCAGCGCCTGGGCCGTCAGATTCTTGAGATCGACGGGCCCGTGCGCGCCGAGCGCGCGGGTGAGAGCGGGGGCGAGGGTCTCGTTCATCCAGCGCAGCCGATCGAGCACCTCCGCCCCGTAGGCGCCGAAGCGCAGGACCTTGCCCAGCCCTTCGTTCTGGATGGCGAAGGCGCGGTTGCCGTCCGCCGCGTTCTCCACGATGAAGACGGGCATGGACGGGGAGAGCACGCCCGCCATCGGCCCGACCGCGCCGAAGTGATGGCAGGGCGCGAAGCTCACGGCGCCGTCGTCGGCGAGGCGCTGCGCCGCCTCCGCCGTGTCCGCCCAGCCCTCGTAGAGGATGGCGCCGATGACCGCGCCCCGCATCGGCCCGCACATGCGCTCCCACGCGATGGGCGGCCCCGCGTGCAGGAGGTGACGCGGCCCGAGGCCGGGCAGGAGGTCGGCGGCCCGGCCCATGCCCACGAGCATCGGCCGGGCGGCGAGGATGCGCTCGACCGCGCGCGCGTTCGCGGCGGCGACCTGCGAGCCGATGGGATCGTCCGGATCGTCCTCGAGGCGGGCCAAGAGCAGGCCGAGGTCGCGATCGCCACCCGCGGGCGGGCGCCAGTCCAGCTCGAGCACGGTGGCGCCGTGGGCGCGCGGCGAGAGCGCGAACTCCGAGACGCCCACGTTGAGCGCGCGGATGCCGCCCGCGAAGAGCGCGGCGGGCGCGCTCGCCGCGCGCGGGCGCGAGGTGGCCACGCTCAGCGCCCCCGCCGAGGGCCCGCGCCCACG
>JBKOVG010000208.1:0-13254 GCA_046723845.1 Candidatus Methylomirabilota bacterium | reverse complement strand
GAGACAGGGGTAGAGGAACCGCCAAGGAGGAAGACCATGGGCGCCAAAGGCGAGGCGTTAGGCAGGCAGTTCGAGGCCAAGGTCGCGGAGGCCACGATGCTCCTCGAGGAGCTGAGCGAGGCCGACTGGAAGAAGACCACCGCCGCCGAGCAGTGGACCGTCGGAGTGACCGCGCACCATATCGCGAGCAGCTACGAGTCCGCCAGCCAGATCATCAAGACGATCGCCACCGGCCAGGCGTTGCCCCACTTCACCCGCGAGATCCTCGACGAGATAAACGCCCGGCACGCCGACGAATTCGCCGGCTGCACGAAAGCGGAGACGATCGCCCTCCACAAGACGGGGGCCGCAGTGGCCGTCGCCATCGTGCGTGGCCTCTCCGACGACGAGCTCGCAAAGACCGGCATCGTGTTCGCGGGGGCGCCGCCCGTGAGCGCCGAGGAGCTGGTCAAGCGCATCCTCCTCGCACACATCGACTCGCATTTCGGCAGCATCCGGAAGACGATGAGCGTGAACGGGTTGGGCAAGACCGCGACGCCACGCTGAGCCACCCTGCCAAGAAGTCGGGCTGGCATCGCAGCGCTGAAGGCGATAGGCTGGCTGCGCTGCGTGCGTTTGACCTTCCGCTTAGAATGGACGAGAAGAGCGGTTGCTCTGCTCTGGGCCGACAACATCTCCAGGAGGACGTGGATGCGGGCGACGATTCGTGCATTGCTATTCCTGACTCTTGTCGCGGGCGTGCTGGTCGCTTGCAGCACGGCGCCGCCGACTCCGACGGGCCGGGACCTGCTGGTTCAACAGGCCAACACCACGATGAGCGACATGAACAGAGAAGACCCTGGGCTGGACGAGCTGACCAGGAAAGCCTACGGCTTTGCCGTGTTTCCGGAGATCGCCAAGGGCGGACTCGTCTTTGGCGGGGGCTATGGACGCGGTGTCGTATACGAGCAGGCTCAGCTCATCGGCTACGCAGACCTGAGCCAGGCGTCCTTCGGTCTCCAGATGGGCGGGCAGACCTACAGCGAGGTCATCGTCTTCGAGAACAAGGAGGCCCTGGACGTCTTGAAGCAGGGGCGAATCGAGTTCGCGGCCGATGCCTCGGCCGTCATTCTCAAGACGGGGGCGGCCGCGAACGCGCGCTTCGTCAATGGGTTCGCCGTCTTCGTGAGGCCCATCGGCGGAGCGATGGTGGAGGCAGCCATCGGCGGGCAGCAGGTGACGTTCGCGCCGAAGTGATCGCGCCCTTCCCGCTAGATCCCCCTCCCTTCCGGGATCTGGGCGGGACATCTCGACTATTCCCTCGCAAGGAATTGCCGACCCTCGGAGGTCTCCGGCAGTATGCCGGCAAGGAGACCTCCATGCTGCGAGTCGCATTCGTGGGCGCTTTGGCGTCGAGCTTCGCGGATCGGGTGCAGGCACACCTCACCGTGCCCTGCGAGCTCATTCATTCCGACGAGAAGCAGGCGACGGTCGTGCTCCCCGACGTCGACGTGGTCGTGACGCTCGTGTTCACGAGGGAGATGGGCGCGGCAGCCAGACGGCTCCGGCTCGTCCAGGTGCCGGGCGCGGGTCTCGACCGGATCGACCGCGCGGCCATGCCGCCCGGCTCCTCGCTCGCCATGGTGCACGGCCACGAGGCGGGGATCGCCGAGTACGTGCTCGGCGCCATGATCGCGCTCAGCCGCGATTTCCATCGGGTGGACGCCGGCCTTCGTGCGGGCCGCTGGGACAGTCAGTGGGCGCCCGGCGTGCCGCCTCCGCCCGTCTGGCCCGAGCTCGCCGGACGCACGCTCGGCATCCTCGGCTACGGCGGCATCGGCCAGGCGGTGGCGCGTCGCGCCCGGGCCTTCGACATGCGCATCTGCGCGATCCGTCGGGAGGTCGGGCGCTCCTCCGGAGACGACCTGGCCTTGCTGGGTGACATGGAGGAGCTGCCCGAGGTGCTGCGGCGCGCCGACTATCTCGCGATCACCCTGCCTCTCGCCCCGGAGACGCGAGGGCTGATCGGCGACGCCGAGCTCCGGCTCATGAAGCCGACGGCGATCCTCGTGAACGTCGCGCGGGCCCAGATCGTCGACGAGGACGCCCTCCACGCGGCCCTCGCCGAGCGGAGGATCGCGGGGGCCGCCCTCGACGTCTGGTATCGCTATCCCGTGGAGCCCGGTCCGCTCCTTCCCGCGCGCCGCGCGTTTCACGAGCTGCCGAACGTCCTCATGACCCCGCATGTCTCCGGCTGGACCGATGGGATGCTGGAGACGCGGGCCACGCTCATCGCGGAGAACATCCGCCGCACCGCGCGCGGCGAGCGGCCGGAGAACATGGTGCCCGTCGCCTCCATCGGCTAGACTCCCCGGCGAGCGATCGATGAAGACCAAGCCCAGACCCAGCACCACCGCCATGGAGGAGGCGACGGCCAGCTTCGGGTCCGGCTTGCGCTGGTGGCGTGAGCGCCGCGGCTTCTCGCAGCTCGACCTGGCCGGCGCCGCCGAGACGACCCAGCGGCACCTGAGCTTTCTCGAGTCGGGACGTGCCAGCCCGAGCCCGGAGATGATCCTCCGTCTCGCTTCCGTACTCGACATCCCGCTGCGCCAGCAGAACGCGCTGCTGCTCGCGGCGGGCTTCGCGCCGGCGTGGCGCGAGAGCGATCTGTCCGCGCCGGAGCTCGCGCAGGTGAACGGCGCCCTCGATTACATGCTGGCCCAGCAGGAGCCGTACCCAGCGTTCGTGGTGGACCGGCGCTGGAATCTCCTGCGGGCCAACGCTGGCGCGGGACGCTTCGTCGAGTTCCTCACGGGCCCCGCCCCCGCCACCCCGTCCGCGGAGCCGGTGAACCTCGCGGTCGCGCTGGTGTCCCCCGAGGGGCTGCGTCCCTTCATCGTGAACTGGGAAGAGGTCGCCCTGTACTTTCTCCGGGGCGTGCAGGCGGACGCCATCGCGGATGGCACGCGGGAGACGGCCGAGCTCCTCTCTCGGCTGCTCGCCTTCCCCGGACTCCCCGCGCTCTCCCGGAACCCGCCGCCAGGAGAGCCCCGCGGACCGGTCCTCATCATCCACTTCCGAAGCAGGGAGACCTCGCTACGTCTGTTCACGACCATCGCCACCCTGGGGACGCCGCACGACGTGACCTTGCAGGAGATCCGTGTGGAGTGCTTCTTCCCCATGGACGACGCCACCGCCCGCATTTTCCGGGACTGGGCCCGTGGAGCGGGCGCGAGATAGGAGACGCATGAGCATGGACGGGGAATCTCGGATCCTCGGAGCGTGCCCGATGGACTGTCCGGACACGTGCAGCTGGATCGTCACCGTCAAGGACGGGCGCGCGGTGAAGCTCCAGGGCGATCCCGCGCATCCCTTCACGCGCGGCGTCCTCTGCAACAAGCTCGACGACTACATCGCGTACACGCAATCTCCCCGGCGCCTGCGGTACCCGATGCGGCGCGTCGGCCCGAAGGGGGGCGGCGACTTCCAACGCATCTCGTGGGACGAGGCGCTCGACGAGATCGCGAAGCCCCTGAGCCGCGTCAGCCGCGAGTTCGGCGCGGAAGCCATCTGGCCGTACCTGGGCTCGGGCAGCATGGGGCTCCTGCAGGGCGTCTACAGTGCGGGGCGCCGCTTCTGGAACGCCCTCGGCGCCTCACGGCATCTCATGACGATCTGCACGATCGCGGGCGGGGTGGGCACCGGCTACACCCTCGGTGACAACCGCGTGGGCATGGATCCGGAGACCCTGCGCGGCTGCGAGGCGCGCGTCTTCATCCCGACGACGCGGAGCCCCGGCGGCTCGCAACGACCGTGGCGTCTTCGTGGCGCGGGTGGAGGTGACCCCGCGCGTCCGACCGGGCGTGATCGCCAGCACCAAGGGGCGCTGGCCGGGACTGGCCAAGGACGGGGCAAACGTCAACGCCACCGTGGACGAGCGAGACTCCGACATGGGCGGGGGAGCGGTCTTCCACAACAACCGCGTGGAGGTGGAGCGAATCTAAGCGGCCGCGGTCAGCTGCTGGCCTCGCCCTCGCGCTGCCTGCGCAGGAAATCCTCTACGTCCTTCATCAGCTTGTTCGAGTCGATCTCCCCGCTGGGGAGTGGCTGCTGCTCCTTGCCGACCGCCGCGTCGTATTCCTGCTCGAGCTGTTTCACGTGCTCTCGCGTGGCGCGATTGCGAGCCACCGCCCGATCGCATTCGGTCCGAAACTCGCGGATGGACTCGGCCAGGCGCGAGGTGTCGAGGCTCAGGTGCAGGAGCCGGACGACGTAGCCCAGGAGCGCCTCGATGGCCGCGGGATTCTCCGTATCCTGCAGATAGTGCGGGGCCTGGCCCATGAAGCCCAGATGGGACATGCCCCGCCGCTCCGCCGCCTCCAGGACGATCGTGGAGATGCCCGTCGGGCCTTCGTAGGTCGGCGGACGGTAGATGCCCCAGGCTTCGAGCAGCGACCGCCACGCGGGATCGGTACAGCGGCCTGTGACGGGCACGGGACGCGTGTGAGGCGTTCCCGCGAGGAGCGTGCCCAGCGAGACGATCCGCTTCACGCCGCAGCGCTCCGCCACATCGAGGAAGGCCTTCGCATAGGTCGCCCACCTCAGATGGGGCTCCGGGCCGCAGAAGAGGAGCAGGCCTTCCCGGCCGGGGCCGGGATTCCAGACGAAGAACTCGCTCTGCGGCCAGTGGATGTCACGACCTCCGTCCGGCCTCAGCCGCACCTCTGGTCGTTCCTGGGTGAACATGAAGAAATCTTCGGACTCTATCCAGGCTACCCGCTCGGCGGACAGGTCGACGAGCATGTGGCGGAGGGCGCCGGTGGCGGCGCGGCCGGCATCGATCCATCCCCCGAACGCCATGACCAGCGTCGTCAAGGTCGCGGGCGGCTCGTGGTCGAACTCTACGTGGGCCATGATCGTCGCCCCTCAGAAGCTGGGCTTGGTCGAGAATGGGGTCAGCTGCAGCTCGTGCGTCCAGCAGGACTTGTCCTGGGTGTGCAGGTAGTAGAAGGCCTCGGCGATCTTCACGGGGTTCATCACCACTTCGGGATGCTGCTGGGCCCTGGGGAGGGCTCGGGTGCCCGGCGAATCGATCAGGCCGTCGATCACCACGTTGGCTACGTGGATGCCGTGCTCGGAATACTCCTCCGTGAGGACCTGGGCGAGCGTGCGCATCATCACGCGAGGATAGTACAGCGACTGTCCGGTCATGCGCTTGCGGCCACGTAGTGACGACGCGTTGTTCGAGATGAGGAAGGAGCCGGTGCCCCGGTGGCGCATGGCGGGGAGCACCTCCTGCGCGACCAGGAACGGCCCGCGACTGGCGATGTGCTGGGCGGTCTCGAATATCTCGACGGGCACGTGCTCGAGCAGCTCCTTGTCAGGCGGGAGGTCACGTCCCTCCAGATAGCCGGCGTTGTAGACGAGGACGTCCGGGTCGCCCGCTTCGGTGCGGATGGTGGTGAAGGCCCGGGTGATGGACTCGCGCGACACCAGGTCCAGCTCGACGATCATGCCCTCACCGCCCTGCTCGATGATGGCCTTCTCCAACGCCGCGGCGTTGGTCGCCTGGCGGGTGGTGAGCACGACGAAGAAGCCCTCGCGGGCGAACTTCTGAGCGATGGCCCCGCCCACACCCCAGCGGATGCCGACGGGAAGGTCACGATCGTCCAGCGCCTTGCCGTGCGCGAGCTTGGTGTTGCGTCCGTCGGCCTGCCACTTGGAAGTGGCCCCCACCACGACAGCGACCGGCTTGCGGGAGGCATTCATGAGCGAGTCCTCGCTTGTTGGCTGTCGACCGCCACTGGAACCGGGTCCCTACGGGCGCGCCGTCATCTGGGCGGGGTCCATGCCGTAGAACAACCGGGGCCCCGTCTCCCCCGGGCGCGGCCATGGATGCTCGGCCAGCACCTTCTCGTTGACGTCGGCGCCCCAGCCGGGAGCGTCGGTGAGCCAGATGTGGCCGTCGCGGATCTCCGGCGGCCTCGTCACCAGCGTCTCCTTCCACGGCACGTCGTCGATGTCGATCTCCATGATACGCACGTTGGGTAGCACCGCGCAGAGATGCAGCGCGTGCAGGTCGGCGAGATGACTGTAGTAGTTGTGGGGCGCGATGTTGATCTCGCAGGCTTCGGCGAGCCGGCCGATCTGCACCGACGGCGAAAAGCCGTTCCACGGCACGTCGATGATGGCGACGTCCACCGCGTGCTTCTCCAGGAAGGGCCGATACTGGCGTAGCGACACCAGGCTCTCGCACGAGGCCAGCCGGGTGGAGGTCGACTGCTTGATCTGGAGGAGGGCGTCGGGATCCCAGTTGTCGTACTCCAGCCACTGCATATCGTACTTCTCGAGCAGCTTGGCGATGCGCAGGACACCTTCGGTTCGGAAGTTGTAATTGAGGTCGAGGCACAGCCCGACCGTGGGCCCCACCGCCTGGCGGAAGGTGCCGATCAGCCGGTCGATGGCGTCGAGGATCTCCACGGTGGGGGCGCCGTCCGTGGTGTTGATCCCGCTGGCGAAGCCAGGGAAGTAGACGGTGGCGGGATCGCCGGGAATCACCATGTTGGTCTTCAGCGCGGTGAAGCCGCGGGACACCACCTCCCGTCCGAGGGCGGCGATGTCATCGTAGGTCTTGAGGGGCGGCGTGCCGAGCATGCTGCCCATGCGAGCCCGGGTGGTCCCGCAGTGCGACCAGTAGAGCCGCATGCGGTCGCGCAGGGGCCCGCCAAACAGCTCGTACACCGGCACGCCCAGCGCCTTGCCCTTGATGTCCCACAGGGCCAGCTCGATGCCCGCCATGGCCTTGAAGGACACGCCGCCGTAGTTCTGCCGGCTCGCCCGCAGCATGTCCCAGTACAGGCGCTCCACCGGCCGCGGGTCCTGTCCCACCAGCAGGGGCGCGAGGTCTCGAACACTTCCCGCGATGCCATACGGACTGCGGTTGTCGCTGCACTCGCCCCAGCCGACCAGGCCGGTGTCGGTCTCGATGCGAACGAACGTCCACGGCCGCCAGCCCCCGTCCGCGTGCAGCGCCTCGACGCGTGCGATCTTCATGATCACCCTCCGGCCGACAAGCATGCACGCGCAGGGGCGCGTTTGCCAGTCCATCTCGCGGCGGCGCCGCCGCGAGGCTAGACGGGTGCTATGCGCCCGTCGATCGGGCGGTCGAGCCGCCCTCTGGAACTCGGGCGGAGGGACGATCGTCGATCGACCGTCCCACGGTGAGGGCGCTCCGCAACGAGGGATCCAGGTCCTTGAAGGTGGAGTCGGGCTGCGCGCCCACCGCGTCGAGGAGCTTGCTGAAGAAGCATCGCGCGGCCGCGGCGGCGGCCACGTCGAAGATCTCCTCGTCGCGGTAACCGTGCGAGCGGAGGATCTCGATGTCCGCAGCGGTGATCTGGTCCGCGCGCTGAGCCACTTTCTCCGCGAAGGCCATGAGGGCACGCTCCCCGGGCTCGAGCGGCGTGTCGGCGGCGTCGGTGGCGATGGCCGTCACCGTGCTCGCATCGAACACCTTGCTGGCGAGGACGCTGCCGTGGGCGAGGGCGCAGTAGGACGAGCGGAGCGCGCGGGCGGCGGCGAGGGTGGCGAGCTCGTAGCTCCGCACCGACAGATGGCTCTGCACGGCGCGCAGCAGAGTGGACCATCCCTCGAGCACGTCCGGCCTGAGGCTGAAGGCCTGCGTCCAGTTGGGCACGTAGCCGAATCGGCTCTGCGCCAGCTCGTACATCTCGCGCACTGATCCTTCCGCATCCGCGGGCGGTATCGTGTGAATGAACGCCATGACGTCTCCTCTCCCTGCGCGGGGTCGTCCTCCCTCGGTATGGCCGCGCTGCTCGCGGGGCGGAGGCGAGCGCGGCCGTCCTGACAGGGGCGATCAGCGCGACAGGTAGTCGAACGAGGACAGCACGTGCATGCGGACCACGTGCAGGAACTCCTCGATCTCCACGTGCTCGTCGGCCTGGGCCATGCCGCGCGGAAACGGCCCGTGCACGAGAGCGGGCACTCCTCGCTGTCGCCACAGGCGCGCGTCCGTGCCGCCCAAGCTCACGATAGGCGCGGGATCGGGCCGGCCGAGCGCGCGCGCGTTGGCGCGGAGGATGCCCACCATCTCGTGGTTCGGATCGCACACGCTCGGCGCGCTGTAGTTGATCTCCTCGAAGGTCGCTTCCGGATAGCGCGCCGCGATCTCGCGGACGCGAGCCAGGACCTCCGCCTTGCCCAAGCCGGGGGGGAGGCGGATGTCGGCCTCGAACCAGCAGGTGCCGGGCACCATGTTCACCTTCATCCCGCCGTGAATGACGCCGATGTTGAGGGTGACGCGCTGGACGATGTCCTTCGCACCTACGCCCTGCGCCTCGTCGATGGCCGCGGCGGCGCCGGCCAGCGCATCGGCCACGTCGACGGGCACCGACGGCTGGAGCGCCGTCAGCTCCTCGAGATCGACGATGAGCCGTGCAGCCTGCTTGGTCGCGCTCGGCGAGAGGTGCGTGTAGGCTCCGTGCGCTCCCACCGTGCGCAAGGTGAATTTGATCCAGAGCGGGCCCTTCTCCCCGAACCGGATGGTCAGCGGGCTGCTCGGCTCGCCGTTCAGGCAGCAGTCGCCGTGGACCTCCGGATGATGCTCCATCAGATAGCGCGCGCCCCACGGCCCGAAGGTCTCCTCGTCGGACACCGCGGTGAGGGTGAGCTTGCCCTTGAGGTGCTCGCGCACGCGATGGAGGTAGTGAAAGGTGAAGATCGAGGCCGACGTGCCCGCCTTCATGTCGGCGACCCCGCGGCCGTAGATCTTGCCGTTGGCGATGGTGCCGCCCCACGGATCGTGGGTCCACCCCTCCGCCTCGCGGTCGGCGGGGAAGACGTCCATGTGGCCGTTGAGCACGAGGTGGTGCCCGGGCCGGCCCGTGTCGAAGGAGCCCACGACGTTGGGCATGGTCGGCTGGGGAGCGATGACGCGGAAGGGCAGGCCGTTCGCCTCGAGGAAGCGCGTGACGTGGGCGGCGGCCAGCGTCGTGTCACCGGGCGGGTTCGGGCTCTTCGCGCGGACGAAATCGCAGAGGAACGCGACGATCGCCTCGCGGTCGTCGTCGATCCATTTGGCGAGCTGCGTCTTGACGTCGCTCATGTCGGGTCGGCCTCCCGTGGGTGGAGTGAGGGGAGAGAATACACCGAGTGCAGCCCGGAGACCCACAATCCTGCGGTATAGTCGACGCCGGGCCGTCGGCCGGCTGCTCGCTCGCGGGCGGTCGGCAATCCCAACGCCCAGGAGCCGCTCAGCCGTGAAAGCCATCGATGCTATCGCCCGCATTCTCACCATCGTCACCCACGACTCCGGGAGCCCGCGCGACCAGCTCCTGCCCTTCTACCGCTCCGTGCCGCCGCGCAGCTATCTCGGCTGGGGCAAGTCGCACGCCCTTGGCACCGGGCTCGGGCTCATCATCGGGGCCAAGCTCGCCGCGCCCGACAAGTTCTGCGTCAACTTCATGGGCGACGCCGCCTTCGGCATGACCGGGCTCGACTTCGAGACGGCGGTGCGCTGCAGGATTCCCATCCTCACCGTCGTGCTCAACAAGTCGGCCATGGCCATCGAGATCCCGCACCTCGTGGTGTCCCACGACAAGTACGGTACCCGAGACATCGGCGGTCGCTACGCCGACCTCGGGCGCGCCATGGGCGGCTGGAGCGAGCGGGTGGAGCGTCCCGAGGACGTCGCGGGCGCCTTCGCCCGGGCGCGGAAGGCGACGGAGAGCGGGCAGGCCGCCCTCCTCGAGTTCATCACCAGCCAGGAAACGCGATTCTCGAATCGCGGCGTGCTGCGCTAGCGCCGCCGGGGAGACCTTCCATGACACGCATCGCCTACTTCAACGGAACGTTCGTGCCGGAAACCGACGTGATGATTCCCTACCGCGACCGCAGCTTCAACCGCGGTGACGGCTGCTTCGACATGACCCGCACCTTCGACGGCCGCGTCTTCCGCTTGGAGGAGCACGTGGAGCGGCTCTACCGCTCCCTGCGCTACCTGCGCATCGACATCGGCCTCGAGCCCAAGGAGATCGTGGCCATCAGCGAGGAGGTGGTGCAGCGCAACGAGCCCCTCCGCGCCGCCGCGGGCGACTGGTGGGTTGCCCAGCGGGTGAGCCGCGGCGTCGACGCCATCGGCGACGAGGGGTGGGCGCACACCGGGCCGCAGGTCATCGTGGACTGCACGCCGCTGCCCCTCAAGGCGCGGGCCGCCCAGTTCCGCGACGGCATCGACGTGGTGGTGCCGTCGATCCGCCGCATCCCACCGCCCATGCTGAGCCCCCGCGCCAAGACGCACAACTACCTCAACCTCATCCTCGCCGACAAGGAAGTGAAGGCGGCCCAGCCGCAGGCGTGGTCCGTCCTCCTCGACGAGAACGGCAACCTCTGCGAGGGCATCGGCAGCAACATCTTCGTGGTGCGCGACGAGCGGGTCTACACGCCGCGCGAGAAGTACGTGCTCCCCGGGATCAGCCGGCGCACGGCCATGGAGCTCGGCGCGCGGCTCGGGCTTTCCGTGGAGGAGCGTGATCTCGACGTGTACGACGCCCTCACCGCCGACGAGGTCTTTCTCACCTCGACCAGCCTCTGCATCTGCCCCGTGCGTTCGGTGAACGGCCAGGTGATCAGCGACGGCCGGGTGCCCGGTCCCGTGACCCGGCGCATCACCCAGGCCTACATCGAGCACGTGGGCACGGACTTCGTAGCGCAGTACCTGTCCCGACTCGCCTGACCCGCGACGAGGGCCATGGCCCAGGGAGCGGACGCGGTCATCATCGGAGCCGGCATCATGGGCTCCGCGACGGCCTACCACCTGGCGCGGCGCACGTACGGCCGGGTGGTGGTGCTGGAGCGCGACGGCGTCTGCTCCGGCTCCACCGCGCTGGCCAGCGGAGGCGTGCGTCACCAGTACGCCCATCGGATCGGCATCCAGCTCACCCAGCGGAGCATCGTGGTCTACGAGAACTTCGAGGCCGAGTTCGGCGTCGATCCGCAGTTCCGGCAGCACGGCTACCTGATCCTGCGGCAGACGGCAGAGGAGCGCGCGGTCAACGCGAGAAGCGCCGAGCTCCAGCGGAGCCTGGGAGTGGACACGCGGGTGCTCGAGCCCGACGACGTCCGCATGGCGTGGCCCTACCTCCGCACGGACGATCTCGTCTCCGCCACGTACTCGCCTCGCGACGGCTTCGCCGATCCCTATCTCGCCACCACGGCCATCGCGGCCCGGGCTCGCGAGCTGGGAGCGGAGATCAAGACGGAGCATCCCGTGACGGGCATCGAGGCGGGCCCGGGCGGGCGCATCACCGTGCGGACGCCTCACGCAGACTTCGAGGCGCCCGTGGTGGTGATCGCGGCGGGCTGCTGGTCGGGCGGGGTGGGCAGGCTCGCGGGAGTGGAGATTCCCGTCTTCCCGCGCCGGCGCAGCAAGTTCGTCACCGCGCCGTTTCCCGCAGGCAACTCCCAAGCGCCGGGCCGTCACTGCCCCATCTGCCCTCTGATCTCGCCGTTGGGATTTGCCGCGCTATGAACGTTGACGTAGAGATTGCCCTGCTTGAAGGCGTCGTACTGGGTCAGCCGTGCATCCCGGGCGCTGGCCCGTCGCCGATGGGAACAGCTCAGCCGGGGCTTCGCGGCACTCCGCCTCCAGTGCAGAGGTGAGCGATACGAGGATGTGCCCTCGGCCCGTTAGCCGGGGAGCCTCCAGGCTTTCACGCGCCCGATGTTCTTGGCCTCGACGGGGTCGAGCTCGGTGAAGGCGGCGCGCTCCGCATCGGGCAGGGCTTGATGGAGGAGGTTGCTCACCACGATCTCGCCGGGACCCGACACGGCGTTGAGGCGGGCGCACAGGTTCATGGCATCGGCCACCGCGCCCATGTGCGTGCGGCTGAACGGACGCAGGGAGAGCACCTGCACCTCGCCCAGGGCCATGGCCACGTGCACGCCCGCCGCGGGCTGCGCCTGATCGATCTGGCGCTGCCATTGCTCGGCGATGGCCGCGCCGATGTCGACGAGCCCGCCGGCGCAGGCGAGGGCCTTCGACACGTCGTGTGCGCTGCTGGTGGGAATGCCGAAGAAGCCGACCACGGAGTCGCCCACGAACTGGTACAGCATGCCGCCGTCATTGATGATTCGATAGCGCGTCTTGGAGGCGAAGGCGGTGAGAGACTCCTGGATCACGCGATCGTCTCGCGTGTCGCGCACGTAGCTCGAGTAGGCGCACAGATCCGCCATCACCACCACCACCTTGGAGTAGCGTTGCGGAGGGAGGAAATCGCGCGGGTCGCTGCAGCCCGCCTCGCGCAGCTCGGCCAGTCGCCAGTACGCGAAGTGCCAGAGCAGCGTGGAGCGCAGCGGATCGATCTCCGTGGAGGCACCGAAGGCATGCGCCGCCTTCGCCCGGTCGATGGCCTGGCGCAGGTCGAGGAGCTCGGCCTCGCTGAAGCGCTCGAGCTCGAAGCCGAACGTCTCCCGGATCAAGCCCGCGAGATGCGCGTCGTCCCAGATCTCGAGGGCGAGGCCGGGGGCGAGCAGCCCGGCGAGCTCGGTCTCGAGGGACGGAGAGGCCGCGGCGAGGGCGCGGTCCACCACGACCACCACCCGGCTTGCGCCTTCACTGGCGGGAGTCCGCCGGCCGAACTTGCGCCGCACGCTCTCGGCGATGCTCGCTCGCGAGCGGCCCATGTCGACCTCCACGAAATATGGAGGCCGCGCGCCCGCCGCCACCCGGATGTCCGCGAACACGCCCGGACTCAGCCGCACCTCCTGGTGGATCCGCGTGGCGCCGGGAGCAATCCCGTCCTGTGACGCGTGGCGAAGGCGGCAGAGATCGCAGATGACGCTCTCGAGGAAGATCCGGAGCTCACGGACGTCCGGGAGGCTTGATCCGTCCACGGCTCAGCCGCCGCGCCTAGCGTGCCCGAGGGGCCGGTGGATCACTTGCCGAAGGTGGTGAGCTGGGCGCCGTCGTCGGCGACGAAGACGGCGAGCAGGCTCGCCGGCTCCGTGGCGCTCGCATTCTTCATGATGCCTCCCTTTCCGACCGCGTGGCTCCGCGTGCTCGACGCTAGCCCGAATTGTTCACGAACACGCGGAGCGCGAGGCGGGTCGGGGCCCGTCGTCAGGGGCGGGGGAGCGCTCCCGCTGCGTCCCCCACTCGCCTGAATCGCAGCCCTCCGGGCGGCGCACAGGCTCTGTCTCTTATACACATCTGACGCTGCCGACGATAATTCCAGAGTGTAGTTCTCGGTGGTGGCG
>JBKOVG010000335.1:0-10511 GCA_046723845.1 Candidatus Methylomirabilota bacterium | reverse complement strand
GTAGCCCGCCGCCGCGTGGTAGGACGGGACGTGCTTGAACTTCTTGGTGTAGGCGCTGAGGAACGCCTTCTGGCCCGGGTAGGGCAGCGACTCGTCCCATTGGGTGGAGCCGTACACGTACTCCCCGTTCGTCTTGAGCAGGGTGTAGAACTCCGGGATGTCGCCCCCCACCGTGACCGCGAACATCTTGGGGTTCACGTTCAGCTCGCGCATCTGGCGGGTGATGGCCACCGCGTCGTCGAAGTAGGTGGCGGCGGCGATGATGTCGGGGTTGGCCGCCTTGATCTTCACAAGGAGCGCGGAGAAGTCCGTGTTGCCCTTGGGGTACGCCTCCTGGAGCACGACCTGGAGCCCGCGCTTCTTGGCCTGCTCCACCGTGCCCGCGGTGGAGGCCTTGGGGAACAGCGTGTCCTCGTTGATCACCGCGATGGTCTTGAGCCCGCGCTTGGCCGCCATGTCCACGAAGCCTTCCAGATAGACCTCGGCGGGCGAGATCACCATGAAGATGTACTTGCGGCCCTGACGGAAGATGGAGGTGGTGGCGGCGAGCGGCGAGACGAGCACCTTCTTGTACTTCTCGCTGATGCCCGCCACCGATTCGGTGATGCCGGAGGAGTAGGGTCCCATCACCGCGTCGACCTTGTCCTCGGTGATGAGCTTCTCGTAGAGGCGCTGCGCGGTCTGGGTCGAGGACTGGTCGTCGTACATCACGAACTCGACCTTGCGCCCGAGCAGGCCGCCCTTGGCATTGAGCTCGTCCGCACACACTTCGTAGCCTTCCTTCTGATAGGTGCCGGGCTTGGCGTAGGTGCCGGTGAGGGAGAGCGACGCGCCGATCTTGATGGGGGCCTGCGCCTGGGCTTGCGCGGGGCCCAGCGACCAGGCGAGCGTGAGGACGCCCGCGAGACTCCACAGCGATATGGACATCGGGATCCTCCTGGAATGGCCCGGAGCGGACCGTGGTCTGAGGAAATTAGCTTTATTTTTAGCAACCTTGTGCGGACCTGTCAAGGCGGCCGGGGCCTCCGCCGCCTGGCCACTACTTGAGCGAGGTGAAGGTGAAAGCGCGGATGATGTGCCGCTGGGCGATCACGAAGACGAAGAGCACGGGGGCGACCACGAACATGCTGCCCGCCATGATCACGTGCCACTTGTCGCCCGTGCCCTCCTCGCGAAGCATGGCGACGCCGATGGGCAGGGTGCGCACCGCCTCGTTGGTCGTCATGACGAGCGGCCAGAAGAAATCGTTCCAGTGGTAGACCACGCTGAAGAGCGAGAAGGCGACCAGGGTCGGGCGCGCGATGGGAGCGAGTACGCGGAAGATGATGGTCAGGGTGCCGGCACCGTCCACGCGGGCCGCGTCCACGATGTCCTCCGACACCTGGAGGAAGGCCTCGCGGATCAGGAAGGTGCCGAGGGCGGAGACGGCGTAGGGGACGATGAGGGAGGCGTAGGTGTTGAGGAGGCCGACCTTGCTGAAGAGCATGTAGAGAGGGACGAAGCGCACCTGCGGCGGCACGATGAGGCAGCGATGACCACGAGGAAGCAGGCGTCCCGCCCGGGGAAGCGCAGCTTGCTGAAGGCGTAGCCGGCGAGGCAGCCGAAGAAGAGCTGACATGCCACGATGCCCACCGTCTGCACGGCGTTGTTCACGGCGTAGCGCAGGAACGGGCCCGAGGCCCATGCTCGGGCGTAGTTCTCCCAGTGGAGCGTCCCCGGCCAGGGCTCACGGGGACCGACACCGAGCGGCTCGGCAGCAAGCGCACCCGCGGCGGACGCTACGTGGCCGAGCAGGCGGTGGCGCGCATCGTGGGCGAGGTGACCTGGCGGGGACCCGTCATGGCCGACGCCCTCGCCTTCGCCCGCGCCCACACCCGCCGCCCCGTGAAGGTGGCCCTCCCCGGCCCCATGACCATGGTCGACACCACCCTCGACGAGTTCTATCGCACCGACGAGGAGAGCCTCGCCATGCGCTTCGCCGATCTGCTCAACGCGGAGGCGAAGGCGCTCGCCGCCGCGGGCGCGAGCGTGGTCCAGTTCGACGAGCCCTGCTTCAACATCTACCTCGACAAGGTGCGCACGTGGGGCATCCGCGCCCTCGAGAAGGCCATCGAGGGCGTGGCCTGCACCACCGCCATCCACATCTGCTACAGCTACGGCATCCCGCGCGTCCTCGCCTGGAAGAAGCAGAACACGGAGTGGGGACAGTACGGCGTCACCCTGCCGCTCTTGCGGGAGACGCGCATCGACCAGATCTCCGTGGAGTGCGCGGCCTCCGGCGTCGACCCCGCCGTGCTCGAAGGCGCGCGGGGCAAGGACATCCTCCTGGGCGTCATCGATGTGGGCACCGAAGAGGTGGAGACGCCTGCTCTCGTGGCCTCACGCATCCGGAGGGCGCTGCCCTACGTAGATCCGGCCCGCCTCTTCCCCTGCACCGATTGCGGTCTCGTGCCGCGCTCGCGCCCGGCCGCCCGGGGCAAGCTGGCCGCCCTCGTGGAGGGGAGGCGGATGGTCCGCCGTGAGCTCGGCCGGCAATCTTGACAAGGATTCCGGCGGGACCCTAGAGTCTGCCTGCCCCACCACCCGTCAATGCCCAATGGAGGGTTTGACCATGCGACGATTGCTCGCCCTTCCCCTCGCGCTCGGGGTGCTTCTTGCTGCCGCCGTCGGGCCGGCCGTGGCTCAGGACACGCTCAAGATCGGAGCGCCCCAGCCCATGACCGGCCCCGACGCGCCCTTTGGCGACAAGTTCAAGAAGGCCTACAGCATGGCGGTCGACGAGATCAACGCCAAGGGTGGCGTCAACGGCAAGAAGATCGAGGTGATCATCGACGACCACCAGGCAAAGAACGCGGTGGCCGCCACGGTGGCGGAGAAGCTGATCACCCAGGGCAAGGTGCTGGTGCTGACCGGCGGCCGCGCCTCCGGGCAGGCCGTCGAGATCGCCTCCGTGGCGCAGCGTCTCAAGACCCCCTACGTGGTCGATCACCCCTCCGCCGACATCATCACGGCCAAGGGCTTCGAGTGGGTGTTCCGCAACAACCCGACGGGGTCGATCTACCCTCAGGCCTTCAACAAGTTCATCACCGACGTGCCGGGGGCGATGCCGAAATCCGCCGCCGTCGTGTACGACAATTCCGTGTTCGGCAAGACCATCTCCAACTCGGCGATGACCTTCCTCAAGTCGAAGGGCGTGCCGATCGTGAACGACGAGGCCTACCCGGTCAACTCGCTCGACTTCAAGCCCGTCATGACGAAGGTGAAGGCGAGCAATCCGGACTACCTCCTGATGGTCGCGGTGGCCACCACGGATGCCATCCTGCTCACCAAGCACGCCAAGGAGATCGGCGTGGCTCCACGCGCCTTCGTGGGCTTCGGCGGGGGCTTCGGCGTCGAGGACTTCGCCAAGGAGCTGGGACCGCTCAGCCAGAACGTCTTCTCCTCGGCGGCGTGGTCGGGCAACCCCAACGACCCCGCCGTCAAGGAGTTCTACAAGAAGTTCCACGACAAGTACGGCATCTGGCCCAAGGAGCACGAGGTCGAGGGCTACGCCATCATCTTCGTCATCGCCGACGCCATGCGCCGCGCCCAGCTCACCGGCAATCTCGACGCGGACCGCGAGGCCATTCGCCAGGCCCTGCTCAAGACCGACATGACCACCGTGTTCGGCAAGCTCAAGTTCGGGAACTGGGCCGGCCCGCTCGGCGACCAGTACACCAACCAGAACATCTACTCTCCCGAGCACTCCGTGCTCGCGCAGTGGCTGGACGGCAAGCTCCTGAACGTCTGGCCCAAGGCCAACGCCGAGACCAACTACGTCTTTCCCGATAACACCGTGAAGCGCTGAGTCCGACGGCAAACCCCCTCACCAACTCAGCCCTCGCCTCGTCGCTCGAGACGAGCGCCTCGGCTCGAACCGCGGCCCTCTCCCTCAGTGAGGGAGAGGGCCGAGATGAGGGTGGGTCTCCCCGCAGAGTCGAGATCGACTGAGTGGACACCCTCGTCCAGAGCGTCGTCAGCGGCGTCCTGACCGGCTCGCTCTACGCCATGATCGGCGTGGGGCTCACCGTGGTCTTCGGCGTCATGCGCATCATCAACCTCGCCCACGGCGACCTGGTCATGCTCGGCATGTTCGGCGCCTTCTGGGCGCACGCACTCCTGCGGATCGATCCCTTCGTGTCCATCGTGCTCTGGGTACCGCTGATGTTCCTGGCGGGCATGCTGATCTACCGCTTCCTGCTCAAGCCCATCATCCCGGGCGGCGAGCTCAACACCCTGCTCTACACGGCAGGGCTCTCGCTCCTCATCGCCAACGTGGCCCTCTTCGCGTGGACCGGCGACTACCGGACGATCAAGCTCCGCTACGCGCTCACGCCGCTCCGTCCCTTCGGGATCGCCGTACCGATTCCGCTCGCCATCGCCTTTCTCCTCGCCATCGTCATCACCGTCTGCCTCTATCTTTTCCTCGCGCGAACCGATCCCGGCCGTGCCATCCGCGCGACCAGTCAGAATCCCGAAGCGGCCGCCCTCATGGGCATCGACGTCGACCGGATCTCCATGCTCACTTTCGGCCTCGGCAGCGCGCTCGCGGGCGCGGCCGGTGTGCTTCTCGCGCCGTCGCTCTACCTCTATCCCACGGTGGGCGAGCTCCTCGTCGCCAAGTGCTTCGTCATCGTGGTGCTGGGCGGGCTCGGCTCCGTCTCGGGCGCCATCGCGGGCGGAATCCTGCTGGGGCTCGTGGAGTCGCTCGGTGCCGTCTACGTCTCTGTCGCCTACAAGGACACCATCGGTTTCGTCATCTTCCTGCTCGTCCTGCTCTTCCGCCCCTCGGGGCTCTTCGGTGTGGGGCGGACATGAATCGCACGGCGGCCGTGCTCGCCCTGCTGCTCCTGGTGCTCGCGCCGCCCCTCGTGGCGTCGAACCAGTTCCTGCTCCACCTTGGCATCACCGTGCTGCTCTGGACGCTGCTCGGCACCGCGTGGAACATGCTGGGCGGCTTCGCGGGGCAGGTCTCCTTCGGGCACGCGACCTTCTTCGGGGTGGGCGCCTACGCGACGATGATCCTCTACCTGAAGGCGGGCCTGGCACCGTGGTACGGCATGGTCCTGGGCGGCCTCGTCGCCGTGCTCGTCTCGCTGCCCATCGGCCTCATCTGCTTCCGGCTCCGCGGCCCGTACTTCTCGCTCTCGACGCTCGCGGTGGCGGAGATCGTGCGGCTGGTGGCGCTCAACTGGGAGGCGCTGACCAATGGGCCGGTGGGGCTGCTCATCACGACGCTGCCGCGAGTCACGGTGGCCGGGCGAGTCATCAACTGGGAGAGCAAGCTGCCCTTCTACTACATCATTGCCGTCCTCGCCCTGGGCGCGATGCTTGCCGCCTACGGGCTCACCCGCGCGCGGCTCGGCGCCTATCTGCTCGCCATCCGCGAGGACGAGGACGCTGCGGAATCGATCGGCATCGCCACGGTGCGCGCCAAGGTCCTGACGCTGGCGCTGTCGGCCTTCTTCGCGGGGCTGGGTGGCGGATTCTACGGCCTCTACTACCGCTACGTGGATCCGGACGCCGTCTTCCCCATCGCGCTCTCCGTGGAGATGGTGTTCATCGCCGTGGTCGGCGGGCTCGCCACCGTCACCGGTCCCGTCATCGGCGCCATCTTTCTCACCACCATCGGCGAGACGTTCCGCGAGCGCTTCCTCGTCGGCCACCTGATCTTCTACGGCCTCTTCATGATGCTGGTCATCCGCTACCTGCCCGAGGGCATCTGGGGCGGCGCCCGCCGCGCGTGGGCGGGGTGGCGCTAGCGCATCATGGCTCTCCTGTCCGTGACCGATCTCACGCGAGACTTCGGCGGCCTCCGCGCCGTGTCTCGTTTCTCCTTCGACGTAGAGCCGGGCCAGATCCTCGGCTTGATCGGGCCCAACGGCGCCGGCAAGACCACTGTGTTCAACCTGATCACGGGCTTCCTGCAGCCGACCGCCGGGCACATCGCCCTCGAAGGGCGGAGCGTGGTCGGGCTCCGGCCGCACGTCGTCACGCGCCGGGGCATCGCGCGAACTTTTCAGCTCGTCAAGCCATTCCCCAAGCTCCCCGTCAGGGAGAACGTGACGCTGGCCGCTTTCAGCCACGAGGCGTCGCGGCCCCGCGCGGAAGCGCTCGCCGCGCAGATGCTGGAGCGCGTGGGGCTCAGCGACAAGCTCGAGCTGCCCGCTTCCGACCTGACGCTCGGCGAGCAAAAGCGGCTCGAGATCGCGCGAGCGCTGGCCACCCGGCCCAAGCTCCTGCTCCTCGACGAGCCCATGGGCGGGCTCAATCCACGCGAGGTGGACGGCGCGTGCGCGCTGGTCGGTCAGATTTGTGCTGACGGCGTCACCGTCATCCTGGTCGAGCACGTGATGAAGGCGATCATGCGGATCTCGGATCGCGTCGTCGTCATCCACCACGGCGAGAAGATCGCGGACGGTACGCCCGAGCGCGTCGTGCAGGACTCAGGCGTCATCGCGGCCTATCTTGGTACGCGCGTGGTCCAGAGTTGAGCGAGGGGGATTCGGAGTGCTACGCGTCGAAGCTCTCGAAGTCGCGTACGGCAAGATCCAGGCGCTGTGGGGCATCAGCTTCGAGATCCCGGAGGGCGAGATCGTCGCGGTGGTGGGCGCCAACGGCGCCGGCAAGACCACGACGCTCAAGACGCTGTCGGGACTCCTGCGGCCAACGTCCGGACGCATCGCCCTCGATGGACACCGACTCGATGCGCTCTCACCCGCCGAGATCGTGGGGCGGGGCGTGGTTCACGTGCCCGAGGGCCGCAAGCTCTTTCCCGAGATGACGGTGCTCGACAATCTGCTCGTCGGCGGCTATCCACCCGCCGCGCGAGCCCGACGACCCCAGCGGCTCGACGAGGTCTTCACGATCTTCCCCCGCCTCGCCGAGCGGCGCCGTCAGCTTGCCGGCACGCTCTCAGGCGGCGAGCAGCAAATGGTCGCCATCGGCCGCGGGCTCATGGCAGGGCCGCGCATCCTCATGCTCGATGAGCCGTCGCTCGGCCTGGCGCCGATCATGGTGCAGGAGATGTTCCGCGTGATCGCCGAGATCAACCGGACCGGCGTCACCGTCCTCCTCGTCGAGCAGAACACGGAGCATGCCTTGGCCCTCGCGCACCGCGGCTTCGTGCTCGAGTCCGGGCGTGTGGCGCTGTCCGGGACGGGGCGTGAGCTCCTCGAGAGCGCGCAGGTGCGTGAGGCCTATCTCGGGCTGTAGCCTGCTTGACGGGAGCGGGCGGAGAGTGAATGATGCCGGGGACCATGGCCAAGGACGTCCGTCCGGTTCACCATGCCGATCGCCGACACGATGTGATGATGCCGTATGCGCCGGCGCTTCTCGTGCGGCGCGGCAGCCTGCTCTTCCTCTCGGGCGTGACGGCCGCGCCCGTGTACCACAGCCACCCACACCGCGAGGAGGAGTTCGACCTCCCACGGTCCATGCGTGAGCAAGCGGTCCTCGCGATGGAGAATCTCCGGAAGACCTTGGAGGCCGCCGGCTGCAGCATGAAGGACCTCGTCTCCGCCACCCGCTATCTCACTGACGTGAACGAGCAGGACGACCTCAATCGCGTGTGGGCGGAGTATCTCAGTGGCCATCTGCCCACCACGACCACCGTGGAGGTCTCGCGGCTCGCCACCCACGTCAACTGCAAGATCGAGATCAGCGCCATCGCGGTGGCCGAGCCTTCCGAAACGTCCGCCGTGCGCCGCTCCCGGAAGACCTCTCGCTCCCGCGCCACCCGACATCCGAAGCGCACCCGATGACATCTGGAGGCAATGACGCCATGTCCCCTGTACCCACGCAGCGCCCACTGAGCCGACGTCGATTCCTCCAGGCAGGAGCGGCCCTCGCCGCCTGGCCCGTCCTGGGCCGGCCCTCGCGCGCCCTCGCCCAGGCGCCCGTCAAGACGACCAAGGTTCTCGACTTCACGACGGGGGCCGACGTTGCCAAGGCCGAGCAGGAAGGCGAGGTCGTCTACTACGGTCACGACGGCGAGGCGGCTATCGCCGCCTTGCTGGAAGCCTTCCGCAAGGACTTCCCGAAGATCAAGACCAACTATGTGCGCCTGCAGACGGGCGCGCTCTACGCGAAGATCACCGCGGAGCGCTCGGCCAACCGCTACCTGGTGGACGTGCTCCAGCTCTCCGACATCTCGCCCGCCATCGACTTCCAGAAGAAGGGCGGCTACGAGAGCTATCTCTCTCCGGAGTACGCGAGCTACAAGCCCGCGTACCTGAGCACGCCCGCGGGCTCCTTCGCGTGGGTGGGCGTGACCTTCGCGGGCATCTCCTACAACCGCGGCAAGGTGAAGCCGGAGCAGGCGCCCAAGACCTGGAAGGACATTCTGAATCCTGCCTTCAAGGACGGCATCAGCGCCAAGCTCGCCACCTCCGGCATGCAGCACGCGCAGTGGTACACGCTCCGCAAGCTCTACGGCAACGACTTCTGGCAGGAGTTCGCCAAGCAGCGCCCGCGCGGCTTCGACGCCCGCGCCCAGCTCTTCGACCGCCTCGCCAAGGGCGACGATCGCGTGTGCGCGCTGGCCGAGTACGGCGGCTACACGCTGTTCAAGGACAAGGGCGCGGACATCGAGTTCGTGGCGCCCCCCGACGGCCTGCCCGCCACTCCCGCCATCCTCGGCGTGGTCAATCGCGCCCCGCATCCGGAAGCGGCCAAGCTTTTCATGGACTGGGCCGTCTCGAATCGCGGCCAGTCCGTGTACCAGAACACGCCGCTCCTCCTCTACGGCTCGCTCCGCAACGACGCCCCTCCCATGCTGACGGGCAAGAAGCTCAGCGACTTCAAGCTGCTCTTCCCCTCCGACTGGGCAGACTTCCAGGCGAGCCACGCCGCCTTCGTGAAGGAGTGGAACAGCATCATGGGGCTCTGAGAGGCGTCGGCTCCGTGGCGATGGCGGCCCGGGTCCGGTCCTGGCGGCCGGGCCCGAACCTCGTCAGCCTGCTCGTGGGCGGCGGCGCCGTCGTCATCGTCTTCTACCCGATCGTCTACCTCATCCAGGCCTCGCTCAGCGTCGGCGATCCGCAGGCGCGCCCCCCCGAAGCCTACGGCCTCGCCAACTACGCGGGGCTCGAGCGCTACACGCACATCTTCTGGAACACGGTGCTGGTGGCGGTGGTGGCCACCGCGCTCGCCATCGCCCTGGGCTTCGTCATGGGCTGGATCCTCTCGCGCACCAACGTCCCGCGACGCGAGGCGCTCGAGCAGCTCATGGCCCTGCCGTACTACGTGACGCCGCTCATGGGCGCGCTGGCCTGGAGCCTCATCGGCTCGCCGAGCGGCGGCTTCGCGAATCAGGTCTGGCGCGCCCTCGGCGGCGAGGGCCACCTCGTCGACATCACCACGCCCTACGGGATCGCGTGGGTGATGGCGCTCTTCGAGGGCTCGGTCGCCTTCGTCATGATCGGCGCCGTCATGAAGTCCATGGATCCCGCCCTGGAGGAGGCTTCCCAGGTTCTGGGAGCGGGACGGCTCCGCACCATGCTCAAGGTGACACTGCCCCTCGTCCTGCCCGGCGTCCTGGGCGCCGCCATCTTCGTCTTCGCGGAGATGCTGGGCTCGTTCTCCGTGGCCCTCGTGCTCGGGCTGCCCAATCGCTTCTACGTGGTCACCACCGCCATGTACCAGCTCGTCTCCCAGTATCCGCCGCGCTTCCCCCAGGCCGCGGCCATGGGCGTGTCGCTCTTCGCCGTGATGTTCGCCATGGTGTACGTGTACCGGCGCATCGTGAGCCGCGGGAGCTACGTGACCATCACCGGGAAGGCCTTCCGCCCCCGTCCCATGGACGTGGGCGCCGCGCGCTGGGTGCTGTTCACCGTGTGCCTCGTCTATCTCGCGATCGCCGTGCTCCTGCCCGTGCTGACCCTCCTCTACGCCTCGTTCCAGCGCCTCGCCACCGCGTTTCCCCAGCTCTCGAACTTCACCCTCGCCAACTACGTCACCGCGCTGTCCCTCGACGCCGTGCGCTCCGCCCTCTGGAACAGCCTGCTCCTAGGCGCGGCCACCGCGGGGGTGGGCGTGCTTCTCATGGGCTTCCTCTCCTGGCTCATCTATCGCTCGCGCCTGCCCGGGGCGGGGGTGATCGAGTACGTGCTCATGTTCCCTCAGGCCGTCCCCCGCCTCGTCTTCGCCTTCGGCATGCTATGGGCCTGGCTCGTCTTCCCCATTCCCATCTACGGCACGCTGTGGCTGCTCCTCATCGCCTATCTCACCGTGTTCCTGCCCCTGGGGATTCGCACCATCTCCGGCGTCATGCTCCAGATCGACCGCACCCTCGAGGAGTCGGCCCAGATGTGCGGCGCCTCCTGGAGCTATCGCCTGCGCACGGTGACCATGCCGCTGCTCCGCCCCGGCCTCATCGCCGCCGCCCTCCTCCTCTTCATCGCGAGCGTGCGCGAGCTGGGCGCCTCCATCCTCCTCATGGGGCCGAAGGCGAAAGTCATCACGCCGGCCAT
>JBKOVG010000215.1:0-33331 GCA_046723845.1 Candidatus Methylomirabilota bacterium | reverse complement strand
CCCCGAGCCAGCCCCAGGTGACGGCGTGCGCCTGCCCCACCATCCCGAGCAGGAGCAGCGTAGCCACGAGAAGTCGACGGATCATCGCTCCCCCGTGAGCTGTGTGTAGAGATCGTCCAGGGTGCCCGCGAGGTGCTGTAGTCGCCGCTCGACATCGAGCTCTTCCAGGAGCTCTTGTCTCACCGCCGCTTCCGGCACCACCGCGGAGGCGATCTGGTCGCAGAGCGTCCCCGGCGCTGCACCGGCGAGCGAGGCCTCCAGATCCGCGGTAGGCCGGTTCACCGCGCGCAGGATGCCCAGACACCGTGAGGTGACGCGGGTCACCAGTCCGCCCACGCTCGCACGGTCAGCCCCGACCTCCTCGAGCGGCGTGGCCGCGACCAGCCGATACAGCGTGTCGGTGGGCAGTTCGCCCTCGATGCGCATGCGGCTCTCGCCCTTGAGCACGAGGTTGAACCGCCCCGAGGCGAGCCGATCGCACTGCACGATGCGTCCGAGCCCCGCGATCTCGTGCACGGCCGGCTTGCCCTCGTAGGACGACTCGTAGCCGGGCTTGAGCCCCACTACAGCCATGCGTTTGTCGCGCGCCAGGCAGTCCGTGACCATGGCCCGGTAGCGCGCCTCGAAGATGTGCAGGGGCAGGAGCGTGTGCGGAAAGAAGGTCAGGTCCGGCAACGGGAAGATGGGAACGAGGGCTCTGGCCACCGACGGCTCAGCCGATGGTGGGGAGCTTGAGCGCCGAGACAGCGTCCAGGCGCTCGACGACGCCGTTCGCCAGGGCGAGGAAGGCCGCGGCCTGCGCGGAGGCAGGCTGGCCGACCACGATGGGCACGCCCGCGTCACCGCCCTTGCGTGTCTCCATCTCGAGGGGAATGCGCGTGAGGAGCGGCACGCCGAACTCCTCGGCGACCCGATCGCCCCCGCCCTCGCCGAAGATGGCGTACTTGGCGCCCGTGTCGGGGGCGACGAAGTAGCTCATGTTCTCCACGACGCCGAGGATGGGCACGTTGAGCTTGCGGAACATGGCAAGCGCCTTGCGCACGTCGAGGAGCGCGACCTCCTGGGGCGTGGTGACCATGACCACCCCGCCCAGCGGGATCACCTGGGAGAGCGAGAGTTGGGCGTCGCCCGTGCCCGGCGGCATGTCGAAGACGAGGTAGTCCAGCGGCCCCCACATGACGTCGCGGAGGAACTGCTGCACGGCGGAATGGATCATGGGGCCGCGCCAGACGAGGGCCTCGCGGGCGTCGACGAGAAGGCCGATCGACATGATCTTGATCCCGTGCGCCTCCATGGGAAGGATCTTGTTGTCGAACATCCCCGGCCGGCCCTTGGCGCCCATCATGAGCGGCACGTCGGGACCGTAGACGTCGACGTCGACCAGGCCCACCGAGAATCCCTTCTGCTTGAGGGCGAGGGCGAGGTTCACGGCCACCGTGGACTTCCCGACCCCGCCCTTGCCGGACGAGACCGCGACGGTGTGCTTGACCTCGGGAATGAACGCGGCCGCAGGAGGGCTGGGTCGCGGTGTCTCTGCCATGGGAAGCGCCTCTCTTCGAAGCGGGATCGGAACCTCGGGAACCCTGGACGAAGTATAGGGTCCACCGCTCGCACGCGTCAAGGAAGGGCGGTGTGAAGATGCCGTCCAACCCCGCAAAGAAGTTGAAAAATCAGCGCGAAACTGTTACAAGAGACGAGTGATTTCGCCCGACGATTTCCGGCGCGTGCTCAGTCACTTCTGCTCGGGCGTCACCGTCATCACCACCAGGGACAGCGAGGGGCGGCCCGCCGGTCTCACCGCCAGCGCTTTCACGTCCGTCTCCCTCCGCCCCCCGCTTATCCTGGTCTGCGTCGCCCACGACGCCCACAGCTATCCCGCCCTGGCCGCCGCCAAGCACTTCGCGGTCAACATCCTGGCCGGTCACCACGAGTCGGTGTCGACGCGCTTCGCCACCAAGCCCGTCAATCATCCCTCGGAGAAGTTCGAGGGCATGGACTTCCGGCAGAGCGCGCGCGGGCTGCCCGTGCTCAAGGATTCGCTGGCCGAGCTCGAGTGCGAGGTCGTTCACTGCTATCCCGCGGGCGACCACACGATTTTCGTGGGGCGCGTGGAGGCCGCGGACTCCCGCGGCGACGACGGCCTCGAGCCCCTGCTCTACTATCGCGGTAAGTATCGCCGCATCCACGGCAGCTGAGGAAGGAGTAGCCGATGCCCATCCCCCTCTCGCGGCCGCCCGTCGATGACGAAGTCAAGCAGGCGGTCATCAGGGCCGTCGAGTCGGGTCAGTACATCCTGGGCCCCGAGAGCAAGGCGTTCGAGAAGGAGTTCGCCGCCTACAACGGAGCCAAGCACGCCGTCCTCACCACCAGCGCCACCTCTGCCCTCTGGATGACCATCAAGGCTCTCGGGGCCAAGGAAGGCGACGAGATCCTCGTGCCCGCGCACACCGCGTTTCCCACGGTGGAGGCGATCTGCTTCGCGGGCGTCACCCCGGTCTTCGTGGACATCGACGACACGTACACTGTGGACGTCAAGGACGCCGCGGCCAAGGTCACCGCGCGCACGGTGGGCTTCATCCCCGTCCATCTCTACGGCCACCCCGCCAACCTGCCTGACATCCAGGATCTCTGCGCCCGGCACAGGCTCTGGCTCCTCGAGGACTGCGCGCAGGCGCATGGGGCCGCCTGGCAGGGCAAGAAGGTCGGCTCCTTCGGGCGCGTGGGCGCCTTCTCGTTCTATCCGTCGAAGAACCTCACCGTGATGGGCGACGGCGGCCTCCTCGTCACCGACGACGACGAGATCGCCGCGCGGTGCCGGCGACTGCGCGACCACGGGCGGCAGAACAAGGACATCCACGTGGAGATCGGCTTCAACCTGCGCTTCAACGATCTCCAGGCCGCGGTGGGGCGTGTGCTCCTGCGTCGCCTCGACGCCATGAACGACAAGCGGCGCGCCCTCGCCGCGCGGTACGCGGCCGGCCTCGGCGGCCTGCCCCTCGTGCTCCCCTCGGAGACGCGGGAGGCGCGGCACGTCTATCACCTCTACGTGGTGCGCACGAGCGAGCGTGATCAGCTCGCCGCCTTCCTCAAGGAGCGCGGAATCGCCACGGGCATCCACTACCCCGTGGCCTGCCACCAGCAGCCGGCCGTGGAGTATCTCAAGCCGGAGCCGCTCGAGCACACGGAGCGGATCATCAAGCAGATCGTCACCCTGCCCATGTCCGCGGGCCACACGGAGTCCGAGATCGACGAGGTCGTGGCCGCAGTGCGGGCGTTCTTCACGAAGTGACCGAGCCGCTCAGAATTCTCCAGCTGTACCCGAAGAGCGACTACTTCACCGGTGCCGCCGTGCAGCTCCTCGAGCTGGCCGCGGGCCTCCAGCGGCGCGGCCACCAGGTGGTGGTGGCGACCCGGGACGGCGGCCGGTGGGCGGAGAAGTGCGCGGCAGCGGGCGTGACCTACTATCCCGTGCCCATGCGCTCCGAGCTCGACGTCGCCTCGGTGTCGCCTCTCGTGCGTATCCTGCGACGCCACCGCATACAGGTCGTCCACGCCCAGAAGGGCCGCGCGCGGACCCTCGCCCTCATGGCGAGCCTCTTCACGAGGATCCCCGCGATCGTGCTGAACCGTGGCGTCAGCTTTCCCCTCGATCGCCTCGGCACCCTCGGCTACACGACCAAGCGTGTGGCGGCCATCGTGGCCGTGTCGGAGTCCATCAAGCAGGGACTGATGGCGCGCGGGGTGCCCGCCAGGAAGATCCACGTCATTCACTCGGGCACCGACACCGACCGCTTCCATCCCGGGGTGGACGGCTCCCGCGTGCGCCGCGAGCTCGGCCTCGGCCCCGAGCACTACCTCGTCACCCAGGTCGGCATCCGCAGCCAAAAGGGCAACGACGACACGATGGAGGCGATGCGCATCGTGGCCATGAAGGCGCCGCAGGCGAGGCTGCTCTTCGTGGGAGCCAACGAGGCCAAGGCCAAGATCTTCCGCGACAAGGCGGTGGCGCGCGGGCTGGCCGACCGCACGCACATCCTCTCCTACCGGGAGGACATCCCGGAGATCCTCGCCGCGAGCGACGTGTGCGTCGACGCCTCCTATGCCGGCCTCGGCCTCACCGGCTCCCTTCGCGAGGCCCTCGCCGTGGAAACGCCGGTGGCGGCCACCGACATCGAGGGCAACCCCGAGCTCATCACCGACGGCGAGACGGGCCTCCTGTTTCCCCCGCGCGACTTCGACGCCCTCGCCCGCGCCGTCCTGCGCCTGATCGAGAACCCGCACCAGGCCGAGGCCATGGCCCGCGCGGGGCGCAAGCGCGTGGAGGCGGAGTTCTCCGTGACGGCCAAGCTCGACCGGACCGAGGCCCTCTACCGCCGCCTGCTCGCTCCCAAGCGCTCCGTCTGATGGCTGGCCAGCCCACTTATCGCCTCCTGTGGAGGCTGTGGCCGTATCTCCGGCCCTACCTGCACTGGCTCGTCATCGGCAGCTCCCTCGCCCTCGTGGTCTCCTCCGCGGAGGGTTTCATCGCCTGGCTCGTCAAGCCCGCTCTCGACGAGATCTTCCTCAAGCGCGACGTGGCCATGCTCCGGCTGATCCCCTTGATGCTGCTGGGCGCCTACGCGGTCAAGGGCATCGGCCGTTACGGCCAGGCCTACCTCATGGCCGCGGTGGGCGAGCGCGTGATCGCCCGCATCCGCGCCGAGCTGTACCGCCACATCCAGGGCATGTCGCTCTCCTTCTACTCGCAGATGCATTCCGCCGAGCTGATGACCCGCGTGGTGAACGACGTGAACCGCCTGGCCCGCCTCGCCTCGACCGTGCTGGTCATGGCCGTGCGCCAAGTGGCCACCATCGTGGCTCTCCTCGCCGTGATGTTCATCCGGGAGTGGGTCCTGGCCCTCATCGCGGTGATCGTGTTCCCTGCGGTGGGCGTGCTCTTCCGCGCCCTCGGCCACAAGCTCTACACCATCGCCAAGCGCTCGCAGGAGAAGATCGGCGAGCTGAACGTCGTCCTGCAGGAGGCCTTCACGGGCAACAAGATCGTCAAGGCCTTCGGGCGGGAACGGCTCCAGCAGGAGCGCTTCGACGCGGTGAACGATCGCCTCTTGCGCCTGGCCCTCAAGGACCAGCGGGTGGATCTCCTCACCGAGCCCGTCATGGAGATCCTCGCCGCCCTGGGCATCATGGGCGCCATCTGGTACGGTGGCTACCGCGTCATCAGCGGGGCCCTCACTCCGGGCGAGTTTTTCTCCTTCACGGCGGCGGTCATCCTCCTCTACGGACCCGTGCGCCAGCTCGGCCGCATGATGAACACCATTCAGCAGTCGCTCTCCTCGGTGGAGCGCGTGTTCGAAATCCTCGATCAGCCGCCTGCCATCACCGATCGAACCGGCGCGGTGGCCATCACGGACTTCCGCGACCGCCTCGTCTTCGAGAGCGTCTCCTTCCGCTATCCCGATGCGCCGGAGGACACCCTCGTCGACATCTCGCTGAGCGTGGCCAAGGGCGAGATGGTCGCCTTCGTGGGCATGTCGGGCGCGGGCAAGAGCACGCTCATGGACCTGGTGCCGCGCTTCCACGACGTGCAGGCAGGGCGCATCGTGCTCGACGGCCACGATCTCCGCGATCTCTCCGTGGCTTCCCTGCGTGCCCTCATGGGTATCGTCACCCAGGAAACTTTCCTCTTCGCCGACACCATCGGCTACAACATCGCCTACGGCCGGCCAGGGGCGAGCCAGGCGGACATCGAGCGGGCGGCGCGCATGGCCCAGGCCCACGAGTTCATCGCCGCCCTCCCCGAGGGCTACGCGACGCCGGTGGGCGAGCGCGGTGTGAAGCTCTCGGGCGGCCAGCGCCAGCGCATCGCCATCGCGCGCGCGTTCCTGAAGGACCCGCCCATCCTCATCCTCGACGAGGCAACCTCGGACCTGGACGCGGAGAGCGAGTTCCTGGTGCAGCAGGCGCTGGGCGAGCTGATGAAGAACCGCACCGTGCTCGTCATCGCGCACCGGCTCGCCACGGTGAAGCACGCGGATCGCGTGGTCGTCGTGCACAACGGCCGCCTCGCCGAGGTGGGCACGCACGAGGCGCTCCTGGCCCGCGAATCCGGCATCTACCGCCGCTTGGCGACTTTGCAGTCCCTCGACGCCCTCACCGGCAGCTAGCTTCGTCCTCCCGGTGCCGCTGTCTCGCCGCTGGGTGCAGCGGAGTGCCCCCCTCCCCCCGTAGACCACGCTGAGTCGCATTCGCCTGGGCCACCCTTGCGAGCCACGAGATCGAGCTGGCCGGCTTCGACCGCACGCAGAAGATACGGGTCTACGGAGGGAGGGGGGCAGTCCGCTGCACCCAGCTCCACGCTCGCCTGATGGATCCGGAGCAGTCGACAACGGCGGATCAGAAGCGCATGGAAGCGGATCCCGGACAAGCGTGCCCGTCGAAGGTCGAGGTCATTGACGCGGGGTAAAGGGCGAGGTTGGGGGAGGGGGGTGCTCCCCGAGACCCGTATCTTCTGGGTGTGGTCGAAGCCACGGGCGAGCTCTCGTGGCTCGGTCGAGTGGAGGAGCGGAATGCGACTCAGCGTGGTCTCGGGGGGCACTCCCCTCCCCCTGACCTCGCCCCTTGACGGGAGCTCCGCGCGCTACTCGCGGAACTTATTGACGATGGGGAGGCGCCAATCCTTGCCGAAGGCGCGCGGGGTGATCTTGATGCCGATGGCGCCCTGGCGCCGCTTGTACTCGTTGCGGTCCACCATGGCGATCACCCGCTTCACGGTGGCCGCGTCGAAGCCGCGCGCCACGATGTCCGCCACGCCCTGGTCACCCTCCACGTAGCATTCGAGGATCGCGTCCAGCTCCTCGTAGGGCGGCAGCGAGTCCTGGTCCTTCTGGCCCGGGCGCAGCTCGGCCGAGGGCGGCCGCGTGAAGACCGTCCGTGGGATGATCTCCCGCCCGGCCCGCGCGTTGGCGTGCTCGGAGAGCTTGTACACGAGCATCTTTGGGCAGTCCTTGATGACGGCAAAGCCGCCCGCCATGTCGCCGTAGAGCGTCGTGTAGCCCACCGCGATCTCGCTCTTGTTCCCCGTGTTGAGGACGAGCCACCCGAACTTGTTCGACAGCGCCATGAGGTAGTTGCCGCGGATGCGCGCCTGGAGATTCTCCTCCGTCACGTCCTCCTTGAGGCCCTTGAAGGCGGCGGCGAGCACGCGCTTGTAAGCCTTGAGCACCCCCGTGATGGGCACGCGCAGGAGGTCGATGCCGAGGTTCTTGGCGAGCTTGACCGCGTCGCTCCGCGTCCCCGACGAGGAGTACGGCGAGGGCATGGTTACCCCGCTCACGTTGGCCGCGCCCAGGGCCTCCACGGCCACCGCGGCCACGATGGACGAGTCGATGCCGCCGGACAGCCCGATCACCACATGCTTGAAGCCGTTCTTGGTCACGTAGTCGCGGGTGCCCAGCACGAGCGCGCGGTAGATCTCCTCCAGGAGCTCGAGGGCCTCCACCTCGTGCACGGAGAGCTTGGGCTTGTTCTTCGCGGGCAGGGCGGGCAGTGAGATGCGGCGCGTGCTCTGGTCCGCTTGGAGCTTCTCCTTGCGACGGCGCGAGTCGTGCAAGCGGGCCCGGAAGACCTGATCGAGGTCGACGTCCGCGATCACCAGGTCTTCCTCGAAGGCCTTGCCGCGCGCCAGGCACTCCCCCTTTTCGTTGAAGACGAAGGAGTGCCCGTCGAAGATCAGCTCGTCCTGCCCGCCCACCGTATTCACAAAGGCGAGGCAGACCACGTCGTCGGAGGCGCGGGTGGCGAGCATCTTCTCGCGGAACTGGGCCTTGCCCGCGTGATAGGGCGAGGCGTTGATGGTGACGATCAGCTCTGCCCCCGCCAGGGCCTGCCGCGTGGTCGGCCCCGTGGGATACCAGATGTCCTCGCAGATGTTGGCGGCGACGGTCACCTCCCCCACCGCGAAGATGGGCGACTCCGTGCCGGACTGGAAGTAGCGGTTCTCGTCGAAGACGCCGTAGTTGGGCAGGTACTGCTTGTGGTAGGTCCCCGCGTGCGCGCCGTCGTGCAGCACGGCCGCCGCGTTGAAGATGTCGTCGCGCTTGTCCACGTAGCCCAGGACGGCGGTGAGCCCCTTGCTCTGCTTCGTCACGTCGGCGAGGGCGCGCAGGTTCGCCTCGATAAAGGCGGGCTTGAAGAGGAGATCTTCGGGAGGATAGCCGGTCAGGGTCAGCTCGGGGAAAGCAACCAGATCGCACCCCGCCGCCCGCGCGCGGCCCATCCACTCGATCACCAGCCGCGCGTTCGCCTCGATGGCGCCCACCGTCGGGTTGACCTGGGCCAGCCCCACCCGCACCCGTCGCATGGCTCGTATTCTAAACCATGCGCCCCTGAATGAAGCGCGGGGAAGCCGACGAGCGAGAAGTGGCGACTCAGGAGATGCGGGCTACCGGAACCGGCGAGCGGAAGTCGAGCGCGGATCGCACTCTGTCGTGGAGCACGGGCAGCCCGAAAGGCTTGATCAGGAGCGACACCCCGGGGACCAGCACCGCGCCATGGTCCTCGACTTCGGCAGTCACGTACGCGGACATGAACAGCACCTTCGCCTCGAGACGAATGGCGCGGAACTCATCGGCCAGTTTCACGCCGTGCATCAGCGGCATGACGACGTCAGTCAGGAGGAGGTGGATGGGCAGGGCCCCCCTTCGGGCAAGACCGAGCGCCTCGAAGGGATCCGCCGTCCTCAGGACCTTATAACCCACGGTCTCCAGACTGTCTCCCACCACATCCAGCACCTCGGCGTCGTCGTCGACCACCAGGATGGTCTCCGTCGGCTTCGAGGACAGCTCGCCAGTCCCCGCACCGGTATGGCGACGCTCTCGCTCCCAGATCCCTGTCTCTGTCGACAGGAAAAACACGACCACTCCCTCCTCGTCGTGCCTCCACACGATGGCCTCGATGGCCATCGGGTCGCCGTCGATCGGCGTGAGATGAAGGGTGATGCAGGTGCCCACGTCTGGCCGCTCGGTGAGTCGCAGCTTCGCCCCCTGGGGTCCCACGTCCAGCGTTTCACCGTGCAGGCGACGGGCGTCCGCTTGCACCGTCACGGGCCATGTGATCCGGCGCCGGCGGTAGCGGTGCTGACTTCCTGGTTGCGATGGATTAGACACCGAGTACCTCCTCTGCTCAATGAGCTGGCAAGGGCTGTACCACGCGTAAGCGGAAAGCTCGTCTGAGCCAAATCAGCCACTTGCGAGACTCCAGGCTGCCGCCAGTGCCGCTCGTCGTCAGGACTCTGCGACGGCAGGTACGTTCCGTGTCGCTTCGGCAGTGAGAAATCCCCCAAAGGACGAATCCCATCTCCATATTCCGGGGCGGGGGCCACGAAACGAAAACATGCACGCAAATCCTGCTCCCGCTTGGACACGGCTCGGACTTGTCGCCCTCACGATAGCTGGCCTCACGATGGCGCCGGCCTGCTCGCCCTGTTCGCGATGAGGACGCTTCGTCGGCGCGAATAGAGCCACGGGACGGCGGGAGGCACAGAGGTCGGCTCCACTCGGCGGACTACGCTACAATCCCGCCCATGACCTCCAAGATCCCCTGGCTTCCCTCCGAGCTCCAGCCCGGGCAGAAGGCGGAGCGCTGCCCGCGCTGCAGCGCCATGGCCTTCATCCCGTGGACGCTCCGCCGTGACCGGAACCTGCCCACGCCGCTCCGCACGTGGGTGTGCGTGAGCTGCCAGACGACGCAGGAGCGCCCTGAGCCCGACGTCTAGGCGCTGTTCACGAAGTCGATGAGCTGACGCAGCCGCGAGAAGCCGCTGCGGTTGAACGGCAAGAGGAGTCGTGGCAGCTCCTCGAACTCCCCGCGCTCCACGTCCAGGGCGCGCGGCACCTGCTCGGCGGGGCCCTTCAGGATGTCCGAGAAGCGCAGGGAGATCTCCGAGACCATGGCCGCGGGCAGCTCGCGGCGCAGCCGCACGGCGAGGTTGTCCCCCACGACGCGGTAGGAGTGAAAGACACGGTAGAAGCGCTGGATCTCCTCCGCCGCCTCCTCCACGCGGTCGGTGACGCGGAAAAGGTTCAGGTCGTCCGGAGAGATCATGCCCGTCTCCACCATCTGCCCTTTCACGAACTCGAGCCACCTCGACCAGTAGTGCCCGCCCGGCGCGTCCACCAGGACCACGGGCACGATCTCCGCCTTCCCCGTCTGGATCAGGGTGAGCGATTCGAAGACCTCGTCGCCCGTGCCGAAGCCACCCGGGAAGAAGGCCATGGCCCACGCCTCACGGACGAGGAAGAGCTTGCGCGTGAAGAAATACTTGAAGGAGATGAGCTTGGGATCGTCGGCGATCCATGGATTGGCGTCCTGCTCGAAGGGCAGCCGGATGTTCAAGCCGAACGAGCGCTCGCGCCCCGCTCCCTCCTGCGCGGCGCCCATCACGCCGCTCCCCGCCCCCGTGATCACCATCCACTCCGCCTCCACCATGCTCCGGCCGAAGCGCCGCGCCTGGTCCGACACGCTGTGATCAGCGGGGGTGCGCGCGGAGCCGAAGACGGTGACCTTGGGCAGGCCGCGATAGGGCGCGAACACCTTGAAGCCGTAGCGCAGCTCCTTGAGGGCAGAGTTGGAGATCTTCAGCTCGCCGATGGTCGCGTGGTCCTCGAAGAGCTTCAGGGCGGTGGTGACGAGCTCGGACTCCAGGCGCCAGGAATCCCCCGGCACCCGCAACCGCTCGAGGAGGGCGTCGATCTGTTGGTTGGCTTCGGCGTTCTGGAGCTGGTACCGACGCTCCGGGCTCACATCTCCAGCATACACCCAGGTCATCAGGCGAGCGTATGGCGGACCATCTTGGCGTCCACCAGGTAGATGACCATTTCGGCAATGTTGGTGGCGTGATCGGCCAGCCGCTCCAAAAATCGCGAGATGAGGATGAGCCGGATGGCCCGCGGGATAGTCCGCGGGTCTTCCATCATGAAGGTCAGGAGCTCGCGGAAGATCTGCTCCTTGAGGGCGTCCACCTCGGCGTCCTCCGCGCACACCCGCCGGGCCAGCTCGGTGTCGCGGGCCACGAAGGCGTCCAGGCTCTCCTTCACCATGCGCTGGGCCTTCTCGGCCATGCGGGGCAGATCGATGTAGGGCTTGAGCTGGGGCTCCTGGTTCAGCTCGAGCACGCGCTGGGCGATGTTCACGGCCTGGTCGCCCATGCGCTCGAGGTCGGTGACGATCTTCATGGCGGTGGTGATGAAGCGGAGGTCTCCCGCGGCGGGCTGGTGGAGGGCGAGGAGGTTCACGCACGTCTCGTCCACCTCGAGATCGTAGGCGTTGACCTGCTGATCCCGCTCGACCACGCTCTGGGCCAGCGCGTCGTCACGCTCGACGAGCGCCCGCATGACCTGGCGGATCTGCTCCTCGACCAAGCCTCCCATGGCGAGCAGGGTCTGCTTCAGGGATTCCAACTCTTCATGGAAGTGGCGTTGCATGGAAGATGCCCCTCCTAACCGAAGCGGCCCGTGATGTAGTCCTCCGTCTTCTTCTCCCGGGGGTGCGTAAACAGATCACGGGTGACCCCGATCTCGATGAGCTCGCCCATGAGGAAGAACCCCGTCCATTCCGAGACGCGGGCGGCCTGCTGCATGTTGTGGGTCACGATCACGATGGTGAGGTCCTTCTTGAGATCGAGGATGAGCTCCTCGATCCTCGCGGTGGCAATGGGGTCGAGGGCCGAGCAGGGCTCATCCATGAGGAGCACCTCCGGCTGCACGGCGACGGCGCGCGCGATGCAGAGACGCTGCTGCTGGCCCCCCGAGAGGCTCGACCCGGACTTGTACAGCTCGTCCTTGACCTCGTCCCACAGCGCGGCCTGGCGGAGGGCCCGTTCGACCACGTCGTGGAGCAGGTTCTTGTCCCGCACCCCCGCCAATCGAAGCCCGGCCGCCACGTTGTCGAAGACGGACATCGTAGGAAAGGGATTCGGCTTCTGGAACACCATGCCGATCCGTCGTCGCACCATCACGGGATCGACCCCAGGGCCGTAGAGATCGTCACCGTTCAGCAGGACCTGTCCGCTCGAGCGCGCCCCGGGCACCACTTCGTGCATCCGGTTGATGCAGCGGACGAACGTGGACTTCCCGCATCCGGAGGGCCCGATGAGCGCCGTCACGGCGTTCGAGGGAACCCGCAGGTTCACGTTCATGAGGACCTGCCGCGTCCCGAACCACGCGTTGAGCTCGGTTACCTGAAGGCCGTCCGCCATGGTCACCTCGTCTGGCGCTGGAGGTCTCGCGTGGCCAGTCGCGCCGCCAAGCTTACGAGGAACACGATCGAGATCAGGACGAGAGCCCCCGCCCACGCCTGGCGGTGCCAGTCATCGAACGGCGAGATCGCATAGGCAAAGACCTGGATGGCCAGGGCAGCGATCGGCTGGTCGAGGCCATGGTGCCAGAAACGATTCCCGAAGGCCGTGAAGAGGAGCGGCGCGGTCTCCCCGGCAATGCGCGCGATGGCCACCATGACCCCGGTGGTGATCCCCGCTCGCGCGGTGGTGAGGACGATGCGCACCGTCACCTTCCACTTCGGCAGTCCCAGGGCCAGCCCGGCTTCCCGGAGGGAAGACGGAACGAGGCGGATGATCTCTTCCGTCGTGCGGAGGACGATGGGAATCATGATGACGCCGAGGGCCACCCCACCCGCAAGGGCGGAGAATCGCTTCATGGGCAGGACGACCAGCGTATACGCGAAAATGCCGATCACGATGGAGGGGACGCCGTTGAGCACGTCGGCGAGGAAGCGCACCACCGAGGGCAGATGGGCGTCCTGAGAATCCGCGACGTAGAGCCCTCCCAGGATTCCCACCGGCAATCCCAGGCCGCAGGCGAGACCGATGAGGATCAGCGTGCCCACAATGGCATTTGCCATGCCGCCGCCCGGCTCGCCCACGGGCTTGGGCGTGTGAGTAAAGAAATCGAGATTGAGCGAGGTGCCCCCCTGATACAGGAGGAAGCCGAAGACAAGGATCAGCGGCAGGATGACGAGGGCGGCCGCGGCCCCGGTCAGGAAGCCCATGACCCGATTCACCACGAAACGGCGGGTCTCGATACTCACTCGCGGATCCCCTTCACCGCGCCCCCCACCGTCCACACGAGCAGCCGGGCGAGGGCATTGACGAGGACGGTCACCACGAAGAGGAGCAGCCCGATCTCCACGAGCGCGGAGAGATAGAGATCCGATGTCGCTTCCGTGAACTCGTTGGCCAGCACGCTGGCCATCGTATAGCCGGGGGCGAAGAGCGACACCGAGATCTCCGGCCGGTTGCCGATGACCATGGTGACCGCCATCGTCTCCCCGAGGGCGCGCCCCAGGCCAAGCAGCACAGCACCGATGAGACCGGAGCGTCCGTAGGGGAGCACGGCGATCCGTGTCGTCTCCCAGCTCGTGGCACCCAGCGCGAGCGCTGCTTCGCGCTGGGTATTCGGCACGGCCAGGAGAACTTCCCGCCCCACGGTGGCAATGAATGGCACGGTCATGACCGAGAGGATCAGACCCGCCGCGAGCATTCCGACACCATACGGCGGGCCCTTGAAGAGCGGGAGCCACCCCAGCGTGCTGCCCAGCGCGGGCTCCACCCACTGCCGGAGGAAAGGCGCCAGCACGAAAATACCCCAGAGGCCGTAGACCACGCTCGGCACCGCGGCCAGCAGCTCGATCAGAAAGCCCACGGGCGCGCGAACAGGAAAGGGCGCGACCTCCGCCAGGTAGATGGCGGCTCCGATGCCGAGCGGGACGGCCAGGGCCATTCCCACGGCCGCGGACACGACGGTGCCATAAATGAACGGCAGCGCACCGAACGATTCCTGCACCGGATCCCATTCCAGCCCGAACACGAACGAGAGACCAAACCGACGAGCCGCCGGGAGTGACTCCACGACGAGGGCGCCCACCATTCCGACCATGATGGCCAGGAAGAGCGCGATCACCGCATACAGGCATCCCTGGAAGAGCCGATCACCCCAGACGCTGGGCCCCGACGCGACAAAGAAGGCACGGGGAAGGGAGACGGCCTGGCTCCCCCCTCCCCGCCTCGCGTCGGCTTCGGACATGTCAGCGAGCGGCCAGGAGAGGCTTCCCCTGGAAGGTGATCTGCCGGATCTTCGCCTCGAGCTGCTTCACCACGGGCATGGGGAGCGGAGCGTACAGAAGATCCGCGGTGTACTTCTGGCCGTCGTGGATGGCCCACCACAGGAATTTCACGAGGAGCTTGCCCTTGGCCTCATCGGGCTGATCCTTGTAGACGAGGAGCCACGTGAAGCTCGCGATCGGATAGGTGCTATCCCCCGGCGCATTCGTCAGGGACACCCGGAAGTCGGCCGGCATGTTGTTGGCGGCGCCGGCGGCCGCCGCCGTCGTCGACTCGATCGAGGCCTCGACGAACTTGCCCGCGGCGTTCCGTATGGCGGCGGCGGGCAGCTTGTTCGTGATGGCGTAGGCCAGCTCCACATAGCCGAAGGCACCCGGCGTGTTCTTTACTTGCCCGGCCACGCCTTCGTTGCCCTTGCCCCCGAGCCCCACTGGCCACTTGACCGACGTCCCCCGTCCAACCTTCTCCTCCCACTCCTTGCTCACCTTGCAGAGGTAGTCCACCCAGATGTAGGTGGTGCCGCTGCCATCGGAACGATGAACGATCACGATGGGCGTCTTGGGAAGACTCACGCCGGGGTTGACGGACTTGATGCGGTCATCGTCCCAGCTCGTGACCTTGCCCAAGAAGATGTCGGCGAGAAGCTCGCCCGTGAAGCGCAGCTTGGGGTTCCCAGGGAGGTTGTAGGTCGCGACCACCGCCCCCAGCACGGTGGGGATGTGAAAAAGCTCGCTAGGGGCCTTCTTGAGCTGATCGTCCGTCATCGGCCCGTCGGACGCCCCGAAGTCGACGGTTCGCTCCGTGATCTGGCGGATGCCTCCGCCGCTCCCGATCGACTGGTAGTTGAACCTCACGGACGGGTCGACCTTGATGTATTCGTCGAACCACTTCGAATAGATCGGGTACGGGAAGGTCGCTCCCGCACCGTTCATCAGCGTTTGCGCCACCGCCGAAGTCGGCAGCGAGGCAGCGATGAGCAGAAGGGCGACGAGCGCACTTTCCATCATCCGAACTGTCGTTCTCACCTTGAACATCTGTGTCCCCCTTGGCGCAGACACCTGCCAGTGTCGGCCGCCGTCATTACGTGTGAGTTACGCCTATATTACGGACGTGTAAAAATCCCTGGCGGGCCGGAGGGACAGCGGGTCACACCGATTCCTGGGGCTCCCGGAACCGATAGCCTACCCCGCGCACCGTCTCTACTCCTGGCAGCGGCACCCGGGCCGAGGCGAACTTGGCGCGCAAGCGGGCGACGTGCACGTCGACCGTGCGCGGCTCCACGAACCCGTCCTGCCCCCAGACCTGGTCGAGGAGCTCCTCGCGCCCGAACACCCGTCCCGGGGTGCCCACCAGGGTGGCGAGGAGCCCGAACTCCTTCGGGGTGAGATCGACACGCTGACCCTTCACGGTCACCTCGAAGCGATGGCGATCGATCTCGAGGTTGCCCGCCTTGAGGTGATGTTTGCGATCGACGGTCTCCGCGCCCTTGCCGCGCCGAACCACCGCCCGTATGCGCGCGACCAGCTCGCGCGGGGAGAAGGGCTTGGTCACGTAGTCGTCGGCGCCCATCTCGAAGCCCAGGACCTTGTCGCCTTCTTCCACGCGGCCAGTGACCATGATGATGGGTATGGCGCGCGTCTCCGCATCCTGCTTGAGACGCCGGCAGACTTCCCAGCCGTTGAGCTGGGGCACCATGATGTCGAGGAGGATCAGCTCGGGCTTGATCTCCCGGGCGCGCTTGAGGGCATCGGCCCCGTTGCCCACGATCACGACGTCGTAGCCCTCCTTGCCCAGGTTGTAGCGCAGAAGATCGGCGACGTCTTGCTCGTCCTCCACCACGAGCACGCTCGACCCCGAACGAGAAGCTGCGGACAGGACAGACTGCGGGCTGCGGCGCCGCGTCACCATCCCGGACTCTACCTCCCCCATGGCTCGTGTCGTCATGGCGAGAGTGTCGTCCGATGGGGTTACCGGACGATGACGCCGGCGTAAATCCTGCGTGACGCGGCGGGCGCCGCGCGAACGATTAGGTGGGGAGCACTCCCCCCACGCCCGTCAGGTCGTAAAGCCGCTCCTGGGAGCGAACGGTGGGCCGGCCCTCCGCGGTCACGCGCACGGAGGTGCCGTCGGGGAGGATGCGGCGCGCCTTTACCGTGTCCGCGAGCTGGATCTCGAGGATCTCGCGCACCTGGGCCTGCAGCCGCGGCTCGAGCACGGGAAACGCTGTCTCCACCCGGCGGTCGAGGTTGCGGGGCATCCAGTCGGCGGAGGCGAGCAGGTACTCGGGCTTCCCCGCGTTCTCGAAGAAGAAGACGCGGGCGTGCTCGAGGAACCGGTCGATGATGGAGATGACCCGGATGTTCTCCGAGAGGCCGGGCACCTCGGGGCGCAGGCAGCAGATCCCGCGCACGATGAGATCGATCCTCACCCCCGCCGCGCTCGCCTCGTACAGCTCCTCGATGAGGCGGCGATCGACCAGCGCATTCATCTTCGCGATGATCCGTGCGGGCCGGCCGGCGCGCGCATGCTCCGCCTCGCGGCGGATGCGCTGGATCATGCCCTCGCGCATGCCGTCGGGCGAGAGGATCAAGTGGTGGAACCCACGCGGCCGCGTGTAGCCGGTGAGGAGGTTGAAGAGCTCGGTCAGGTCCTCGCCGAAGGACTCGCGGCTGGTGAAGAGCCCCAGATCGCCGTAGAGCCCGCCCGTACGGACGTTGTAGTTTCCCGTGGCGAGGTGACAGTAGCGCCGGATGCCGTCCGACTCCTGACGCACGACGAGGCAGGCCTTGCAGTGCGTCTTGAATCCGGCCACCCCGTACACCACGTGCGCGCCCACCTCTTCCAGGGCCCGCGCCCAGCCGATGTTCGCCTCCTCGTCGAAGCGCGCCTGCAGCTCCACAAGGACGGCCACTTCCTTGCCGTGGTCGACGGCGGTGCGCAGCGCGTGCGCGATGGGCGAGGCAGGGCTCACGCGATAGAAGGTCATCTTGATAGCGAGCACCTTGGGATCGACGGAGGCCTCGCGCACGAAGCGCGTGACGGCATCGAAGGTCTGGTAGGGATGGTGCACGAGCACGTCGCCGGCGCGGATCGCGCTCCAGATGTCCGGTGCGCGCTCGAAGGCCGGCACGGGATGGGGCGGCAATGGCCGGTCCTTGAGCCGGGGCATGTCCAGCGCCGCATAGAGCTGGAAGAGATCGGAGAAGGCGGTGAAGCCTTCACCCTCGTAAAGGTCCTCGGGAGAGAGCTCCAGCTCGTCGAGCAGGGTACGCAGGATGTCCACGGGCAGGTCCGCGTCGTACTGCAGGCGCACGGCCGCCCCCAGCCGGCGCTCGCGCAGGCTCTCTTCGATGCTCGTGAGCAGATCCTCGGGCCGCCCCTGGGGCTGGAGGTCGGAGTCGCGCGTGACGCGGATGGCGTAGCTCGAGAGGATGTCGTAGCCGTTGTAGAGGCTCGGCAGGTGCAGCCGGATCACGTCCTCCAGGAGCATGAACACCTGCTTGCCCCCCGGGTCCGTCACCGCCACGAAGCGCGGGAGAACCTGCCCGGGAATGTGGATCACGGAGAGCGAGGTGTGAGGCAGCGCGGAGGGCTTGGAGGATCGGATGGAGGCGACCAGGCACAGCGAGCGATTGCCGAGATACGGAAAGGGGTGACCGAGGTCGACGGCGAGCGGGGTGAGCACGGGCATCAGGGTGCGCCGGAAATAGTCATCGAGGAACTGCACCTGCGCCTCGGTCGCTTCCTTGGGCCGGAGCAGCAGGATGCCCTCGGCGGCGAGGAGGGGCTGGATCTCCTCCAGGAAGCAGCGATGCTGCTCGTCCACCAGCTCGTGCACGCGCGAGACGACCGCGGCCATGGTCTCGGCGGGCGTGAGCCCGTCCGGTCCCGTGTCCTGATCGCCGGAGTGCATCCGGCGCTTGAGCTCGGCCACCCGCACCATAAAGAACTCGTCCAGGTTCGAGCTGAAGATGGAGAGGAACTTCACGCGCTCGAGGAGGGGCACGCGCGGATCTAGCGCCTCCTCCAGCACGCGGCGATTGAACTCGAGCCACGACAGCTCGCGATTGACGAACGCCTCTGGTCCCATGTTACCCTCGGTCGTTGAACGTTTCGTGGAGCAGGAGCCCGTCACGCACTCCGCGGGTGCACACGACGAGCGTGAGATATCCGCCGAAGAGCATGGCCTCCTCGATGACCATGGCTCCGGAGAGGATGATGTCGACCCGCTCCGCCTTGAGCCCCCTGATCTTGCGACGCTTCCGCGTGGACAGCCCCTCCAGCCGCTCGCGGATCGCCGTGATGTCCGACTGCCGCATCTTCAAACCGTGGCGATGCTTGCGCTCGCCCGAGTGCGCCCGAAGGTGGATGCTGGCCAGGGTCCGCACCGTGCCTCCCAGCCCCACCATGACCTCGCCCCGCTGCGCCGGCGGCAGCGCCTCCTGGAGCTGCCCACGCACTTGAGTGCGAAAGGCCTGGATCTCCCGCGGGCGCGGCCGCTGATGCTTGAGGAAGAGCCCGGTCGTCCGCACCGCGCCCAGGGGCAGGCTCGCGATGGAGACGACCTTCCGATCGCGGACCCGGCTCAGCTGGAAGCTCGAGCCTCCCAGGTCCGCCACCACGCCGTCCTTGAAGGACAGGCTGTCGAGCGCCGCGTAGACGCCGAAGCGCGCCTCGTCCCGCGCGCTCAGGATCTGCACGTCGATCCCCTCGTCGCGACGGAGAGGCTCGAGGAGGCGTTCCCGGTTCCTGGCCTCCCGCACCGCGGAGGTGGCCACCGCGACGACGCGCGGCCCCCAGGCATCCCGGGAATACCGCGCGAAGAACTTGTGCACCGCCTTGAGCGTCTCGTCGATCGCCTCGCGACGCAGCACGCCCGGCCGGCCGCTGCCGAGCCGCGTGGGTACGCGCTCCTCGACCAGCACGCGATAGCCGGAATTCGGAACGATCTTGGCGAGCAGGAAGCGAACAGCCGTCGAGCCGAGGTCGACGACGGCGACGAGCTCTGCCATCCGGCGGGCATCCTGTCCTGACCATCACAGCCGGTCAAGTTACGAGAACATTGCGGGCTCCTCGGAGCATCCGGGTACGCCGCGCCACGACCTGCCATCCGTTCATCGAGGTGGAATCAGGACACCCAGGGGCACCGAGGCCTACAGTTTAACACAGCCCCACCCGGGTGAGGCGCCCTAGTCCTTGCTCAGTGTCCTGAGAATCCGCGGCTTTACGAACCAGAGGAGCTGTCCACCCGCCGCTGGGCCGCGCGGGAGATCGACGAGGGCCGCCCCCCCCTTCTTGAACTCGAGGCGCCCCGCGTCTCTCGACCCCAGAAGCTGCGCGAGAAGGCCGGAGAGCACGGGCTCGTGCCCGACGACCGCGACGAGCTCCGCCGCCGCAACCTTCTCGAGAGCGCCGAGGATCTTCGAGACGCTGTCGCCCGCGAGCGTGGGTTCCGTCCGTGGCTCGACGCGTCCGAAGGCACGCGCGGCGATCTCCGCCGTCTCGCGCGCGCGAGGCAGCGGGCTGGTGAGCAGGACGTCGGGGCGATCGACGATCCGGCGAAGTCCCGCCGCGGCCGTCTCGAACTTCTTTCTCCCCTTGGGCGTGAGCGGGCGGTCGTCATGGGCGATCCCGCGCGCTCCGCGCGCAACGGCCACGGCATGCCGGATCAGCAGCAGCTGCACGGGCTAACCGCGGGGTTCGACGCGGACCTGGGCGACGATCGGCGCGCGGTCATCGGTGCCACTCTCCGACGACGTGGAGATCTCGACGTCACCCACGTCCTGGATCCGCAGCCCGATCCGCCCGCGGAGAATCCCCGTGAGATCCGCGACGCTCGGCGGGCCGCTCCACAGGAGCGAGCCACGATGCGCCACGCCGTCGAAGCGCCGCGTCAGCCAGAGCCCGCTGCCACGGGGCATCGGCTCCACCGAGGTGAGCTTGCCGTCGTCCGCGGTGAGAAAAACGCTTTCGAGGTCATGGGACACGAACCAGCGAGGCGGCCACCCCGCGATCAGCACATCGCCGTACTGCACCTGCAGATCCCTGATGCGAGTCGTATGCGTCATCATTCCACCCCTCTGTATGAGGCCCAACATAGAGGGGCTTCTGCCGACCGTCAAGCGCTATGTAGTGGCTCCGTGCCCTGCCTCGGCCCGCGGCCCGAAATGCTTGACCCGAGTGATGAGTCTGACTACACTTCGGTGCTCGATTTCAGGAACGGTACGAAAACATTACAAAACTATTACGGACATGACGTGCCGCAGGAGGCCCGATGGCGCTTTCGCTCCGCCGTTCGCGCCGCGTCTTCCTTCCTGGACGATCGCGTAATGTCCAATAGCGTCCGCCAGCTCTCCTGGCTCGAATCCAACTGCCGCGTGCTCGAGCAGGTGCGCGATCCGCGCGTCCCACTCCGCGAGCGCATGAAGTTCCTCGCCATCCTCAGCGCCAACATCGACGAGTTCTTCACCGTCCATGGCGCGCAGCTCGCGTCCGGCGCCGAACGAGACGGCGACCGGAGCAGGGATCGATCGGGCTGGGACGATCTGCAGCCGCGTCTCCGTCGGCTCGTCGACGAGCACCATCGCTACTTCCTGGAGGAGCTCCAGCCCCGCCTCGCCGCGGACGGCATCGTGGTGCTGCAGACGGAGCACATCAGCGACGCGCAGCGAGGGTACCTCGCCGAGTACTTCCGGCGGGCCATCCTCCCCGCCCTCACCCCTCTCGCCATCGATCCTGGTCATCCCTTCCCGCACCTGCGCCACGGCTCGGTGTACCTGGCCGCCCGCTTGTGGGCCTCAGACTCGGCGGCGCGCTCGAGCTTTCCCCGCGCGGGGCTGTCCATGATTCACGTGCCGAACTCGGTGCTTCCGCGCTTCGTCCCCGTTCCCGACCCTGCCCGCCCTCACGCCTTCGTGCTCCTCGATCACGTCATCCAGCTTCATCTCCCTGCGCTCTACCGCGACTACGAGGTGCTCTCCAGCCACGGCATTCGGGTGACCCGTAGCTCGAGCCGGCTCTACCCCGCGCGCCCCGACGAGGCTGGCATCCCGTGCGGGCCCGCGGTACGGCTCGAGCACGACGAGAGCCTGCCCGCGGACATCCTCGCCACGCTCCTCGACGGTCTCGAGCTGTCCGGGGAGAGCGCCTACGCCGGGCGGAGCTTCGCCGCCTTCGGAGACCTGCATCAGCTCTACGCAGCGGTGAGCCCGTCCCGGTTCGCGCATGCGCCGTCGCTGTCCGGGAGGTCTCCCCTGGTCCCCGCGCCCGACATCTGGAGCGTGATCCAGGTCGACGGCGCGGCCCGGGAGGCGACTCGTCGCGCCGAGCCGGCTCATCTGTCTACGTTCCCGCGAGGTCCGCGTGACCAGAGGGCCGACACCGTCGAGCGGCGGGAACGATGGGCATGAAGCCTCTCGGCCGTCATCTCCTTCTCGAGTTGTTCGAGTGCGACGCTGACGCCCTGTCGAGCCTCCACACCGTGAAGACCTCGATGCTGGAAGCGGCCAACCGTGCCCGTTCCACGATCGTGAACCACGTGTTCCACGAGTTCAGCCCGTTCGGGGTGAGCGGCGTGGTGGTGATCGCCGAGTCGCACCTGGCCATTCACACCTGGCCCGAGTACCGATTCGCGCCGGTGGACGTGTTCTCGTGCGGGGAGGTACTGCAGCCTCAGCTCGCCGCGGAATACCTCGCCGAGCGTTTCACCGCCGGCCGAATCTCGGTGGTCGAGCTCGGCCGTGGCCTTCTCGGCCACGAAATCGCCGAGGACTCAGGCCCCGCCCTCGCCGCGGCGCCACCGAAAGCGCCGGCCCGCTCGTCATCACGTCCGCGGTGCTCAGGCCGGGATCAGATAGGCCGGGTCGGCATGCTCCACGAGGAAACTCGCCAGCCGCTTGATCACTCCCGGTGACCGGAACAGCATGGCGAGACCCTGCTTCTCCGTGTCGCGGATGACGAGGGTGGAGTCGAAGTAGGCGGCCGCGTTCGCGGGAGAGAGCACGAACGGAGGCTCGTCCTCGCGGACGAGGATGTAGCTCATGGCGAGCGCTCCCGTCCGATGATTCCCCTCCACGAAGAGCTGCGGCCGGCTGAGGAGCCGCACGTACACTCCGGCCGCCCGCATCCACGGCGAGTCCTGGCTCCTCTTCACGCGGGCATTTCCGTCACGAGCCAGGAATTCCTGTACTCGTCGTTCTTCTTCTGGCGCTACCGGCCGCTCTTCTCTCCCGGCTTCCTCGTCGGGCTCAACACGGTGGTCTTCGCGGTCGCCCACCTCGTGTACGACTCGTGGGTGTCCATCGTGCTCGCCCTCGGGGGTCGCGTGATCATGGCCCGCATCTATCGCAGGCATGGTAGCTTTTGGGGGGTCTGGTTGGTCCACCTGCTCTTCGGGGTGGCCGTCTTCCTCGTCGGCCTCGGCCGTTACTTCTACCGGTCGGCGGGCTAGGCAGGGCGACGCGTGAACGTTACGGGGCCTTCACATCGATGTCACGGGCAGGTGCTGCAATGGGTGGTCGATGACGCGCTACGAGCTCGTGGTGATTGGCAGCGGCCCCGCCGGCCATCACGCCGCGGTGCAGGCGGCGAAGCTCGGCCGCCGCGTGGCCATCGTCGAGCGGCTGAGCTGCGTGGGCGGCGTCTGCATCAACACGGGCACCATCCCGTCCAAGACCCTGCGCGAGGCCGTGCTGTACCTCTCGGGCTTCAGCCAGCGCGGTCTCTACGGGCACGCCTATCGTGTGAAGCAGGCCATCACCATCCACGACCTCATGTTCCGCTGCCACCACGTGATCCAGAAGGAGAACGACGTCTACCGCGCGCAGTTCGCGCGGAACCGGATCGACGTGCTCGAGGGGCACGCGACCTTCGTGGATCCGCACTCGGTCAAGGTGGAAGGCACGGGCGGCACCACCCTCATCCAGGCTGACCAGTTCGTCATCGCCACCGGCACCGTGCCCGCCGTATCTCCCGACGTGCCCGTGGACGGCATCGCCATCATCGACGCGGACGGCATCTTCGGGCTGGCCAGCGTGCCCGGCACCATGATCGTGGTCGGCGCGGGCGTCATCGGCATGGAGTACGCCTGCATGTTCGCCACCCTCGGCACGCAGGTCACGGTGGTGGAAACTCGCAAGCGCCTTCTCGAGTTCGCGGACGGGGAGATCATCGAGGCGCTCATGTATCACATGCGGGAGCACCGCGTCACCTTCCGCTCGGGCGAGTTCGTCGAGCGGGTGGAGCGCGACCCCGATGGCGGCGTCACCGCCTACCTCAAGAGCCAGAAGACGCTCCACGCCGACGTGCTGCTCTACGCGGTCGGCCGCCAGGGCAACACGGCGACCCTGGGGCTGGAGGCGGCGGGACTGGAGGCCGACCAGCGCGGGCGCATCCGCGTCAACGGCAACTTCCAGACGGCGGTGCCCCACATCTATGCCGCGGGCGACGTGATCGGCTTCCCGAGCCTTGCCTCCGTGTCCATGGAGCAGGGCCGGGTCGCCTCCGCGGCGGCCTTCGGCATCCCCGCCGTCACCGTGCCTGCGCTCTTCCCCTACGGGCTCTACACCATCCCCGAGATCTCGTTCGTGGGACGCACCGAGGAAGAGCTGACCGGGGCCAGCGTCCCTTACGAAGTCGGCATGGCGCATTATCGCGAGATCGCGCGAGGCCAGATCATCGGGGACACCACGGGGCGACTCAAGATCCTCTTCCACATGGAGACGGGAGCGCTGCTCGGGGTGCATGTCATCGGGGAAGGCGCAGCCGAGCTCGTGCACATCGGCCAGGCGGTGATGGCCTTGGGCGGCACCATTCGCTATTTCGCGGAGCAGGTCTTCAACTATCCGACGCTCGCCGAATGCTACAAGGTCGCCGCCCTCGCCGGGCTGAATAAACTTGGCCGAGACCGCGCCGCCCGCATCGCCCCCGCGCTCCCGCAGCAGGACCCGTCCTTCCTTCTTGGCCATCCGCGGTAGCCGCCCGCGCCAGGGCGCCCACCCTGGAGGCGGCAGCCCTTGCACGTGGCTCAGCCTGTGGCTGCTTTGCGCCCTCGCCCTGCTCGCCCTCGCCTCCTGCCGCAGCGACTCCGCACCGAACGATGGGTGGCCGTCGATCCACGGGCCGGTGCGCGCGGCCGCCCCCTCCTTCCCGGGCTGGCAGAGGGAGTCGCGCTACCTGACCATGCGCGACGGAGTCCGGCTCGCCGTCGACGTCTACCTGCCGCGCGGGATTACGAGCGGCGACCGGCTGCCCGCCATCCTCCATCAGACGAGCTATCACCGCTCGCACGCCTATCGCTGGCCGCTCCGCTACATCCTCGACCGGCCGGGCCCGCTCGTCGAGCTCCTCGTCTCCCGCGGCTACGCGTGGATCGACGTGGACGTGCGCGGCTCCGGCGCGTCGTTCGGGAGCCGGCCCATGCCGTGGTCGCCCGACGAGGTGCGCGACGGAGCGGAGGTCGTGGACTGGATCGTCCGTCAGCCCTGGTCCAGCGGCATGGTCGGCGCCACCGGCATCTCCTACGCGGGCACGGCCGCCGAGATGCTCCTGATCAACCGGCACCCCGCCGTGAAGGCCATCGCGCCCCGCTTCTCTCTCTACGACGTCTACCCGGACGTCGCCTTCCCCGGCGGGATCCAGCTCGCGTGGTTCACGGAAACCTGGGCGCGCCTCAATCGCGATCTCGACGCGAATCGCCTGCCGTCGGACGTGCCATGGTATGCGCGGCTCGCCATCAGCGGCGTCCGGCCCGTCGACGAGGATCGAGACGGCCAGCTCCTCGCCGCCGCCGCCAAGGAGCACGTGGCCAACTACGACCCGCATCTGTGGGCGCTCGACGTCACGTACCGGGACGACGTGCCGCGCGGCGCGCCGGGCACGGCGGACCGTTTCAGCCCCCACGCCTTCGCTCGGCAGATCGCGGCCTCGGGCGCCGCCGTCTACGGCTACAGCGGCTGGCTGGACGGCGCGTATCAGCTCGCCGCCATCAAGCGGCACTGGGCCCTCGGCAGCGCTCCGCACCGTCTGATCCTGGGACCGTGGGACCACGGCGGCCGGCGCCAGATCAGTCCTGCCGCGTCGTCTCCCGTGGTGGCCTTCGACCAGGCGGCCGAGCTCCTGCGATTCTTCAATCATCACCTGCGCGGACGCCCCACCGGCATCGAAGCAGAGCCGCCCGTCCACTACTTCACCATGGGAGAGGAGCGCTGGAAGTCCGTCGCGCGCTGGCCGCCGCCCTCTCGGACGTGGTCACTCTATCCCGACGGCGACGGAAGGCTGTCCGCCGCTCCGCCACGATTGGCGGAGACCGATCGGTACACGGCGGATTTCACGGCGGGCACGGGCACCGCCACGCGCTGGCGGGCCCTGCTGGGAGGCATCGGCTCCGCTCCCTATCCGGATCGGGCGCGGCGCGACGCGCAGCTCCTCGTCTACACGTCGCCGCCCCTCGACGAGGCGGTGGAGGTGACGGGCCACCCGATAGTGCGTTTGCTCGTGAGCGCGACGACCACGGATGCCGCGGTCTTCGTCTATCTGGAGGACGTCGACGAGAGCGGCCGCGTCTCGTACGTCACGGAAGGGCAGCTGCGCGCCCTTCACCGGAAGCGTGTGGCCTCTGCGCGCGTCGCGGCCCTTCCCATACCGCAGCGCAGCTTCACCCGTGCCAACGGACGGCCGCTCACGCCCGACGAGCCGGCCACCCTCGTCTTCGATCTCCTTCCCACCTCCTACCGTTTCGCCCGCGGACACGCCGTGCGCGTCGCCATCGGGGCGGCGGACGTCGATCACTTCGCCAGGATTCCTCGCGAAGGCCCGTCGACGCTCCGGATCCACCGCGGTGGCTCCAACGGCTCCCGCATCGACCTGCCGCGCGTGCCGGGCTAGCCGCGACATCTCCGCGCAACCTCCACGTCACGCTCGCCATCTTCCAGTCACGGAGTCTTATTGGCCCCGCCCGGAGCCGCCGGCTCGACACTGACGGCGAGGCGAGAGCTGCCTCGCTGCCGTGCCCGACCGATGCCTGCCCCGCCTCGTCGAGCGGGGAGCAAGGAGGATGCCGTGTCCGCGACCTGGTATCGAACGATCTGGCTCTCCGACGTTCACCTGGGCACGCGGGGCAGCAAGGCCCTGGCCCCCTCGAACTGCTGACCCACCTGCCCGCGGGACACCGGGCGGCGGCGGAAGCAGTGCTCGCCTAGGCCGGAGTCGCCGCCGCCTCGGCGCGCAGCACGGAGCGGGAAACGTCGGCGAGGGAACGTCGCGTGTCCATGGCGCGCCGGCGCAGGTAGCGGAAGGCCTCTTCCTCGCTCACCGAGTCCCGGGCCATGACCAGCCCCTTCGCCTTTTCGATGATCTTCCGGTCCGCCAGGGCCTGCCGCAGCTCCTGGATCTCCCGGTAGCGCTCGACCGCCAGGTCGAGAGTGGGCGGGATCTGCGCCACGCGCACGGGTTCGAGCAGGTACGCCATCACCCCGCCGTCCCGGGCCAGGTCGACGAGCCGGCCGCTGGGCCCCCGGGCGATCAGCACCACGGGGCACCGGGCCTCGTCACGGAGACGGATGAGGACTTCGCCCCCGGGCCGGACCGACGCCGGCGTGACCAGCACGACGTCGGCCCGTGACTGCTCGACGCTCCGGACGGCCTCCTCGGGCGATTCGTGCTCGAGGGCGACGGCTCCTCCAGCGGAGCAGACCGCCACGCTCAGATGGGCTCTCGCGGGCGGTGTCCCGCCCAGGATGGCCACGCGCCACCGTGGCCGTGCCGCTCTCAGGACGATCCCCTGATCTCGCATGACGGCAGCTTCGATCCGCTGGTGCGCCTGGTCAAATCACATGTTCACGACAGACCGAGAGGATCGATCGTGTCGATGCTGAAAGTGGTTGCCATCGGAACAACCGATTTGACTTGATGGCGCTCGCCGATACGATGCAGAGGCTGGCACGATCGACGAGGCCACGAGGGGGTCAATGGACAGAAGGACGTTCCTCAAGACTGGAGCAACCACGCTGGCCGCAGCGGGTCTCGCCCGGCCATTGGCCGCGCTGGGCGCCGAGGCGAGCGGCGGCGCGAAGTGGCGCACTTTCGAGGTGACGACGCGCCTCGAGATCGTTCAGCCGTCGGGCGTGACGCGGGCGTGGGTGCCGCTACCTCTCATGCCCGATACCGACTATCAGAAGAGTCTCGGCCAGAGTTGGACGGGCAACACCGGGGTCACCCGCGTGGTCCGCGACGAGAAGTACGGCGCCGGCATCTTCTACGTCGAGTGGCCGGCGGGCGAGACGGCGCCCACGGTGGAGGTGACCACGCGTTTCGCCACGCGCGACCGAGCGGTGGACCTGAGCGCGCCGGGCAATCCCGCTCCCGAGGACAAGGCCGTCCTCAAGAAGTACACGTCGGGCACCAAATTCGTTCCGATCGACGGCATCGTGCGGAAGCAGGCGCTGGAGGTGACCAAGGGCGCCACCACCGACGTGGAGAAAGCCCGCGCCGTCTACGAGTGGATCGTGGAGAACACCTTCCGAGATCCGAAGGTGCGCGGCTGCGGCCTGGGCGACATCAAGGCCCTCCTGCAGACGGGCTACCTGGGCGGCAAGTGCGCCGACCTCAACGCCCTCTTCGTGGGAATGGTCCGCTCTCTGGGCATTCCCGCCCGGGACATCTACGGGGTGCGGGTGACGGAGTCGGCGGACTACAAGAGCCTTGGCCGGAGCGGCGACATCAGCAAGGGGCAGCATTGCCGCGCCGAGTTCTACTCAGCACGCCACGGCTGGGTGCCGGTCGATCCCGCGGATGTGCGCAAGCTCGTCCTCGAGGAGAACGGTGGCATGCCCCTCGACGATCCCAAGATCCAGAAGGCGCGCGCCCGGCTCTTCGGCTCCTGGGAGATGAACTGGCTCGCCTACAACTACGCCGCCGATCTCAAGCTGCCGGGCTCCCCGGGCGATCAGATCGCCTTCTTCATGTACCCGCAGGCGGAGACGGCCAATGAGCGGCGGGACAGCCTCGACCCCGAGGCGGTCAAGTACAAGCTCACCTCCCGCGAGATTACGGGCTAGACGTTTCCAGTCTCTGCTGCCCCCGGCCGCCCGGGGGCAGCGGCCTCGCCCCCCGGCCCGCCGTGACGAAGGCATGACGACTCGGCTACGAGCCGGTCACGCCGCGACGGCCCGGAATGCATACGGAACTTGGCGAATCGGAGCCTCTCTCTGCATACTGCAGATATGCGATCTCCCAGCATCGTGCACGCGGCGGGTGGCGTGATTTCCCGGCAGAAGCGCGACGGGCGCCTCGAGGTCCTGCTCATTCACCGGCCGCACCGCCACGACTGGACCTTCCCCAAGGGCAAGCTCGAGCGGGGCGAGACCCACGAGGAGTGCGCGCTTCGCGAGGTGGAGGAGGAGACGGGGCTTCGCTGCGCCCTCGGCCTCGAATTGCCCTCTACCTCGCACATCGACAACAAGGGTCGCCTCAAGCAGGTGCGCTACTGGATGATGTACCCGATGGCCGGGGTGGCCGAGCCGCACAACGAGGTCGACGCCGTGCAGTGGCTCACCCTGGAGCGGGCGGCCCGCGTCCTCACCTACCCGCGCGATCGCGAGCTGCTGACCTCCTTCGCTCGCGCACAGCGCCGAACCCAGGGCGTGCTCAGCTGAATCGGGCGGGTCCGCCGGAGTTTTCCACCGCCGTCCACAGAGAAGTCCCCCGCTGTCCACGGAAACCGAATGTTCACGCTGCCGTCACACTGGGGCCATCGATCCCGGGCTATCTCTGGTGAGGGGCGCCATAGGGCGCCGGAAGGAGACCCGCGTGGCTTCCGTGGTGCCCGTTCGATTTCGGGGTCAGGCCCGCCGTGACGCGGCGGCCTTCTACCTGTCGGAGCTGGCCAAGGGGATCCTCTCCGGTGAGCTGGCCGTGCAATCCGGACAGGATCACGTGCTGGTGGCGACCGCCGAGTTCATGACCCTCGACATCGAGGTGCGCCAGCGCAAGCGCGGCACGCGGGTCGACGTGCGGATCAAGTGGCCGCGGCGGCCGTCGCTGCCTAGGCGCGAGACCTGGCGCCGGGCGGCAGGGTGAAGCGCACCACGGTCCCCTTCCAGAGCTCGCTCTGGATGTCGAGCTCGCCGCCGTGGGCGAGCACGAGGTGCTTCACGATGGCGAGGCCGAGACCGGTCCCCCCCAGGTCTCGCGAGCGCGCCTTGTCGACCCGGTAGAAGCGCTCCGTCAGCCGGGGCAGGTCCGCCTTGGGGATGCCCACTCCGGTGTCGCGCACCGCCACCTCGACCATTCCCTGGTCGTCCACGCGCCCGTCCACCGTGACCTGCCCGCCCTTGGGGGTGTACTTCACGGCGTTGTCCACGAGGTTGATCAGGATCTGGGAGAGACGGTCGCGATCCGCGAGCACCTGCGGCAGATCCGCGGGCAGCCGCGCTTCCACCTTGACCTGACCCGCCGAGGCGCGCGGCGCGATGATGGCCAGGACGGATTCCGCGATGTCCCCGACGGAGCTGGGCTCGAGGCGCAGGGAGACTTTCCCCAGCTCGATGTTGGACAGGTCGGTGAGGTCGTCGGTGAGACGGCCGAGCCGCTCGGTGTGGCGGAAGACGATCTCCAGGAACTTGCGGGCGTGCTCGCGCTCCTCGAGAGCGCCGTCGAGCAGCGTCTCCAGGTAGCCCTGGATCGCGGTAAGCGGGGTGCGCAGTTCGTGGGAGACGTTGGCCACGAACTCCGTGCGCACCTGCTCGAGGCGGCGGAGCTCGGTGATGTCGTGGAGGATCATGACCACGCCGCGCTCGTCGCCCGCGACCCGCAGCCCCACCGCGTGGATCTGTAGCACGCGGTCCGCGGGCTCCGCGAGCCGGATCTCGCGGCTCACCACCCCGCCTGCCGCCGCCTCGCGCCCCGCCACCAGCACGTCGTGGAGATTTACGTTACGCACGACCTCGAGGAGGGACCGCCCCTCCACGCGGGATGCGCCCAGGTCGAAGATCCGCCGCGCCCGCTCGTTGATGAGGATGACGTGCTCGTGCCCGTCGGTGGCGATGACACCCTCGACCATGGCGTCCAGCACCGCGGTGGCCTTGGCCTGCTCGCTCTCCAGGTCGCCGATCTTCTCCCTCAGCCGGCTCGCCATCACGTTGAGGGAGCGGCCGAGGGTGCCGATCTCGTCGGGCGAGCGGGCGGGGGCGCGGACGTCGAAGCGCCCCTCGCTCATCTGGCGCGCCACGTCCTGCATCTCGACCACGGGGCGGGTGACGCGGCCGGCCACGAAGAGGCCGATGCCGAGGGCGACCACGAGGGCCACGGCGCCCCCTGCGAGGGCCGCGCCGCGCAGCTGCTCGTACGAGGCGGTCACCGCTCTGATGGGCTCGGCCAGGCGGAGGATGCCCACCACGCGCCCTCCCTGGGTCAGGGGCAGGGCGACGTAGATCAGGGGCACGTCGAGAGTCGCGGATCGGCGGACCGCGCTGCCTGCCCGTCCGTCGAGGGCCGCGCGCACTTCCGGGCGACCAGCGTGGTTATCCATGGTCGCCACCGCATCGCCCGGCCGCTCGGAGTCGGCGACCACGCGGCCGTCGGGCAGGATGAGGCTCACCCGCATACCCGTGGCATGCGCAGCGCGTTCCACGAAGGCTTCGCCCGCTCGGGCCGGCGTGCCCGACTGCACGGCGCCCACGGCCTCGTCGTGGAGCACCCGCGCCGCCACCGTGAGCCGCCCCTCCAGCACCTCGATGGCTACGCGCTCCAGGGCGCGGCTCAGATAGAGGCCGGCCGCCGCCAGCGAGATGGCGACGAACCCGACCAGGGTCAGGGTGAGCTTGAGGGCGATGCGGCTGCGGAGGGCGTGGACGAGCCGCCGGAACGTCATGGCGACTCGGGGTCGAAGCGGTAGCCCACGCTCTTCACGGTGCGGATGCGCATGCCCTCGGCTCCGAGCTTCATGCGGAGCCGGCGCACGTGCACGTCCACCGTGCGCGACTCGATCTCGCCGGAGCGCGTGTAGCCCCACACGCGATCGAGGAGGAACTCTCGGGAGAGCACGCGCCCGCGCGCCTCGGCGAGGGCGCGCAGGAGGTCGAACTCCTTCGGCGTCAGCGTCACCGGCTCGCCGCCTACCGAGACCTGATGCGTGCCCACGTCGACCACGAGCGCGCCGAAAGCGAGCGGTGGCGCGGCGGGACCGGGGCGGCTCCGCCGGAGCACGGCGCGCACGCGGGCCAAGAGCTCCTTGGGGGAGAAGGGCTTGACCACGTAGTCGTCAGCGCCCAGCTCGAGGCCGACCACGCGGTCCACCTCGTCGGCCTTGGCCGTCAGCATCAGGATAGGCAGGGTCGCCGTGGTCGGCTCCTGACGCAGCCGCCGGCACACCTCGAGGCCGCTCATGCCGGGGAGCATCAGGTCGAGGAGCACCAGATCGGGAGGCGACTGCTTCACCTGGAGGAGCGCATCCTCGCCGCTCCCCGCGATGGTGACCTGATAGCCGTCGCGCTGCAGGTGCAGCAGGATCAGGTCGCGGATGTCCCGCTCGTCTTCCACGATGAGCACCCGGCTGGCCATGCCGGCCTCATCTTACCAGCGGCGCGTTTCCCCGAGCGCGGGGATGACGGCGCGATCGGGCGCATAGCCGCGGCGCGAGGTCTCGGCGAGCATGCGCGCAGGCGGCTCGTCGAGCGGCTCCTCGGCGAGATCGAAGGTGCCCCAGTGAATGCCCACGAGCTGCTTGCCGTGGAGATCCTCGTGCGCCTGCACCGCCTGTTCCGGGGTCAGGTGGATGTAGCGCATGATGGCCGGCGGCATGTAGGCGCCGATGGCCATGGCGGTGAGATCAAAGGGCCCGAGCTTCTCGCCGATCTCGCGAAAGCCCGCGAAGTAGCCGGTGTCGCCGCTGAAGTAGAAGCGCCGCTCCGCGCCCAGCACGGCCCACGAGGCCCAGAGCCGCGTGTTGGCATCCCACGGGCTGCGCTGGGAGAAGTGCTGGGCGGGCGTGCAGACGATGCGGAGCCCGCTCTGCTCGACGGCGCCCCACCAGTCGAGCTCGACCACCCGCGAGATGCCCTCGTCCTGGAGCCACGCCTTGAGGCCGAGCGGCACCACGAACACCGGGTCGTGGACGGCGTGGAGCCGCTTCACCGTGGCCACGTCGAGATGATCGTAGTGATCGTGGGAGATGAGGACCACGTGAATGGGCGGCAGGTCCTCGAGAGCGAGCCCCGGCTCCTGGAGCCGCTTCGGCCCCGCCCACGAGAGCGGGCTCGCCCGCCGGCTCCAGTGGGGATCGGTGAGCAGGTTCACCCCCTGGAGCTGGAGGAGCACGGTGGCGTGGCCGACCCAGGTCACGGTGGGCTCCGTGTGATTGGCGCGCAGGGCCATGCCGTCGTTGGGCCGGCGCGGCACGTGGCTCTCGCGGGCGGGCGCCCACGCGCGACTCCACATGAACTTGAAGCGGGCGGCGCCCGAGGCCCGCTGCACCGTGGGATCGGTGTTCCGGAAGCCACCCTCGGCGTGGTGGGAAGGCTCGCCGGCGATGGGCTCGAGGCCCACCGCGGCGCAGGAGGCCGCGAGCACGACGAGGAGGAGCGGACGCGCGTAGGGGCGCACGGAGAGCGAGTGTAGCCCGACGCGCGCAGACGGGCGACCGCCGCCTAGGCCGTTTTCACCCCGTGCCCGTTCGTGCCGGCGGCCGGAAGGAGCCCGAGCAGGCGGAGGCGCTTGCGGAGCGTGTTGCGATTGATCCCGAGCAGGCGGGCGGCCTTGAGCTGATTGCCCGCCGACAGCTCGAGGGCCTGGCGCAGCAGTGGCATTTCGACCCGCGACATCACCGCGCGGTAGAGACGGCCGCCTTCCGACGTCGCGGCATCCCGCACGACTGTCGGGAGGAGGGTGTTCAGCAGCCGGTCGAACTCGTCGACGTGAGCCCTGACTTCCATGCCCTGCTCCTTTCGAGCCGCCTCCCCGTTGAAGCGAGTCTCTCTGCTCCTGCTAGCACTCCTTGTAGCGGAGGAACTTCGCGTGCTCCTCCCTGCATAGCCATTACGCCGGCACAGAGCAGAGCAAGGCCTATGCCTCTAGGTAGACTCAATAAAATCAGGAGGTTGGCCGGAAGAAAGGGCGAGGGGGCTTCAGGGTTGCCCACGACGTGAGCAAACGCGCCTGCGTCGTGAGCAGTCGCTGCGGCCGATCTGTGCCTACGTCGTGGGC
>JBKOVG010000407.1:0-9043 GCA_046723845.1 Candidatus Methylomirabilota bacterium | reverse complement strand
GCGTGTCGATGGTGGCGGCGACGTCCGGCACGCTCTTGACGATGCCGAGCTCGAGCAGGAGATCGGCCGCCTCCTTGCTGAAGGCCTGCAGCTCGCCGTTGAAGAACTTCTGGTTCGCCTCGCGGTTCTGCCAGCGCAGGTAGGACTGCGACTTCTCGAACTGCTCGCCGCTCTGCTTCACCACCGCCCCCATGATCTCGAAGCTCTTCTGGGGCTCCCGGGCGATCATGTCCAGCGCCTCGAAGTTGCTCTCGACCATGGCCTGCACGAGCCTGGGATGCCCGGAGATGAACTTGGGCGTGCAGCCGAAGGTGTCCATCACCATGGGATAGTCCAGCGTGGTGGCGATGATCTTGCCCGCCTCGGGCTTGTCCCGCACCGTGGAGAGGTAGGGCTCGTAGGTCATGGCCGCGTCGTTCTGGCCCGCGAGGAATGCCTGGGCCGCCGCGGCCGGCTCCAGGGTCGCCACCTTCACGTCTTTCACGGAGAGCCCGTTCTTCTTGAGCATCCAGGCGAGGGTGAAGTACGGCGCGGTGCCGGGAGCAGAGGCGGCTACCGTCTTGCCCTTGAGATCGGCGATCTTGCCGATGCTGTTGCGCACCACCATGCCGTCGGCGCCGTAGGACTTGTCGAGCTGGAGCACCTGCTTGGTCGCCACCCCGTTGGCGTTCCACGTCTCGCGGCTGCCCGACACCGCGGAGCAGATCTTGCGCGTGCAGCAATATCGCTTCGAGAACGGTCTCTATTCCACCCGCGATCCCCTGTCCGTGGCGCGGGCGTTGGCAGGCGTGCTGCAGACGGACCCGGACATCCAGTGGATCAGCTACAGCGAGGAGGCGACGGGGCGCTTCATGGGCGCCCGGCGCCTCGAGGGCACGGAGTTCATCCTCAACCTCTCCGACCCGCGCCAGTCCGGGGGGGTGCCCCGTGAATTCCGCGCCGACACCCTAGCCCCATACCAGAGCCCCACGCCCTTCGAGCACGCGTACGACCCGCGAACCCTCGACTGGTATCGACGCGCCGTCGCCCAGCCCGGCACCCTGGTCTGGATGCCTCCCTATCTCTTCACGGAGGGTGTGAAGGGGCTCACGGTGGCGGCGGCCGCGCGCGGCGCCTCGGGGCAAGTCCTGGGCGTGGTGACGGTGGACCTGGCCCTCGCGGGCATCACCAGCTTCCTCCGCACCGTCAAGGTGGGTACGCACGGGGTGGTCGTGCTCTTCGACCGCAACGGTGAGCCCCTGACGGCGGCGTCCGGCCCCGGCCTGGACGCCGCCACTCGTGCCGTGAAGAACTGGGGGCGCATCCGTGGCGGCGGCGCTGCGCGCCACGCCGCGGTGGTGATCGATGGCGAGACGTGGGAGGTGGTCGCCCGCACCTTCACGAGGGGTGACGGATTTCAGTGGACGGCGGCGGTGGCCGTGCCCGAGGAGGACTTCATGGGCGCCGTGAACGCCACCCGGCGCACGGCCATCGCCATCGCCCTCGGCGGCATCGCCCTCGCCATCGTCATCGGCGCGCTCCTGTCCACGCGCATGGCGCGCTCCGTGGGTGATGCCACGGACGCGCTTGACCGCGTGGCCCGCTTCGATCTCTCCGGTCGGTCCGCGCGCCCCTCGCGCCTCCTCGAGATCGCCCGGCTGCAGCAGGCGGTGAGCCGCGTCACGGCGCGGCGAGCGCGGCGCGGCGGTTCGCCCGGCCTGAGCCGTGCCGTGGCCGCGCCGCCTATCGCTCGGCGGCGATGGTGTAGGACTCGGTCGAGGTGACCGGCCTCGCGATGGCCCGCCCCGCCGCCTGCGCGAACTCCTTCGTCTTGCTCAGGTCCTCCAGCTTGCCGATGGCCTCCATCTCGTTGACCCGGATGGCCAGCATGTGACGGCCGTGCGCCTCGAAGGTGGCGTAGGGCGAGCGGATGGTGAAGCGCTCGAGGAAGCCCTTCACGGGGACACGGGAGTCCACGGTGAAATGCGGCCCCTTGAGCAGCTCGGGCGGTACGAGGTCGCTCGCCTTGAACACGGGCTCCTTCTCGTAGCCTCCCGTGGGCTGGGCGGGGACAGCCCCGGCGGCGAGGATGACACCCGCGAGGACCACCGTCGTCATCATCCGCATCACGATCGTCTCCTTGTCGTCGATTCCGGGAGGCGAACGCCTCCGCTCGAGCCCGCCTGCGCGCGGATCTGCTCGAGGAGCTGGCGCGCACGGGGATCGCCGGGGGCATTCGCCACGAGCTGCTCGGCGAAGGGCAGCGCGCTCTTCCACTGGCGGCGCTGCGCGTAGAACACGGTGATGGCGTAGGCGATGTCCGTGTCGCGCGGATCGAGCCGGAAAGCCTGGAGCATGGCCGCCTCCGCTTCCCGGTCCCGGCTCAGGCGGTCGAGGGCCAAGCCCAGGTTATAGCGCACCCGCGCCCGGCCCGGGATCAGCCGCGCCGCCGTGGCGAGGGCATCGGCGGCCTCGGCGAGGCGCTTGTCCTCGGCGAGGAGGAGCCCGAGCGAGTAGTAGAGCTCGCCCTCGCCGGGCGTGCGCGCGATCCCCTCGCGCAGCACGCGCTCAGCGTCACGGTTGCGCCCCGCCGCGTTGTAGAGGGCGACGAGGTTCGCGCGGGCAGGGCCGAAGTACGGATCCATGCGCAGCGCGGTCAGGTACTCGGACTCCGCGAGGTCGCGCTTGCCCTGACTCGCGTAGAGCACGGCGAGGTTGAGATGGCTCGCGGGCATGTCGGCCATGGCGTTCTGCACCGCCACGAACTCCGCGGCCGCCGCCTCGAAGACCGAGCGCTGCGCGCGGTCGAAGCGCTCCGGCGGCACGGAGGCGAGCACGCGCGCCGTCTCGATGCGCACGGCGAGGGTCGGATCCTTGAGGAGCGGAGCCAGGACGGCGAGACGCGCGTCGGCCGGCCCCGCTTCGAGGGCGGCCACGGCGGCGACGCGCACTGCGGGGTCGGGGTCCTTCAGGGACTCGGTGATGGTGTCGGTGCCCTGCCCAGGATGGCCGCGGAGGAGGCCGAGCGCGGTGGCGCGCACGATGGCCGGGATTTCCCGATCGCGCGCCACCGCCGCGATGCCGGGGGCGGCGTCGCGCGCACCCGCGCGGCCCGCGGCGAAAGCGAGCGGCCACTCGAGCCCGCGCGGCCACACCGGCCCGTGCCACTTCTCGATGGTGGCGGCCGCCCACTCGTTGGTGCGGTCACGATGGCATCCCAGGCACGCGTTCGGCGTGCCCAGAGCGACCGAGAGATCGGGGCGGGGTGGCCGCAGGGTGTGGTCGCGTCGCGGGTCCACCACCATGTAGTCCTTGCTCGGCATGTGGCAGTTCACGCACTGGGCGCCCGGCGAGCCCACCCGGTGCACGTGATGGGCGGACGAGTCGTAGAGCTTGCGCGCGAGCGTGGGGAAGCGCGGGTTGGCCTCGGGACGGTGGCACTGCGTGCACAGCGCGTTGCCCTCCGCCTTCACGCCACCGCGGTGGGGGTCGTGGCAATCCGTGCAGCGGACCCCGCGCTGGTACATCTTGCTCTGACGAAACGACCCGTACTCGTAGTCCTCCGCGAGCTGCTGGCCGTCGACGTGGTAGAGATCCGCGCGGAGGGCCTCGGGCTTGAACGTGTCGTAGAGCGGCCGCCCGGGGTGCTCGCCCGCCGCGATGCGCCCCCGTCGCGAGTGGCAGGTCGCGCAGGCGTCGACCTCGTAGCGCGAGTCGGAGGTCTTGAAGGAGACCACGAGGCCCGTCGACCCGCTGCGCCCGCCCTTGCGCGCCCACTCGACGTGCCGGGCCCCGGGACCGTGGCAGGCCTGGCATCCCACGTCGATCTCGCTCCACTTGCTCTGGTAGGTGTCGGTCGCCGCGTCGTAGTTCTTCTGGAAGTTCGTAGTGTGGCACTCCGCGCACATGAGGTTCCAGTTCTGGTAGCGGCCCGTCCAGTGCAGCGGGTCGTCCGGGGCGAACTTCTCGCCGGGATAGAGGGAGAACCAGCGCTTCCTCCGCACGTCCCAGGCCACGGTGAGGCTCTGGAGCCGCCCGCCCGGGAACTCCACCAGGTACTGCTGCAAGGGCGCCACGCCGAAGGTGTACTTGATCTCGAAGTCGCCCGGCTTGCCGTCGGCGCCCTCGGTGTGCACGAAGAACTTGCCGTCACGAGTGGAGAAGCGTGACGCCTGTCCGAGATGGCTGAAGGTCACATCGCGGAAATCGCCGAGCACGGTATCCGCGGTGGCGGGCTGCATGGCCTGCTGGTGATGCGATCCGCGCCATTGGCGCGACTGCGCGGCGTGGCACTCCGCGCAGACGCGGTCGCCCACGTAGGCCACGGGGCGCGCCGTCGCGCCTCGATACAGACGGGTGTCTTGCAGGGACCACCAGCCCAGGGGCACGAGGGCGGTGAGGAGGATGACCCCGGCCATAATCGCCCAGACCATCCAGCGGCGCCGCGCCGGCCGTGATCGCCGCGCCGGCCTCGCGCGAGGCGTACGACTCAGACCGCGCGCTCTTCTTCGGCGAAGCGCAGCAGGGCCAGGGCCAGCGCGATCACCACGGGCCCCAGCACGATGCCGATGGTGCCGAAGGCGACCAGACCACCCATGAGCCCCAGGAGCACGGGGAGGGTCGAGATCTGCGCGCGCCCCGAGACGACGAGGGGGCGCACGATGTTGTCGACGAGGGACACCACGACCATGCCCCAGAACACGAGGAAGGCGGCGGCCCACGTGCGGCCTTGCGCGGTGAGCATGACGGCGGCGGGCAGCCACACGAGGGAGGAGCCGACGAGGGGCACGAGGGCGGCGAGGGAGGCGACCACGGTGAAGAAGACGGGCGACGACAGCCCCACGAAGGCGAAGCCCAGCCCCACCAGCGTCCCCTGCACCAGCGCGGTGAGCAGCGTGCCCAGGGCCACCGCCCGCGTGACGGCGGAGAGATGGCCGACGAGATCCGCCTTGCGCTGCGGGCTCAGGGGCACGAGGCTCGACAGCCGCGCGGCGGCGGCGCGGCCGTCACGCAGGAAGAAAAAGAGCAGGAACAGGGTGAGACCGACCTTGAAGATGAGGCCCACCACCCCCGCGACCACGGCGCCGCTCGAGGCGAGGAGGAGGGAGAGGAGCGAGCGGCCGCCATCGAGCACCCAGGCTCGGATCTGGGCGGGCGGTACGGGCACGAGCTTGCCGATCCACTGGAAGAGCTGATCCAGGGCCGGCACCTGGAGGAGATCACTCGGCTCGGCGATACGATAGCGCTCGGCGAGACGCTCGAGCCGGCTCAGGAGCTCCGTGGCCTGCCCCGCGAAGATGATCCCCGTCACCACCGCGGGGATGAGCGCGAAGAGCGCGCCCGCCAGCGTCAGGATGACCGCGGCCAGCCCCGCTCGGCCGCCGAGCTTCCTCGACAGGAGGTCGTTGAGCGGGCTGATGAGCAAGGCGAGGATGGCCGCCCAGAGGATGGACTCGAGGAAAGGCCGGAGGATGGCGAAGAGGGCCACCGCCAACAGTCCCCCCGCCACCAGCCAGAACACCCTCGCGTAGAAGCGGCTCTCCTTCGCCTCACCCATGCGGGGCTACTTGAGCTTGACGTCGAGCCCCTCTCCGGCCAGCGTGAGTTTCACGCCGGTCTCGGTGCTGGAGAGCTCCATCACCACGCCATTCTGGTTCTTGAGGGTGACCACGGCCATGCCGCCGCCCACCGCCGCGCCGGCCTCGGCCGCCGCGTAGTTGCCCGAGAAGTCTGCGACCTTCGCGAGGTGATAGACCTTGCCGCGCGCGCTCACCTTGGCGACGCCGAGGTCGATCACGCTCAGCCCCTTGAGGGAGAAGGTGTACGTCTTGCCCTTGTAGTGAAGCTTGCCGTCGCCCCAGGAGACGCCCACACCGAGGGCGACCGACTTGCTCTCCATCGACACCGTGCCGGATGGCTTGTCCTCGGCCGCCGCGAGGCCGCTGACGCACACGAACGCCGCCACCATGACCAAGGTCCACGCTCGCCTCATCGCTCTCTCCCCTCGGTGGAGAAAAATTAGTTGCCGCTGGAGTGTATCACGGGCCGCGGTATAGTACCGTTCATGACCACCTTTCCTCTCGCCCTCGACGGCATCCGCGTCATCGATCTCTCGCGTGTCATCGCCGGACCTTGGTGTGGAGCGCTCCTCGCCGACCTCGGCGCCGACGTGATCAAGGTGGAAGATCCCGGCGGCGGTGACGAGTCGCGCACGTGGCCGCCCCACAAGGACGGCGAGGCCGCCGCGTATCTTCTCTTCAACCGCAACAAGCGCGGCCTTCAGCTCGATCTCAAGCAGTCGGAGGCGGTGGAGGTGGTGAAGGCCCTCGTGGCGTCGGCGGACGTGGTCATCGAGAACTTCCGCACGGGCACCATGGAGAGCTTCGGCCTCGGCTACGACGCTCTCGCCGCCATCAACCCGCGTCTCATCTACTGCTCGGTCTCCGCCTTCGGCCGCACGGGACCGCGTAAGGACTCCCCGGGCTACGAGGCGCTCATGCAGGCCTTCTCCGGCATCATGTCCATCACGGGCGAGCCGGGCGGCCAGCCCGTGCGCGCGGGTGTGTCCTTCCTCGATCTCTCCACGGGCATGCTGTGCGCCCTGGGCGTATGCGCGGCGGTGATCCAGCGCGAGAAGACGGGGCTCGGCCAGCGCGTGGACAGCTCGCTCCTGGAGACGGCGGTGAGCCTCCTCGCCTTCCACGCGGAGGGCTATCTCCTCACCGGGGCCGTTCCCAAGGCCCTCGGCTCCGGGCATCCGTCGCTGTCGCCCTACCGCAACTTCAGGTGCAAGGACGGCCAGTGGATCTTCATCGCCGCCGCCAACGACCGCTTCTGGTACAAGCTGGCGGGCGCGCTCGGGTTGGGTGAGCTCGCGACGGATCAGCGCTTCACCGTCAACCAGGAGCGCGTGAAGCACCGCGCCGAGCTCGAGGCGATCCTCGAGGGCGTGATCGGCGAGCGGGAGCGCGAGCCGCTCCTCAAGCTCCTCGCGGAGGCGGACGTGCCGGCCACGCCTGTGAACACCGTGGATCAGGTGATGAGCGATCCCCAGACGGTGGAGCGTGGCATCGTGCAGAAGACCACGCATCCTAAGCTCGGCGAGATTCCCGTGGTGGGCACGCCCATCAAGTTCTCGCGCATGTCACCGGGCGTCCGCCACGCCGCTCCCCTCCGGGGCGAGCACACGGATCAGATCCTCGCGGAGTGCGGCCTCGCCCCGGACAGGATCCGCGAGCTGCGAGACCGGAAGGTCGTGGCATAGCTCTTTTCGCGTGTGAGGAGGAAAACATGTTCGGTCTCCACAAGGTCTCGATGATCAACCGGGAGGAGGCGCTGCCCGGCCGTGCCACCGCCATGCCCGTGCCCGAGAAGCACTTCGTGAACGGGGCCCGGCTCACTCCGCCCTTCCCCGAAGGGATGGAGCTCGCGCTCTTCGGCATGGGCTGCTTCTGGGGCGAGGAGCGCGTCTTCTGGCAGACGCCGGGCGTGTACTCCACTTCCGTCGGGTACGCGGGCGGCTTCACGCCCAATCCGACGTACGAGGAGGTCTGCAGCGGAATGACGGGACATGCGGAAGTGGTGCGCGTGGTCTTCGATCCCAAGGCCGTGTCGTACGAGAGCCTGCTCCGGCTCTTCTGGGAGCACCACGATCCGACCCAGGGCATGCGCCAGGGCAACGACGTGGGCACCCAGTACCGCTCGGCCATCTACACGTACAGCGACGCGCAGCACAAGGCGGCCCTCGCCTCGAAGGAGGCATACCAGAAGGTGCTGACCAAGGCAGGCTACAAGGCCATCACCACGGAGATCTGCGAGGCGCCCGAGTTCTACTACGCCGAGGACTATCACCAGCAATACCTGGCGAAGAATCCCTGGGGCTACTGCGGCAGCGGCGGCACGGGCGTGAGCTGCCCCGTCGGGCTCGCCACCGCGTGAGGGCCGCCGTCGGTCGAGGGATCGCCACCCTCTGTCTGCTCCTGGCCGCCGCGGCGGGCGGCTGCGCGTGGATCGGCTCGGCGGACAAGCCGGAGGCGCTCGTGCGCGACGGCCGCGACCTCTACCTTGCGCGCCGTTACGACGAGGCCATCGTCAAGCTGGAAGGGGCGACCGACCTCGACGGCTCGAACTGGACCGCTCACCTCTATCTCGCCCGCTGCTACATGGCCAAGGAGAACTGGACCCTCGCCATCGCCGAGGCACGGCTCGCCCATGAGGCACAGCCGAACGACGAGGAGGTGGAGCCGGCCCTCTCCGCCGCGCTCCTCGGTGGCGGCAGCGCCGCCGTGCACACGAAGCAGTTCACGCTGGCCATCGCGGACTTCAACGAGTACATCGGCCTCCACCCGAACGACGCGCGAGGCTTTCTCGGCCTGGGCGAGGCGGATGTGGGAGCAGGCCACTACGCGAACGCCCTCGGCGCCTACACGCGCGGGATCGAGATCGATCGCATCGGGGCGGTGAAAGAGGATCTGCTGCGCGGGCTCCTCGAGGGCGGCACGCGCGCGCTCCAGGGGGGCGAGGCCAAGGACGCGGTCCCCCTCCTCAAGGAGTACGTCCAAATCAATCCCACCAACGCCGCCGCCTACCTGGCCCTCGCCCGCGCCCTCCTCGAGACGGGCAACGAGGCCACCGCGCGCGAGGCTCTCGACCACGCCCTCCTGCTCGATCCGCGTCAGCCCGACGCGGCCGCCCTCCGAAGCCGCCTGCGCTAGCCCGAATTATTCGAGAGGGCCGTACGTGCAGTCGGGGCGGGTGGCGTCGGGGGCGGGGGATCCCTCCGGCCGAGTGGGACCCCCACGTCCCGTGCGCCGCCCGCAGAGCGGCGATTCAGGCGAGTGGGTGACGCAGCAGGAGCGCTCCCCCGCTCCCGACGACGGGCCCCGACCCGCCTCGCGCTCAGCGTGGTCGTGAATAGTCCGGGCTAGCGACGGCTCAGGCCGCGGCGGCCGGGTGACGGCCGAGCGACCACTTGAGCGTGATGGGCGTGATCATGGTCGTCACCATCACCATGATCACCACGGCCGAGAAGAGGGCGTCGTCGATGACCCCCAGGCCCTTGCCC
>JBKOVG010000328.1:0-17509 GCA_046723845.1 Candidatus Methylomirabilota bacterium | reverse complement strand
GCTCACAGCGCAGACTCCCCACTGGAGCTTCACCACGGCATCCCGCGCTGGGGCGCAAGTCCGCCCGAGGCGCTCTGGAGCGCTGGGTCCTGTCGGCACTCCCAGCGCGGTCGCCGAGAACCCGCGTCCAAGGGTACAGGGTCCTGTCATCGGGGGGGAGGGGGCGCGCTCGGCTTCGTCACCCGCTCGCCTGAATCGCAGCCCTGCGGGCTGCGTGCAGGACGAGGGGGTCCCACTCCGCCGCTCGCGCCCCCTCCCCCCCGATGCCACCCGCCCGTCGCACCGTTAGATTCGACGGTCCCCTCGCCCCCGGAGGGGGAGAGGGTCGCAGTTCGAGCCGAGACGCTCGCCTCGAGCGGGGAGGCGAGGGCTGGGATGATGAGGGAGAGTGCGAGCTAGAACACGAGGTACCCGCCGTCGATGATGAAGGCGTCGCCGGTGTGATAGCGCGAGGCGTCGCTCGCGAGGTAGACGGCGATGCCGCCGAAGTCGTCGCTCACGCCCCAGCGCCGCATGGGCACGCGGGGCAGCACCTTCTGCATGAAGGCCTCGCCGTGCAGCGCCTTCTCGGTCATGGGCGTGTCGATCCAGCCCGGCACCACGGTGTTGACGCGGATCTGATGCCGCGCCAGCTCCACGGCCATCGAGCGTGTCATGGCCATGAGGGCGCCCTTGGTCGCCGAGTAGTGCTCGCTCCGCGCCGCCCCCATCACGCCGGCCAGGCTCGCCGTGCTCACGAGCGATCCACCGCCCCCGCGCTCGATCATGTGCTTGGCCGCCGTGCGCAACGAGAAGAAGGCACCGTCCAGGTTCACCGCCATCACGCGCCGCCACTCTTCCGTGGCCATCTCGTGGAAGCCCTTGCCCCCGCCTCCGCGTCCGCTCACCCCCGCGTTGGCGAAGAAAGCATCCACACGCCCCAAGGCCTTCACCGTCTCGGCGAAGCACCGGTCCACCGCGCCCTCGTCGGTTACGTCGCAGCGGACGGCCATGACCTTGCCCCCGTGCCCCTTGAGCTTCTTCAGCGCCGCGTCGTTCTTCGCCTCGTTCGTGCCCCAGATGCAGACGGTGGCGCCGGCCTGCGCCATCGCCTCCGCCATGCCGAGTCCGATACCACTGTTGCCGCCGGTAACCAGCACGACCTTCCCCGTGAGATCGAGAGCCTGGTACGCCATCGCTGTCCTTTCGCGGTGAGGACGCTAGCCGGTGAGGACGCGGCCAGCGGCGCGGATCTGTGAAGGATCGTACGGCGGCTCGGTGAGGAGAATGAGTCGATCGACGCCCATGCGGGCGAGCGCCGTCCGATTCTCCGAGTCGGCTCGCAGCCAGGCCGAGGCGAGGCCGGCGAAGACGCTGAGGCTGAAGCGCGAGGGATCGCGCCCGGCTGCTTGGTGCTCGTCGCGTGCGATGCGTCCCAGCTCGGCGAGCTGCGGATGGCGTCCCTGCGTGTTGAAGCCGTCGCCGTACTTGCCGGCGATGGCCGCCATCCGGGGACCGAAGCCTCCGATCACGATGGGCGGGGCGGGATCGCAGCGCAGGTAGCCGGAAGGTCGATCGAGGCTATAGTGCCTGCCGGCGAAGCTCGAGGGATCCCCCGCCCAGAGCCGGCGGAGAATCTGCGCCGCCTCCGCGACCCGCTGGGCGCGCACGGGATCTGCCTCGACGCTGAGACCCAGTCCCTCCTGCTCCCGAGCGTACGGCGTGCTGCGGCTGCCTCCCGCGCCCAAGCCCAGGATGAAGCGCCCGCTGGAGATCTGCTGGAGCGTGGCCGCCATGTTGGCGAGGAGACCCGGATGTCGGTTCGACACGTTCAGCACGAGCGATCCCAGCGTCACACGTCTCGTCGCCTCGGCGAGAGCGGCGAGCGTCATCAGGCACTCAGGCACACCGATGGGATTGCCGTCGGGGTCACGGAGGTGATCCCAGGTCCACACGCCGTCGAATCCCGACTCGTCGGCGGCCACGGCGGCCGCGCGCATGTCCGTCCAGCGGGCGCCCATGGGGATCAGGAGCAGATCGGTCTTCACCGCGGGAGTATAGCCGAACTTTCCCTTGACTGGCCGTTCGGCCGGCCGAGGTCGGCGTACGTCCTGCCGACGCCCGTAACATTGAACACACTCGAGATACGATTCACTCATGAGCATGCCGGCGCGCGATCTTGAGTCAAAGGCTTTGCGGTTGCCGCGCAAGGCTCGCGCCCGCCTCCCCCAATGCCTCATATCCAGCCTGGATCCCCAAGTGGACAGCTGAGCATCGCCTCCGTGAACTCAAGTCTGGGAAGGTGGCTGCAATTCCTGCCGAGAAGGTGATCAGGAAGACCCGCGCAGCTCTTCAGTGAGAAGCGTCGAGTTTCATCCAGACGCCCAGAGCGAATTCATTTCCGCGGCCCACTTCTACGAGCGCCAAAGAGACGGACAACTGCCGGCGTCCGGTGCGCCATTCGGGCGGAAGCTCAGGCGTCTTCTCGTTCCGAAGTTTCCCTACGGCCTGCTGTATCGTGTCGAACCTAAGCGGATCTACGTCATAGCCGTCATGCATCTTCACCGTCGGCCGGGGTACTGACGCTCACGGATCTAAGCTAGGGGCCAGTCGCGGTTCTCACACGCTCCGACAGTGCACTCGTCAGCTTAGATGACGAGGGAGAAGATGACCATCGAAGCCACCCGCACCTTCCTCCTCTGGTGCACGGTCATCGACTACGGAATATTGCTGGTGTGGTTCTTGGTCTTCGTCTTCGCGCACGATTGGATTCAGCGTCTCCATGGCAGATGGTTTCGCCTGTCCTCTGAGCAATTCGACGCCCTCCACTACGTGGGGATGAGCATTTTCAAGATAGGAATCATCCTCTTCAATCTGGTGCCCTTCATCGTTCTATCTGTCCTCAGCCGATGAGAGCCGCCGCCAAGATCGGGCTGGTCGCTGCCGGGTACGTCGGCGCCTTCCTGGTCGCCTCCGCTGTCGTTGCCGTCTACGTCGCGTCCACGAGCGGGCAGGACCGGCAGACGTACGGCGCCATGTACGACTTCGGAGACAGTCTCCTCTTCCTTGCGGTCCTCGGGGTGGCCGCCGTCCCGGCAACGGGCGCTGCACTCTTCTTCCTCCGGCCCCACCGCTCCTTCTGGCTGGCGATCTGCGCGGCTGCTCCCGCCGTCGCCGTCACCGCGCTCGTGGCCATGATCGAATACGTTGCCGCCCAGGGTGCCGGCGGGGCCGCGGCCCACACGGCCTGGTCCGCTCTCGCCGTGCTCAGGATTCTCGCCTCCCCGTTGTTCGCGGGAGCCTTCTTTCTCGCGGCTCTCCTGGCCCCGGGTTGGGCCTTCCGGCTCGTGCTCTTCTCGGCCACCCTGATCGAGATGTTGGTCTGCGGCTGGGTGACGTTCACGTGGTTTCACCCGTTTCAAGCCAACTGAGCTCTCCCTCACCGTAGGCCTCTCCCCTCGCGGGGGCGAGGAGATCACCTGCGGGCGGGAACACCGCGAGAGCTGAGCCCAACTGGTCCCGCGCCGAGAACTGCGCTACTGTTGCGGCCCCGTGGACATGCAGGTCAACACGGACTACGGTGGACGCCTCGTGTACTGGAATGAGCCGGACGGTCATCAGTGGGAGATTCTCACCGTCAGCTACGCGCGACAGCCCGCGTAGGAGACACACGCTTTTCTCGATTCGCCTCCCAGAACCCTGAAGGAGCCACGCCATGAGCCTCAAGGACACGCCGGAGTACTACCACGAGGTGCTGAAGCGCATTCCCCCGCGCGCCACGCCCGCCTTCGAGGACGAGGCGATGCAGGCACGGGTATGGGGCCGCCGCTGGGGCGTGTACAACGACGTGGGACCGCTCAAGGTGGTGCTCGTGCACCGTCCCGGCGATGAGATCCGTGTGATGTCAGGAGACAAGTACGATCCCGCCATCGAGGCGCTGATCGACGACGAGCAGCAGTGGTACTACCGCGACGAGAAGGCGCCCGACCTCACCAAGATGCAGGCGGAGCACGACGCGATGGTCGCCGCGCTCAAGGCCGAGGGCGCAGAGGTGATCGCGGTCGGCAGCGCGCCCACGGATCCCAAGGCCATGTACACGCGCGACAACGCCATCGCCGTCTCGGGCGGCGCCATCATCTGCCGCATGGGGCCGGTCGGCGCAAAACCCGGCCAGGGGCGGCGAGGCGAGGAAGCCTACGTCACGCGCAAGCTCGCCGAGATCGGTATGCCCATCCTCCGCACCATCCACGGCACGGGGCTTTTCGAGGGCGGGAGCTTCTGCTGGCTCAACGAGCACACCGCGCTGGTCGGCCTCTCCTATCGCCAGAACGAGGAGGGCGCGCGACAGATCGAGGAGGTGCTGGCCGCCCAGGGGGCGCGCCTCCACAAGATCGATCTCGCCGGCTACGCCATGCACATCGACGGGCAGCTCGTGATGGTCGACCAGGACCTCGCCCTCATCAACATCAGCCGCGTACCGTGGCGCCTCCTGGACACCCTCAAAGACCTCAAGATCAAGTGGGTCGAGGTGCACCACGCCGACAACCCGCGCGTGGCCAACGTGCTCGCCGTGCGGCCGGGCAAGGTCCTCCTCGCCATCAACAACGGCGACGGCACCGCCGAGCGTCTGGTGGACCACGGCGTCGAGGTCGTGCCCATCGACTACGGCGAGTGCCAGAAGAACGGCGGTGGCATCCACTGCTCCACGGCCCCCCTCGTCCGGGACCGTGACTGATGAAGGAGCGATCGAAACGCGCCCGCACGCTCCTGGCCTTTCTCCCTTCTGGCTCCGTGACCGCCTCGACGTGAGGCTCAAGGAAAGCGGCGCGTGACCCGGTATACTTCCCTGCAGTGACTCGTGGGCGACAAGAAGCTACACCACGGAGGAGACGCCCGTCGCCACCTTCCTCTACGCCTCTTCCAGCGCCACGGCCTCGAGTCGCGCTTGCAGGAGGTCGACCCCGGCCGCTTCCAGGTCATCGCGCGGCTCCCGGGCGCGGGAGGGGGGAAGAGCCTCATGGCTCAACGGCGACCTGGACATCGATCCGATTCCCGACGGCTGGGCGCGCGACCCGTACACGCCCACCATCGAAGGCGATCGCTTCTACGGCGCCGGCGTGTTCAACATGAAGGGCGGGGTGGCCGCCATGATGAGTCCGTGACGGGCATGGACTCAGGTGAGGCGACCTAGCTCGGCTTCGGCCTCGGGTCGCCAGAGATCCATCCCAAGCTCGCGGAGCAAATCGGCGCCGGCGGACAGGTGGTGCTTGGCGTTCAGGTGATCCTCGGCCGCGGCTCGAATCTGGCCGAGCACGACGTGGCAATGCGCGGCCAGGGGGCGCATGCCCAGGTCGGTCGCGAGACGCAGGGCATCGGCGACGAGTCTCCCCGCCTTCTCCTGGTCCGACGGCTCGACCCGCGCCGCCAGGCGACCGATCGTGTAGAGCGCCCACGCCTCGTGGCCTTGTTCCTTGTGCTCCCGGGCGAGGGCCAATGCGTCTTCACCGACATCCCGCGCTCGCCCGAGCTCTCCGGCGGCCATCCACGACTCGGTCAGCCACACCAGCATCAGGGACCGTCCGCTCACGAGGCTCATGGCCGAGGCTCGCTCGAGGGCCTCCTCGATCAAGGGACACCCTTGATGTGGGCGGCCAGCAAGGCCATACAGTTCGCCCAGCAGCGACGCGATCCTCGGAAACCACACGGGGCTGTGCCCGGCCCGCGTCATCTCGAGGGCCGGCTCGAGGATGGCGAGGGCGTCGGCGACCTCGCCTTTCCGCACGAGGACATAGCCAATGCCGAAGTAGGCGGTGACGAGACTCAACGGATGATCGAGAGATCGGGCGATCTCGACGCCCTCCTCGCCCACCGACCGTGCGGCCGGGAACTGGCCGAGCTCCGCGAGACACCACGCCAGGCACGTGCGCGAGTGGACTGACCGAGGCTGGGGCGAGCCGAAGCGCTTGACGGCGTGATCTCCTGTGAGCGCCTCGATGTTCCTCGTGAATCGCCGGATAGCCTCCTGGTATCCTCCACCGGCGAGGCAGATCTGGCCCAGATAGGTGTTGGCGGTCACCTGCAGCTCGAGATCGGTGAGCGAGTCAGCGAGGGCGAGGGCGCGCTGGCCATACTCGGCGGCCCGATCATGCTCGCCCATGACCCGGTAGTTGTCGGCGAGGTACGCCGACAGTCGCCCGAGCCGCCACAGATCGCCCAGCATCTCCACGTCGGCGTGAGCCGCTTCGAGGCGCTCGCGCATGGCCTTGAACTCACCGAGTGACTGGAGGACGTTTCGGAGATCGAACTGCAGGTCGACGGCCCGCTCGAGGATCTTCGGATCGCGCGGCAAGTGCGCGACCGCGGTCAGCGCCTGCTCCAGGAGCGCGGCGGCCTCTTGGTTGGCGGAGCGCGCGAGCGCGCGGGCCGCGGCTCGGCCGAGATACTCCACGGCCTTCTCCCACACCTCTCCCCGGAACGAATGCCGGGCGAGGTCCTCGACGTGCTCGGCCAGCCGGTCCGTGTGAAGCGTCTCGATCACTTCCACCGCTCTGGCGTGCGCGGCTCGGCGCTCATTGTCGATGATGCTCGAGTAGGCCACCTCGTGCGTGAGGGTATGGGTGAACGTGTACTCTGGCCCGGAGACGCCGCCGGTCTCGTAGAGAAATTCCGCGCCCCGCAGGTGGGCGAGGACCGGTTCCAGCGCCGTCGCCGAGTATTCCGCGACGCCGGCCAGGATTTCCACGGACACGTCCTTGCCCACGACTGATGAGCAATGGAGAATGCGCTTCTCCTCCCGCGGGAGCCGGTCGATCCGAGCCGCCAGCACCTCGTACACGGTGGCCGGCACTTCAATGTGCGCCACCGGCTTTACGACCTGGTAGCTGCCCGGCGCCCCGACGAGGGCCCCTGTCTCGACCATGGCCCGTACGCTTTCCTCGATGAAGAAGGGATTGCCCTCCGTGCGCTCGAGCAGCAGCGGCTTCAGGGCCACCACGGCGTCACGCTCGCCGATCAATCCCTCGAGAAGCCGTTCGGCATCGTCCGCCGACAGCGGATCGACTCGGATCTGGCTGTAGTAGCTCTTGCCCGCCCAGCGGTGGCAATACTCCGGGCGGTAGACGACCAGGAGCAGGATGGAAGCGGTCGGCAGGCTCTCCACGAGCGCGTCCAGGACACCCTGGGATTCCGAGTCGATCCAGTGGGCATCCTCGAACACGAGCAACAGCGGCTGCTCGCGACCCTGCCGCACCAGCAACCTCTTGATCGCGTCCTGGATTCGCGCGCGACGGGCCACCGGGTCCAGCCCGTCCCACCGCTCGCCATCCCCGGGGAAGTCGAGGAGAGTTGCGAGCGCCGGCAGCGCCGGCGCCAGCGCTTGGTCGAGTTCGAGCAGCCTCGTCGTGACCCGCTCTCGAGCCCGGTCCGCTGCCTCCTCGGGTTCGATCCCGAAATACACCTTCAAGAGATCGACGACGGGAAGGTAGGGTGTGGCGCTCGACAACGCCAATGAGGCAGCCTGGAGTCGGAGAGCTCCCTGAGCAGCCGGACCGTTGATGAATTCCCATACGAGCCGCGACTTCCCCACCCCGGCGTCGCCGACCACGGCCACCACCTGTCCGTGTCCGCTCGATGCCAGGCTCCATCGGCTTTCGAGCAACTCTATCTCATGGTGCCGCCCGACAAACCGACCCATGGCCCCCCGGACAGCCAGGCCGGTGGCGCGGTGGCCCATGACGAGGAACGCCGACGGAGTCGCCGCGGGATCCAAAGCCTCGAGCCTGAAGCGCCGATCGAGGAACGGCTCGGCGTCGGTACTGATGACGATCGCTCCCCAAGGAGCCCGGGAAAGCAGGTCCTCGAGCATGGAGTTGCTCGAGCGCTCGGCGTCCGGGTCGGCCCGCCGGACGCCCGAGACGTAAGCAATCACGAACTGACTCGTATGGATCGCCACCTTGACCGGGAGCGACCGCCCGCCGGGCTCGCTGGTCGATACGGCCTTCTGGATTGCCATGGCGGCGAGCGCGGCACGCCGGGGGGCCTCGTCGATAGGCTCCAAGCCGAACGACGCGTTGATGGCCGTCTGGCTCAACGTCTCGAGCCGACCGCCGAAGCCCACCACTTTGTCGGTGAGCAATTCCAGTACTCCGTTCGGTGCCCGGATGCCGGTGGTCTCGGTCGGATCCCCCAGTACCAGGCGCATGGCGGTGACCCACCGGCGCTCCCAACGGATGCTCGACGGCCCAGGAACTGCTGGTTGGCTGGAAGCGGGAGCCCGGGGCACAAGGCCCCCGGCGCTCTCTGGCGCCGCCGGGCTGGCGTGCGTCCTGTGTGAGGCCGCCCCCGGTCGCGTGGCCCTCACTCTCCCGCCGGGGGCCTCGATGCTCAGGCGAGCCATCCGGGCGCGCAGGGTGTTTCGCGAGACCACGAGGATGGCGGCTGCCCGGGAAATATTCCATCCCGTCTCCCTGAGCACGCTCATGTAGTGCTGGCGCATGGCCTCATCGTGGGTTGCCCTGGGCGGTGGGGCGGGACTCGAAGCTGGCGCCGGAGGCGGGGCAGACTCGGTGATCGGCAGGATCTCGGCAGACACCACAGTACCTTCACCAAGGAGGGCAACGCGCTCGATGACGTTGGCCAGTTCCCTCACGTTACCTGGCCAGTGATACGAGCGGAGCCGCGCGGCCCCCTCATCCGACAGGCGCTTGGGGGGGAGGCCGTAATCGGCGCACACCCGGGCCAGGAAGCGCTCGGCCAGTAGGATGACGTCATCGTCGCGATCTCGGAGCGGCGGCAACACGATGGGGAGAACGGCCAGACGGTGGTAAAGATCTGCACGGAATCGGCGCTCATGAACGGCAACGGTGAGATCGGCGTTCGTCGCGCTGATCACCCACACGTCCACCGGTTCGAGACGTGTAGCCCCCAGACGGCGGACCGTTCGCTCCTCGAGAACCTTTAGCAGCTTGGCTTGGAGACTCTCCGGGAGGAGCCCGATCTCGTCGAGGAAGATCGTTCCGCGGTGAGCGGCTTGGAAGAGTCCCGCTTTCGCCCGCCGTGCGTCGGTGAACGCGCCCTGCTCGAAACCGAAGAGCTCTGCCTCGAGCAGTGTGTCCGGAATCGCCGCGCAATTGATGTCGACGAACGGACCTCGCGAGCGTGGCCCGAGGCGATGCAGGATCGAAGCGACGAGCCCCTTGCCCGTTCCCGTCTCACCCTGGATGAGGACAGCCGGCAAACGCTGCCCGCCGTGGTCGCGGGCGACCACGCGTCGGATGCTGCGGCGGACAGCCTCAAGCTTGGGACTGTCGCCCACGAGGCTCGCCAACTCATCCATGGCGCGCTGCATGTTAGCGTAGTTCGACCTCCAGCTCGCGACCGACATTTCCGCCGGCGTAGGTGCTCTCGGCCACGCGGGCGCGCACATCGGTCAACAGTCGGCGGGGCGCCGGGCGGGGATTCCCTGCTGCCTCTACGGCCCCGCCGGGGAGTACGACGAGAAGACGGCGGACCGCTACACGCCGGTGAGCCAGATCATCGACTGCGCCAGGGTCCTCGCGGCAACCGTGGCCGAGGTCTGCGCCTGACGTCGATCTAGCTCTCTCGCAGCGGGCGGGCGAAGGACAGGGCGTGGCCGTCGGGATCGGCCAGGTGAAAGTAGCGCTCGCGCCACGGTGCGTCCCGGGGAGGCGCTTCCGGTGAGAAGCCCTGGGCGAGCACGTGCGCGTACATCGCGTCGACGTCGTCGACGTAGAAGATGACGCGGGTGACGTCGCTCGCCGAGGGCTGGGCGGCGGCGAGATTCAGGTGCCCCGCACCCACGCGGAACGAGGTGAAGTCGGCCGTCTCGCCCCCGTAGGCCATGACGAAGCCGAGGGCCTGGTAGAAGCGCACGGCCCGGGCCATGTCCCGGGTGCCGAACGTGACGGCGTTGATCGATCGGATCTCCGGCTTCTGCGCTGTCACCGTGGATTCCTCCAGCTTTGCGCCCAACCGACCCTATGATTGCCAGCTGGGTTCGACGGTGCTGATATCCTAGCCGACAGTCTGGCGCAATGAGTAGCTCGACATGGCGAACGCCAGCAACATTCCCCGCACTCGCGGCGGACGCCGTGCACGTCTGGCGCATCGCCCTCGCGATATCCGACGCCGAGCTGAACCGGCGAGCCAGCGTGCTCACCTCCGAGGAGTTGGCCCGCGCGGCGCGCTTCCATTTCGAGCGCGACCGGCGCCGCTGGATCGCCACGCGTGGCACGGTGCGGGCTCTTCTCGCCGGGTACACGGGCGCCCCGGCGGGCTCGCTCCGATTCCGCCTCGGTCCACATGGCAAGCCGTCGCTCGAGGCACCGGACGGCACCGGACTCGAGTTCAATGTCTCCCACTCCGGCGAGCTCGCCCTGTGCGCGGTGTCACGCGGGCGTGCGGTCGGCGTGGACGTGGAGGCGATCCGTCCCGAGTTCGCCACCCTCTCCATGGCGAGACGGTTCTTCGCCCCGGCGGAAGTCGCATCCCTCGAGTCGATTCCACCGAGCGAGCAGACGCAGGCATTCTTCGCCTGTTGGAGCGGCAAGGAGGCCTACATGAAGGCACGCGGCACCGGCATCGCGCTCGGCCTCGACCGCTTCGAGGTCTCGCTGCTGCCCGGTAGTCCGGCCTCCCTTCTCGCCACTCACGATGAGCCAGACGCGGTGGAGCGCTGGCCGCTGATGGCGCTGGCGCCCGGTGACGGATATGCAGGCGCGCTCGTCACCGACGGCCCGGCCCGGCTCGAGTGCTGGCAATGGGCATCTGCGGCGCCGCCCGCCTGAGAACGTCGAGCGGACTCAGATCAGGAAGGCGAGGTTGGGCAGCGGCTCCGCCGCGTTGATCAGCACCACCTTCTTGCGGCTCATCCGGAGCTGGCCGTCGACGGGGCGCAGGCGATGCGTGGTGCGCCCAACCCACCAGTGCATCTCGTGCCGGGCCTGGATGGACAGCTCGGCGAGGATGAAATTCGACTCCACCAGCAGCTCGCCGTCCTCCGCCCGCTCCACCTCGATGTTGGAGATGAGCCGGCGCATCGGCGAGGCGGGCTCCTGGCTGTAGCGGTGCCCCGTCTGGAGGAGCTTGACCCGCGTGTCGAGACGCGCCCGATTGTCGTAGATGTGGGAGATGTGCTCGTCGGGACTCGCAGCGGGATCGGTGGTGGCGGGAACCCAGTAGATTGCGTCCTCCGTCCACAGCGCGTGCCACTCCGCGTAGCGGGCCTCGTCGGCCAGCCGCGCCTCGCGGTAGAGGAACTCGACGGCGGCCTGATAGTCGGCGTCGGAGACCATCGGCGGTGACGACTAGTGCGTCTCCAACGAGTATTGGCCACACGCCACGTGGCCCGGCAGAATGCCGGGCCAAATTGCGAGCCAGACGAGGCCCGAGGGAGGCCGCAGCCCGAGGCGTACGTGGCCGTTCGAGCTGAGCCGCTCTGCGGCGAGGCGAGGGCTGAATAGATCGTTCGAGCTGAGAGGCCTTGCACGAGGCGAGGGCTGAATAGATCGTTCGAGCTGAGAGGCCTTGCCACGAGGCGAGGGCTGAGTGGATCGTACGTTGAGGGCTGCGGCCGACCGAGAACGTGGCAGTTCGAGCGGAGGCGCTCTGCGGCGAGGCGAGGGCTACGTCGATCTGGCGAAGTCAAGTTGGCCAGGCACTAGGCGGTCATCACCGAGAGGTAGTGCTGCCAGAGCGCGCGGTTCGTCGTCTCGTCCGTCACGTGCGAGACGGCGCGGCCGTCGCCGTCGATGCGCTCGCGGTTGAGCCCGCGGCGCAGCTCGATCCACTCGTTGCCGCGCGCCTCGAGCCCGAGCTGGTTGCGGCTGGCCACGGTAAGGTCCTCGGGCATGAGGAAGGACGCCGGGCCCATGCCCGCCTCGGCCATGCGGAGGAGCCGGCCATTGAGCTGTGGTACGCCCTTGAGGAACATCGGCGTGTGCCAGTGCACGGACTCCGTCACCTCGAGGGGCTGGACGATGGCGATGTTCGTCTCGCCCAGGAAGAGATTCGGGAAGATGAAGGCATGCGCGGGGCCTTCGAGGACGCGTCGCCGCGTCGCCTCCTCGCCGTAGCAGCGCTCCATCTGGCTGACGTACTCCGCCACCGCGAGGCAACGAACACCCACCCGCGGTGGAAGATCCGCTCCATCTCGTCCTCGAAGACGCGCGGATCGCGATACAGGGAGGCGTGGATGCGGTCGCTCTCTACGAGGGACGTGTAGTCGATGGGCGAGGCTACGGACCCGTTCATGGCGCAGTAGTGTAGTCCGCTCTCCCGTGGGGAGTCCAGCGACGCGCGGCTACAGCCCGAGATCGCTCAATCCCGGATGAGCGTCCGGCCGCCGCCCGAGTGGCCAGTGGTACTTGCGCTCCGATTCCTTGATGGGGAGGTCGTTGATGCTGGCGAGGCGGAGCCGCATCAGGCCCTCGTCGTCGAATTCCCAGTTCTCGTTGCCGTACGAGCGGAACCAGTTCCCCGAATCGTCGTGACACTCGTAGGCGAAGCGGACGGCGATGCGGCGCCCCTCGAAAGCCCACAGTTCCTTGATGAGACGGTAGTCGAGCTCCCGGGACCACTTGCGGGTGAGGAACGCCACGATCTCCTGTCGTCCGTGGAGGAACTCCGCGCGGTTCCTCCAGCGCGAGTCTGGCGTGTAGGCCTGGGCGACCTTCTCGGGATCGCGGGAGTTCCAGGCATCCTCGGCCATACGGACCTTCTGCGTGGCGGTCTCTCGCGTGAATGGGGGGAGGGGAGGACGTGGAGCCATGGTCGCCTCTCGTCCTACCGCCCGGAGAAGGGCGGGGGCAGCGTGATGGGAAAGGGCACGTTCGGGTAGCGGTCCACGAGCTGGCGCCACACCCGGCGGCCGATCTCCTCCGCGGGGGTGACGATATCCTCCTCGTCGATGGTGAGCACGCGGCGGTCACGCATGAGCCAGTGGCCGTCCACCATCACTGACTCGACGTCGCCCGCCTAGCCGTTGTGGATCCAGCCCGACACGATGCGCAGCGTGGGCACGAGATGCGGCCGCCGCGCGTCGAGGACGATCAGGTCGGCCTTCTTGCCGACCTCGAGGCTGCCCACCGCCCCGCCCCACCCCAGCGCGGCCGCGCCGTTTCGCGTGCCCCATTCCAGCACGTCCTCCGGCCATGGCCGCTCGCCGTCCTGGCGGGAGATGCGCTCTATGAAGAGTCCGGTGCGCATCGCCTCCAGCATGTCCTCCGCCATGTTGTCGGTGCCCATGGCGATGTTGCAGCCCACCGCGGCGAGGGCCTGGATGGGCGGCGCGGCCGCGCGACGGGCGGCCATGGCCGCGTTGTGCGACACCGACGCGCGACTCCGTCCGAGGTAGGAATCGACTACGATGGACGCGTCGTGATGCACGGTGCGGGCGGCGGTCCGACGTGACGATGGTGGTGTCGCGAATCACGAGCGCCATGCGATCTCCCCTGGCCGGGCGCGAGCTCTCCGCCCGATGCCCCCACACCATGCCCGAGCGGCCACGATCCTTCAAGCCCCGACCCGCCCCCCTCCCTCTTCCCTCCAAGGGAGAGAAGTCGGGGTGAGGGTGGGTGACCATCGAGAGGTGCCCGCAACACCTGCCGTGAATCATCCTCGTCCCTGACCTGTTCCCGATGCTGACCGTCCTGTCCATCAACCTGATCGGTGACGGGCTCCGCGACCTGCTCGAGGTGTGCCCGCTTCGGTGGAGGGCCGGGTCTCCCTGCCTGCCGCCTCACCCTCCTCCGGTGGGGAGGCGACCTCCGGAAAATGTGATTCGTGCTAGTCTCCGCCACGTCATGAGTCCTGCCGGCCCTGGCAGGCTGACCCGAAGCGAGAGCGAAGGACGAGAAAGGAGATCTCCATGCTCCACATCCTTTGGTCCCTCGTCGTGGGTTTCATCGTGGGCCTCATCGCCCGCGCCGTGTTGCCCGGGGTCGACAGCATGGGCATCATCGCCACCACGCTCGTCGGCATCGTCGGCTCCGTGATCGGCGGCTTGATCGGGCGTGTCATCAGCAGGCCGGAGCCAGGGTCGAAGTTCCATCCGGCGGGTTTCATCATGTCCATCGTGGGCGCCATCGTCCTCCTCCTGATCCTGCGCGCGCTCCGCTAGCGATCTAGCCAGAACTATTTTACGAACACGCGGAGCGCGAGGCGGGTCGGGGCCCGTCGTCGGGGGGGAGCCCTCCAGCTGCGTCACCCACTCGCCTGAATCGCAGCCCTGTGGGCTGCGCACACGCTTCGGGGGTCCCACTCCGCCGGAGCGCTCCCCGCCCCCGACGCCACCCGCCCCGACCGCACGCGCGGCACTCGTGAATGATCCAGGCTAGAGGTTCGTCAGCGAGCGCAGGCGTGGGTCGAGCACGTCCCTGAGCGTGTCCCCCACGAGGTTGACGGCGACCACCGTGGTCATGATGGCGAGACCGGGTCCCGCGGAGATCCACCAGCCGCGGAGCAGGTAGTTGCGGCCATTGCTCAGGTCCACGCCCCACTCGGGAATGGGCGGGCGGGGGCCGAGACCGAGGAAGCTCAGGGAGGCGCCGATGATGATCGACCACGCGATGGCGATGGTGGCGAGCACGATCACCGGCGCGACGATGTTGGGCAGGATGTGCTGGAGGGTGACGCGGCGCGGGCGGCAGCCGAGCGCCCACGCCGCCTCGATGTAGGGCTGCTCGCGGACGACGAGCACGTTGCCGCGAATCAGCCGTACGAAGGTGGGGATGAGCGACACGCCCACCGCGACCATGACGTTGGTGGAGCCGTGACCGAGCACGGCCACCACGACGAGGGCGAGGAGCACGCTCGGGAAGGCCATCATCACGTCGACCACCCGCATGACGAGGAGGTCGACCGTCCCCCCCGCCGCCCCGCTGACGAGACCGAGGGCCAGCCCGCCCGCGAGGGCAATGACCACCGCGCCGAGGCCCGTGACGAGGGAGAGGCGCGCCCCCGCGATCACGCGGGTGAGCACGTCGCGGCCGTACTGGTCCGTCCCGAGGGGATGGTCAGCGCTCGGGGGCGTGAGCGCGGCGACCGGATCCATCTTCAGGGGATCGGTGCGGATGACGGCGGGCCCGGCCACCGCGAGCACGACCACCAGCCCGAGGACGGCGGCTCCCACCAAGGCCGCCTTGCGACGCGCGAGCAGGCGCAGCGTCACGCCGCGCCCTCGCGGTGGCGGATGCGAGGATCGATCAGCGAGTACGAGACGTCCACGAGCAGGTTGACGAGGACATAGCCGAGCGCGCTCACGAGGACCACGCCCTGGATGAGCGGGTAGTCCTTGTCGAGGACGGCGGTGACGGCGAGGCGGCCCATGCCCCGACGCGAGAAGACGGTCTCCACGATGATCGTTCCCGCGAGGAGGTTCCCGAGCTGCACCCCGATGATGGTGACCACGGGGATGAGGGCGTTGCCGAGGGCGTGCTTGAGCAGGACCACGCGCTCCGCGAGCCCCTTGGCGCGCGCGGTGCCGATGTAAGCGTTGCCCAGCACCTCGAGGAAGCTCGAGCGCACGAGCCGCGCCACCACCGCGGCATAGCCGAGCCCGATAGTCGCCGCGGGCAGGATCAGGCGCTGCCAGCCGCCCTGGCCCGTGGCGGGCAGCCACCCCAGCTCCAGGGAGAAGGCGAAGATGAGCAGCAGGCCGAGCCAGAAGCTCGGCATGGACACGCCGCCGAGCGCCACGAGCATGGCCAGCCGGTCGAGCCACGAGTTGGGGCGGAGAGCGGCGAGGATGCCGAGGACGAGGCCCATGGCCACCGCGATGGCGATGCCCGCGGCCGCCAGCTCCAGCGTGCTGGGGAGCTGGGTGGCGATCTCCTCGATGACGGGGCGCTTGCTGAAGATCGATCGCCCGAGGTCGCCCACCACCGCGCGGCGGAGGAAGCGCAGATACTGCACGACGAGTGGATCGTCGAAGCGAAGCTGGGCGCGAAGCTCCGCCACCTGCTCCGGGGTGGCGTTGGCCCCGCTCAGCATGACGAGCACGGGATCGCCGGGGAGGAGGTGCACGATGGCGAACACCACCACCGAGACCCCGAAGACCACGGGCACAGCGAGGGCGAGGCGCTGCTGCAGGTAGACGAGCATCAGCGGCGCAGCGAGCCAGCGCTCCCGCCGCGCCGCAGACGCCGGATGGCTACTTCTCCAGCGACACGTCGTAGAGGATCGGGAAGGTCACCACGTTGAAGCGGTAACCCTTGACCTCCTTGCGCACGCCCACGATGGTGACCTGGTCCACGAGCGGATAGGCATCCGCCTGTTCGAAGAGCGTGCGCTGGATCTTCTTGTAGAGCTCCATGCGCGGCCCTTCCGCGGTCATGGCCGCGGCCTGATCGAGCTGCTGGTCGATCTCGGGATTCGACAGGCGCGGGCGGTTGAAGCCGAAGAGGCTCTTGGTGTGGAAGTTGGTGGTCATGATGGAGGGATCGGGGAACCACCAGTTGACCTCGCCGATGTTGTGCTCGCTCTTGCGGTTGGCCTCCTCCATCTGGGCGCGGGGCTGCTCGCGGAGCTGGATGTCCATCCCCACCTCGCGGGCCATGGCCTGGATGAGGGGCGCCATCTCCTCGTAACCGTTGTTGGCCCCGAAGATCCAGAGGAGCTCGAGCCGCTTGCCCTCCTTCACGCGGATGCCGTCGCCCCCCGGCTTCCACCCCGCCTCGTCGAGGGTCTTCTTCGCCCGTGCGGGATCGTAGGGCAGGATCTCCTTGGCGAGCGGGGCGTAGCCCGGGGTGGTGGGCTGCAGCAGCGACCACGCGGGCTTGCTCTCGTTGTGGAAGACCACGCGCACGATGGCGTCACGGTTGATGGCGTAGCCGAGGGCGCGGCGCACCGCAAGATCGTTGGTGGGGGGACGCTGCACGTTGGGATAGATGGTCCACGGTGTGCCGGCGGGCACCCCGCGCAGGATGCGCACGTCGGGGTTCTTCTCCAGGCCCGCCACGTCGGCGTAGGAGAGATCCTCCGCTACGTTGACCTCCCCTGTCTGGATGATCGCGGTGCGGGTGGGCGCCTCCAGGACGAAGCGCCACTGGATCTCATCGAGATAGGCGGGGCCCTGGTGCTCGGCCAGCGCGGGGGCCCAGTTGTAGGCGGGGTTCTTCGCGAGGACGACCTGCTCCTTGTTGATCCACTCCTTGACCATGAAGGGCCCCGTGCCCACGGGCTTGCGCGCGAACTGATCGCCGAGCTTCTGCACCGCGGTGGGCGAGATGGCGCCGAGGGGCGACAGGGCGGCCATGCGGAGGAAGGGCGAGTATGGTTGCTTGAACCGCACGCGCAGGGTGCTCGCGTCGACCGCCTCCGAGCTCTCGTAGGGGCCGATGAACGAGCGCGCCACGCCGGGAGCGCCCAACGGCGTCTGGATGCGGTCGAAAGTGAACTTCATGGCCACGGCGTCGAAGGGCGTCCCGTCGTGGAACTTCACGTTCTTGCGCAGGTGGAAGGTGTAGGTCTTGCCGTCGGGGGAGACGTCCCACTTCTCCGCGAGTCCCGGCTT
>JBKOVG010000447.1:0-4306 GCA_046723845.1 Candidatus Methylomirabilota bacterium | reverse complement strand
TGGCCACGGGCGACCCCGAGACCGCGCAAGCGGCTGCGTTTCCGATAATGGCGCCCCTGGTCTTCGCCTCGTCGGCATTCATCCCGGTCAGCACCATGCCCGGGTGGCTACAAGTCTGGGCCGCCCACCAACCGGTCTCCGTCACCGCAAACGCGGTTCGGGCGCTCGTCATTGGCGGACCCACAACCTCCTACGTCCTGCAGACGCTCGCCTGGTGCTTCGGCATCCTGCTGGTGTCCGCCCCGATCGCCGTCCGCCGATATCGAAAGACGGTCTAAATCACTAGCAAACTTTCGACCTGAAAAGGTCGCCCGTGGCGGTGCCGCTGGGGGCGGGAACTCTCGGAGTTCGATGCCGCGGCTGCAATCGGCACCGGCGCGGATGTGATTCTCGTGGACGAAGTGGGCGGCCAGGACGTCGGATACGTCCTCCCACCGTTGCCTGGTGCGATCGACAATCGAGTAGGCCACGCCGCAGTCCTTGGCCACGTCAATCGCCGCGACCTACTCAAGGATCTCCTCCTCACCCACGTCGGCACCGACCGCTGATCAATCAGGTCCATCACCCGCCCACCTCCACCTCCGCCGACGGGCGCGGGTCACCCGCGAGCCCGATGGGAACCGGAATCTGATCGGCGTGCTCGCGGCAACAGAGCGCAACCCTCACGCTCGCACCGGCGCCGAACTCACGCACCAGCTGCGGGCTCAAGTGACCGTCGGCGTCGGCGGGCGACCCGCCACCCCGCCTGCGCGGACGTCCCGGAACGGAACACTCAAACGCACGTCGGGAGCCTCGTTGCCGCCTCAGTGTGTCACTTGCCCTGCCGCGCCGGGCGCATGGTGAGTCGGGTCAGTCATGATCGATATCGAGTGCAGCGTCGTGGCAGGCGCGGATGAACGCCTGGACGGCGGGCGGCGGTCGGCACGGCGCCAGGCGACGGCAAGCCGGGCGGGATCAAGATCAATGACGGGGATGCAGGCGACTCCGGGACGTGAGTAGACGATGGCGTTGCCCTCGGCGAGCAGCGCAACCGCCGCGCCGGCGGACACGATCTCGAAGGTCTCGTCCGCGGTGGTGACCTCGGCCGCCACCCGGGCGGGCTTGCCGGCCCGACGGTCGGCGGCGAGCCAGAAATCGCGCACCGGTCCGGCTGAGGTCGGCAGCGCGGTGATCGGCTCGTCGGCGATCTCAGCGAACTCGACACTCGGGCGCGCGGCGAGCGGGTGCTGGCTGCTCATTGCGACGACACGCCGCTCGGTGGCGAGAACCTCGAAGACGAGATCGTCGGTGTCGACGGGGAGCCACACGAACGCGACGTCCGTCGCGTGCTCGCGCACGCCCGCGCTGGAATCGGCCCAGCCGAAGGACCGCAGTTCGACTTGCCAGCCGGGTTGGCGCCTGGCGTACAGCTCCGTGGCGCGGGGGTACAGATTGCGGCCGATCGAGGTCAATGTGCCGACCCTGAGCAGCCGCGCTTCTGCGGCCGCCGCGTCGGCGACCGCCGCGACGCCCACGTCCCAGTCCTGGAGCAGGCTGACGGCCACCTCGTGCAGGACGGTCCCAGCGGCAGTGAGCTGAACCTGACGCCGGTCGCGGTGAAGCAGCTGAGCGCCCAGTGTGGTCTCCAGGCCACGGATTTGTTTGCTGAGCGCCGGTTGGGACAGATGCAATCGCTCGGCGGCGCGAGTGAAGTTCAGTTCGTCGGCGACCGCGGCGAAGTAGCGCAGGTCTCGCAGATGCGCGTCCATAACCAAGCGTTATAACAGCATGTCTTGGACAGCGACCTCGGCGAGCGCGAAGGATCGTCTTGAAAGAGCACGGCCGCGATCCCATGGCGGTAAGCAGGGGGACGGAAAATGGCCAGACCTGTCATCCACACGTATCGGGCGGCCGACACCGGGTTGAACGTCAACTCCTACCTCGTCGAGGCGGAGTCCGGCGTCGTGGTGGTTGACACCAACCTGCTGGTCTCTGACATCGAGGCGCTGCGCGCTCGCCTTCGGGCACTGAGAAGACCGCTGCTCGCGATCCTGATCACCCACGCCCACCCCGACCACTTCAACGGCGTGGCAGGGCTGATCCGGGATAGGGAGGTGCCGGTCTACGCGGCCAGTAGTGTCGCCCGGGTCATCGAGGAGATCGCCGACGCCAAGCGGGAACAGTGGACGCCGACCTATGGCTCGGAATGGCCGGCCGAGACGTATTACCCGAATTCGCCGCTGACCGACGGAGCTCAGCTCCGATTCGATCACCTGACGTTCACGATGCGGGAACTCGGCCCGGCGGAAAGCCACGCCGACAGCTACTACCTGCTAACCGTTGACGGCGAACCGCCGGTCGCGTTCATCGGCGACCTAGCCTTCCACCGCACCCATCCCTACACCGCTGATGGCCATACGGCTGCGTGGCTGAGCAGCCTCGATGCTCTTTCTGGTGAGCTCGCCGGCGTCGAGACGCTCCTGCCGGGACACGGTGATCCGGGCTCTGAGGATGCCCCTCAGGCGATGGGCCGCGAACGTGAGTATTGGAAGCCGCCTTGGGTAACACCCTCGCGGGTTCAAATCCCGCATCCTCCGCCAGGAGATTCGCCTTATCGCACAAGGAAATCAACACGCGAGCGCCGTTCCGGGATCGCAACAAGAGCTGCGCCGCGCGGCGTCCTAGCGTCAGTTAGTCTCATTTGGCGGAAAGGCAGCTCTGCTGCCTTTCCGAAGGCGCAGGATCTGTGGGCCGCGCAGGCGCTGCCGCTGTTCGGGTTCGAGGCCCTCGCCGGGCTCGACGGGCGGCTTGTGCTCCTCGCGCCGCCACGCCGAGAAGGCGGCCGTCATCGCGAGCAGCCATGCCGTACCGACGATGATGGCGCCGATGACGTCGGAGAAGAAGTGCACGCCGAGCGCGATCCGGGAGAAGCCGATCACAGCGACGATCACGGCAGCAACGACGTAGAGCCAGGGCCGCAGGCTGCGCTTGACCACCGGCAGGAAGATCAGCACTAGGACGCCGCACCCGACTGTGGCGGCTTGAGCGTGGCCGCTCGGAAACGACGTTCCGTGCGCGGTCGCGACCGGATCGGGCAGGTGCGGGCGCGTCCGATCGACCGTTGCCTTGACGAGGCTGTTCAGCAGCGAGCTGCCCAGAGCGGTGACCGCCAGGAACACGGCAAGCCGCGGCAGGCGACGGTAGAGCAGCCAGGCGAACACCGGGGTCAGCACGATCCACCATGCCGTGGGTGACCCGACCAGCCCGATGACCTTCATCGCGGACGTGAACGCAGGGTGCGCCAGCGCGAAGGAGTGCAGCGTGTCAGCGGTGTCGCGGTCGAGATGCAGCACAGGATCGGACTTCGCCGTGACCAGCACGACCAGTATCGAGAACGGCACGGCCACGAGCCCGACGGCAACGAAGGCCAGTACGGCACGTGCGCCGAAGCGCAAGCGTGCCCGTCGCTCTTCGCGCACGGTCGGCTGCTCAACCATGCCGACCATCGTCTATGCCTGGACGAGCCGCCGGCGGCGGGCCAGACTGGCCGACGTGCCGGACCCGGGGGATGCAGCGGTCGGCACGTGGTTTCTCACAAACAGTGAGCGCCGCAATCCGGCGTCGGACATCCGGGGCTGGACCTCCGGCAATCTGGTCGAGCCGCTTGTCGACGGGGGCAGCTACTTCGCTCTGCTGCACCAGATGCTGTGCAAGACCAGCAACGGCGACCAGGTGTACTTCACCGACTTCCGGGGCGACACCGAGGAACGCCTGGCCGGGCCGGGGACGTCGGTCGGCGAGGTCTTCAGCGAACTGGCCAGGCGGGGCGTGCTCATCTTCGGATTGATCTGGCGATCGCAGCCCAGCTGGCTCGACCAGAGCGAGGGGAAGAACGCCGAGCTGGCCCGCGAGCTGTCCGACGCCGGAGGCGAGGTGCTGCTGGACGCGCGCACGCGGCGAGCCGGCTCGCACCATCAGAAGCTCGTGGTGATCCGGTACGTCAGCCGTCCGGAGCTGGACATTGCCTTCTTCGGCGGCATCGACATGGGTCGCAGCCGAAACGACGACTCCCGGCACGCCGGCGACCCGCAGGCGATGGAGTTTCCCGACGGGTACGGCGAGCGCCCGCCGTGGCACGACGTCCAGGCCTCGGTGCGCGGGCCGGCCTTGGCCGACATCGAGCACACGTTCCGCGAACGGTGGTACGGCAGCACGGTCCTGGACCTGTCCAGCCCGATGCGGATGCTGATCGACCGTGCGTATCACGCCGGCAAGCTGGTCGGACGGGACCTGCCCGAGCCGGCGTCCGAGCCGGAGCCCGCGGGAC
>JBKOVG010000218.1:0-35527 GCA_046723845.1 Candidatus Methylomirabilota bacterium | reverse complement strand
GCTGGGGCGGGCGGATGAAGTTATCCAGTAGGTGATGTGTAGCAACTGAGCCAGCCCCGCTTCACTCGAAAGAGAAGTTAGTCGATGGCTCGCTGCCCGAGTGAGTGGCTCGGGGTTTTCTGAACAAAAACTCTGAGAAGGAGCCGCCTGAGCCGGAGGACCGACTTCCCCCCGCTGGGGCCGTCCTCGCGCTCTGGAGCGACCTTGGCTCGAATCGGCGCCCACCACTCCCCTGCGCTCACCGCCAAGGCTCACACGTCCTGTCATCGTCTCGAGTGTTCGACGCCATGAGCATCGTAAGCCAGCAGGAATACGGGAGGGCGGATGACTTAGAGGAAGGTAGACCTGTACGTTATGCTACGTCTTGCTACGCGAAGACTGAGGGTTCACCCAGGGGCAAAGATGATAGCGAGCGCGGTAACTAAGTTAGCGAGCGATGGAATTGCGTCGTCATGGTATAGGGTTCCCGTCGTTTGAGAGACAATGGTGACCCGACTTGAGTGACTACAAGGGGAGGAGCGAAGCATGGCCGACAAACCGCGGATCGGCATCCTTGGCATGGGCACCATGGGCGGTCCCATGGCGCGACGGCTGGTGGAGACCGGCTTCACGGTGACAGGCTACGAGCCCGATCAGACGCGCGCGGGCAAGGCGAAGGCCAACGGCGTGACGCTGGCGTCGTCGCCGGCCCGTGTCGCTGAGGTCTCCGACGTGGTGCTGTCGAGCCTGCCCGACGTGGCCACTGTGCGCCGCGCCTACGAGGCGGCTGACGGTGCCATCGCGGGCGCACGGGCGGGCATGACCTTCATCGACGTGAGCACCACCGACCCCGAGAGCTGGCGCGAGGTGGCCAAGGTCGCGAAGGCGAAGAGCGTGGAGTGTCTCGACGCTCCGGTGAGCGGCGGCCCCACCGACGCGGGGAGCGGCAAGCTGATCTTCCTGATCGGCGGGGAGGAGAGCGTGCTCGAGCGCTGCCGTCCCGTGCTGAGTGTGCTCGGCCACGAGATCCATCACATCGGGCCGCTCGGCTCTGGGCAGATCATCAAGATCGTGAACAACGTGATGTCCGTGGGCAACGTGGCGGTGGCCGCGGAGGCCATGGTCCTCGGGGTGCGGGCGGGGCTCGACCCGCAGCGCCTCTACGACATCCTCTCCACGAGCGGCGGGCGCTCGCACCACTTCATCAAGCGTTTCCCCAACGTGCTCGCGGGCGACTTCACCCCCTACTTCGGCATCAACCTCTCGCGGAAGGACGTGGCGCTGGGCCTGAACATGGCCGCCAACCTCGGGCTACCCATGCCCGTGACCTCTGCCGTGCGCCAGACGTACGACACCGCGCACGCCGAGGGCTTCGGCAGCCTCGACATGGCCGGCGTGATCTCCCTCTACGAGAAGTGGGCGGGCGTCGAGGTCCGCAGCAAGGGCGGGAAGTAGCCCGGACTAGTCACGAACTTGTGAGCGCGAGACGGGCGGCTCCCGTCGCCACCCGCCCGATCGCACGTGCGGAGTTCGTGACTAGTCCAGCCTAGCTCGAGTAGGTGCGCGGGTCGAGGAAGTCGCGGAGGGCATCGCCCACCAGGTTCAGGGCGAGCACGATCACGAAGATGGCGAGCCCGGGCAGCAGGACCACGTGCGGGCTCAGGATCACGAACTGCCGTCCCGTGGCGAGCATGCTGCCCCAGTCCGCCGTGGGCGGCTGGGTGCCGAGCCCCAGGAAAGACAGCCCCGCGGTGGCGAGGATCTTCGCCCCCACGTCGAGACTGAAGGCCACGATCACCGGGGAGAGGAGCTGCGGCACGATGTGGCGCACGAGGATCAGCCGGTCCGTGCTGCCTAGGGCCCGCGCGGCCTCCACGAACTCGCGGCCGCGCACGGAGAGCACGATGCCGCGCACGAGCCGCGTGTAGAGGGGAAAGCCCACGATGGCGATGGCGATCATGGCGTTGCGCAGGCCCGGGCCCAGCCCCGCCACGATGGCGATGGCAAGCAGGATGTACGGGAAGGCCATGAGAATATCCGTGAGCCGCATGATCACCGTCTCCGGCCAGCCCGAGTAATAGCCGCTCAGCACGCCCAGCAGCACGCCGATCAGCATGGCCGCGGCCGCGGTGGCCGCTCCCGCGAGCAGCGAGACGCGCGCGCCCCACACGAGCCGCGAGAGCAGATCGCGGCCGAACTCGTCGGTGCCGAGGAGATGGCCCGGCGTGAAGGGCGGCTTGAGGCGCTGCACGGTGTCCACGGCGTCGGGATCGGCCAGGGGCAGATACGGCGCGAGGCAGGCGGCCAGCACCACGCCCGCCAGCACGATCAGGGCGAGGAGCGCGAGCTGATTGCGCGTCCAGTGCCTACTCATACTGGATGCGCGGGTCGAGCCAGGCGTAGAGCAGGTCCACGGCGAGGTTGATCAGCACGAAGGTGAGCGCGATGACGAGGACGCAGCCCTGCACGAGGGGAAAGTCCCGGGCGAGGATGCCCTGCACCATGAGCAGCCCCACACCCGGCCACGCGAAGACCGTCTCCGTGAGGACGGCGCCACCCAGCAGGTAGCCCGCCTGCACGCCCACCACGGTGACGATGGGGATGAGCGCGTTCTTGAGGCCGTGACGGAAGACCACGCGCTGCTCGACGAGGCCCTTGGCGCGCGCGGTGCGGATGTAGTCCTGGCTCAGGATCTCGAGCATAGCGCTGCGCGTGAGGCGCGCGATGATGGTGAGCGAGGCGGCAGCCAGCGTCACCGCGGGCAACACGAGGTGGGCGAGGAGGTCACGCAGACCGCCCTCGCCATAAGGCGCCCACATGCCGGAGGCGGGGAGCCAGCCCAGCCAGAGCGAGAAGACCACCATGAGCACGATGCCCAGCCAGAACACGGGCATGCTCGCGCCGAACAGCGAGGTGACGGCGCTCACGCGGTCGAGGAACGAGTGCGGACGCACCGCGGAGGCGACGCCGAGGGCGATGCCGCCAACGGTGGAGAGCAGGAGCCCGCTCGCGGTGAGTACGAGCGTCGCCTTGTAGCGGTTGAGCACCTCGTCGAGAACGGGGCGCTTCATCCAGAGGGAGCGGCCGAGATCGCCTCGGGCCACGTGGGCGACCCAGTGCAGGTACTGCGCGTGGAGCGGCTCGGTGAGGCCGAGCTCGCGGCGCAGGCGCGCCAGGTCCTCCTGCGTCGCCTGTGAGCCCAGCATGATCTCCGCGGGATCGCCGGGCGAGAGGTGCAGCACGAGGAAGACGACCACCGACACGCCCACCAGCACCGGCACGAGGAGGAGGAGCCGCCGCGCGAGGTAGCTCCTCACGGACCTGCGCTCACTTGAGAGAGATCGTCTCCACGCGGAGGTCGAAGCTCGGGTGGAGCTTGAAGCCCTGCACGCGCTTGGTGAAGGCGGCGATCTGGATCTCGTGGTCGACGAAGACCCACGGGGCGTCGTCCACGAGGATGCGCTGCGCTTCCTTGTAGAGCTGGGCGCGCTTGGCCTGGTCCGTGGTAAGGCGCGCCTGCTGGAGGAGCTCGTCGAAGCGCGCGTTCTTGTAGAGCGCGCGATTGGGCCCCACCGGCGTCCATTGGCTCGAGTGGAGGAGTGGATACATGACCATGTCGGGGTCTTCCGTGCCCGCCATCCAGGAGAGCGCGAAGAGCTCCTGCTCCTTGGAGCGGAGCTTGGTCAGATACGCGCCCCACTCCATGGTCTGGAGCGTCACGTTGACGCCCACCGCCTTGAGATTCGACTGCATCACGGTAGACATGGCCACGGGCGCCTGCATCCCCGAGCCCGACTCCGGCACCCACAGGGTGGTGCTGAAGCCGTTCGGATAGCCCGCCTCCGCGAGGAGTTTCTTGGCCTTCTCCGGATCGTAGGGATACGCCTTGAGAGCGGCGTCGGCGCCCCACGTGCCGGGCAGCACGGGGCCCTTCGAGAGGGTGCCCGTGCCCTTCAGCACGTCGCGCACGATGGCGTCCTTGTTGACGGCGTAGTTCAGCGCCTGCCGCACGCGCTTGTCGTCGAAGGGCTTCTTCTGGTTGTTGATCCCGAGATACCAGACGTGCGCGCCCGTCTGCTTGAGGATCGACACGTTCGGGCTCTGCTCCAGCTTGCTCACGTAGTCCGCGGGCACGCCCACGATGAGATCGAGGCCGCCCGTCATGAGCTCGGTCAGCCGCGCCTGGTCCTCCACGATGGGGCGATAGATCACTCGCTCCACCTTGACGGGCTGCTTCCAGTACGCGGGGTTCTTTTCGAGAACCATACGCTGCCCGCGATCCCACGAGGCGAAGCGGAAGGGTCCGGTGCCCACGGGATGGCTCGGATAGTCCGGCCCCGACTTCATGACGGCAGTGGGGCTCACGATGGAGGCAGCTCCCGAGGTGAGGATGGCGAGGAAGGAAGCGCGCGGCTCCTTGAGGAGGAAGGCGACGCGCTCGGGGCTCAGCACCTCCACCGCCTTCACGTTGCCAAAGAAGTAGTTGGCGAACGGATATTTTCCGAGCTTGTAGGCGGGATGCTCGGTGTTGATCTGCCGCTCGATGGAGAACTTGACCGCCTCCGCGTTGAGCGGCGTGCCGTCGTGGAATTTGACGCCGCTGCGGAGCTTGAAGGTGTACTGGAGGCCGTCCTTGGAGATGGTCCACGACTCGGCGAGGCCCGGCACCACCTGCGTGCTCTCGTCGGGGAAGGTAACGAGCGTCTCGACCACGCGCCGGCCCACACGGTTCGAGTTGAGATCCGTGACCTGGGCCGGATCGAGGTTGACGGGCTCGGCCACCAGGCCGACAAGCAAGGTGCCCGCGGGCTGGGCCGCCACAGGAAGCGCGGCGAGGCTCAGGGCCAGCGCGATCACGGTCATCGAGACGAGGGCGCGTCGTGCCGTCATGGTGAGCCTCCTGGCGAGGTTCGGATCAACGGCCGCCACCATACACTGTGCCTGCAGCACGCACAAGCGAGCGTCACGAGCGCATGGCGGCGCGGAGGCGCACGCGGCGTCTACGCGAGGTGCTTCCCGAACCAGGCCAGCACTTTCTGCCAGCCGTCGATGGCCGCGTGCTGGCGATACAGAGGGCGGTCGACGGCGAAGAAGGCATGACCGGCGTTGTCGTAGGTGTGGAACTCGTACGTCTTGTGGTACTGCTTGAGGGTGGCCTCCGTTTTCGCGGAGTCGTCGGGCGAGGGGCGCGCGTCCTCCACGCCGAAGAGGCCGAGGAGCGGGCACTGGAGATCCTTGGTGAAGTCGATGGGCGCCACGGGCTGCCTCGGCGTCAGCTCCTCCGGCTTGGCGACCACGCCGCCGCCGTAGCAGTCGACGGCGGCATCGATGCCGCGGAGCGTGCAGGCGGCGAGATAGGCTTGGCGGCCGCCTGAGCAGTAGCCGATGACGCCGACCGTTCCGTTCAGGTACGGCAGCGCGCGCAGGTAGTCGATGGCGCCCTGCACGTCGCCCATGGTGCGGTCGTCGGGCATGCCGCCCGCCGCGCGCACGCTCGCGCTGTTCTCCTCCGGAGTGGCCTTGCCCTCGCGGAAGTGGAGATTGGGCGAGATGGCCACGTAGCCGTGATGGGCGAAGCGCCGCGCGATCTCCTTGGTCGCCACGTCCCAGCCCGGCATGTGATGGATGACGACGACGCCGGCGTAGAGCACGGCGCCCAGCGGGCGGGCGAGATAGGCGTCGATCGTGTCACCCTCGTGCCCGCGCATCATCACCGTCTCGGCGATCTGGCCTTCGTATCGCATGGGAGTCTTCCTCTCCATTGGGGCCGGACCGTTTGACCTCTACCCCGGCCTCTGGCACGATCGCCCAACATATTAGGGATTCTCTCCGCCCTATGCCAGCCTAGCCTCGTTGCCGCAGGAGGAGGAATGTACCCCATGCGCATTCGCGGGAGCGGACGGACCATACGGCGCGTGCATGTGCTCGCACTTGTCGTCACCATCCTGCCGATGATTCAGGTCACGCCCCGCGTCCGCGCCCAGGAAGCGAACCGGGCGGTCGAAGGGGGCGGAATCGCCGTTCCGGGGTGGCTCGGAAGCATAGACCCCAAGGAGATGGCCGCTGGTGAAAAGCTCAGCAACGCCAAGCTCGTCAAGGAAGGCGATGCCTTGCACGTGACGACAGGCCCCGCCGTCGTCTATTGGAGCGCGGACAACAAGGCGAGCGGCAACTACACGGTGAAGGCGACGTTCAAGGAGCCGAAGTACATGAATGTGAACAACCACCCGCACCCGTACGGGATCTTCATCGCGGGGAACGACATGGGAACCGATCGGCAGAGCTATCTCTACTGTGCGGCGTACGGGAACGGCAATTTCATCGTGCGCGGCTTCGGTCCCACTCCCTTCCAGATGAACGGCCGGGGCACGGCCCACGCCGCCGTGAACAAGGCCGCCGGTCAGGGACAGCCGGTGACGCAGGAGATTGCCCTCTCCGTCAAGGGCGACAACGTGGAGTGCGCGATCAATGGCACCGTGGTCGGCACGTACGATCGGTCCGCCCTTGTCACCGACGGGAAGCTCAAGTCCACCGACGGCGTGTATGGGGTTCGCTTCGCGCACAACACAGACGCGACGGTGATCGGCTTGACGTTGACCAAGCCCTGACGAGAGGGCGTGCGATTGATGCGGTCGCTTGCGACCGAGCGCCGTCCGCGGCGATATGGCGAATCACGACCGATCCGCAAAGGGAGCGAACCCATGCAACTTTCGTGGCGACCACTGGCGGCAGGGGCGGTGCTGCTCTTACTCGGCGCGACGCTGGTCAGCCCCGCGGTCGCCCACGCCGCCGAGGGACAGCTCACCATCGGTGCTCACGTCACCGTGGCGCCCCGATGGCTGGACCCGGGCGAGACGGAATCCGCGATCTCTCCGTTCATGGTGCTCTACGCCATTCACGACGCCCTGGTGAAGCCGATGCCGGCCGGGCCCATGACGACCTGCCTGGCCGAGTCATGGTCGATGTCGCCGGACGGGCTCACCTTCGACTTCGTGCTGCGGCCGGCGAAGTTCCACAACGGCGAGCCGGTCACCGCCGAGGACGTGAAGTTCTCCTTCGAGCGCTATCGCGGTGGGGCCGCGTCGCTGCTGAAGAGTAAGGTCAAGGAAGTCAAGGTCGTCGACAGCCGCCGGGTGCGCTTCGTGCTCAAGGAGGCGTGGCCCGACTTCATGACCTTCTACGGCACCACCGCCACGGGCAGCGGCTGGATCGTGCCGAAGAAGTACGTCGAGCGCGTGGGCGATGACGGGTTCAAGAAGGCGCCCGTGGGCGCCGGGCCCTACAAGGTCGTCTCGTTCTCTCCCGGGGTTGAGCTCGTCCTGGAGGCCTTCGACGGCTACTGGCGCAAGGCCCCGAGCGTCAAGCGCGTGATCCTCAAGAGCATCCCCGACGAGACGACGCGCGCGGCCGCCCTCAAGAGCGGCGACGTGGACGTGGCCTACACGTTCAGCGGCGCGGTGGCCGAAGAGCTCCGCCGCAGTCCGGGGTTCAAGATCAGCGCGCACCGCAGCAACGCCGTCTTCTTCCTCGACTTCCTCGACCAGTGGAATCCGAAGTCACCTTGGGCCGACCGACGGGTGCGGCTGGCCGCGAGCACCGCTGTCGACCGCAAGGCGATCAACGAGGCCGAGTTCCTGGGCTTCGCGGGGATGACCAACAGCATCGTGCCCCGCCACATGGAGTTCGCGCTCCCGCTCGATCCGCCGCCCTTCGATCCCAAGCGCGCTCGTCAGCTCCTGGCGGAGGCCGGCTTTCCCAACGGCTTCGACGGGGGTGAGCTGACGCCGAACCCTCCCTACTTCTCGATGGCCGAGGCCATCGTGGGCAACCTGGGCGCGGTGGGGATCAAGATGCGCATGCGTACCATGGAGCGCGCGGCGTTCCTCACCGCCTGGCGCGAGAAGAAGCTGCACGGCGTGCTGCTGGCCGCCCAGGGCGCGGGGGGCAACGCAGCCACCCGGATCGAGGGGATGGCCACTCGCGGCGGCCTCTACGCGTACGGGGTGCTGCCCGAGGTCGAGGATCTCTTCCAGCGTCAGGCCCGCGAGCTCGACCGCAAGAAGCGCGAGGAGCTCCTGCACCAGATCCAGCGCCTGCTCGCCGACCGCGTCGTCTTCGCGCCGGTCTGGGAAAACGCGCCCATCAACGCGATCGGTCCGCGCGTGGAAGAGGCCGCGGTGTCGCTCGTCACGTCGTACCCGTACACCGCCCCGTTCGAGGAGCTGCGGCTCAAGGAGAAGCGATGACCGAGATTGCGTTCGACACGCGCATCGCCGACCAGCTGCTCCGCTACGCGCGCCTGGTGGTGGCCCGCGGCTACGTGCACAACTCGCTTGGCAACATCGCCATCCGCGCCGCTCACCCGGACTTCCCGCACGGGGTGGCCTACACCAAGCACGCCGAGGTGTCGCTCGAGGAGATGACCATCGACAACGTCGTGGTCACGGACATCCCGACGCCGGCGCTGCTCCACGGCCACGTACCGACCAGTGTCGGCCACAACCTGAACCGCGAGATTCTGCGGCTCCGGCCCGATGTTCATGCCGTCATCCACGCGCATCACGACGAGACCATCGCCTATTTCGCCGCCGGTGGGGTCAAGGAGCTGCGCGTGCTCTCCCTGGAGTTCCCCTACGTCATGGCGCTGCCTCCGTATGTCGTGCCCTCCCACCTCGACGTGGAGAACGACGTCGGCCCCATCGCCGACTTCATCGCACGCACCAACGCGATCCTCATGGAAAACCACGGCGTCACCACCCTCGGACGCTCGGTGTCCGAGGCCTACCATCGCCTCAACACCCTCACCTCGGAGGTGCGGCGCAACATCCTCGCCGAGCGCCTGGCCGCCATCCGGGGCTCCGAGCCCCACTACCTGGCCCAGGACGCGATCGACTGGATGTACCGCTTCGCCGAGAGCGTCATCTATCCTTCGCGCGATGCCACGCGGCGCCCGGAGGGCGGTGACCGCCAGGCCTGATGGCCTTCGACTCAGGTCGGCGAGACGGTCCTTAGAGCGAGCGCACGGGGTCCTTCAGGACCTCGTAGACGGCCGACTTGATGTCGCGACGGCGCGGGAGCGCGGCCTGCTCGAGCGGCGGGCTGTAGGGCACGGGCACGGAGACGGCGCAGACGCGGCGCACGGGAGCCCGAAGGGCGCGAAACGTCTCGGGATCTTCCACGAGCAGCGAGGCGATTTCCGATGCGGCCGAGCATGTCGGAGGCGCTTCGTCCACGATGACCACGCGGCCGGTCTTCCGTACCGACGCGCGAAGCGCCTCGACGTCCAGGGGCACGAGCGTCCGCGGATCGATCACCTCCACGGAGATGCCCTCCGCGGCCAGCTCCTCCGCCACGCCGAGCGCCTCACCCACGTAGTAGGCGAGGCCCACGATCGTCACGTCCGTGCCCGGCCGCTTCACCTCGGCCACGCCGAGCGGAACGAGGTGGTCCCCGTCGGGCACGGGGCCGGTGACCGTGGCCAGCCGGCTGCACTCGAAGGAGACCACGGGATTGTTGTCGCGGATGGCACTCTTGAGCAGACCCTTGGCGTCCGCGGGAGTGGAGGGGAGGATGATCTTGAGCCCGGCCAGGTGCATCCACATCGAGTACGGGCTCTGCGAGTGCTGCGCGGCGAGGCCGATCCCTCCGCCGGTCGTGCACCGGTAGGTCACCGGGAAGTCCGCCTGCCCGCCGAACATGTAACGGATCTTGCTCGCCTGGTTGACGATCTGATCCATGGCGACGAACGAGAACGTCACCATCCGCCAGTTCACGATGGGGCGCAGGCCGCACCCGGCCGCCCCGAGGCCCATGCCGGTCAGCGCCGCCTCGGAGATGGGCGTGAAGCGCACGCGCGTCGGGCCGAACTCCTTGATGGGGTCGCCCGTGAAGTCCGTCGCCATCGTGATGACCTTCGGATCGCGCCGCATCTCCTCGGCCACGGCTTCCTCGAGCGCCCGCTGAAACGTGATCTCGCGCATGATCGATCCTCGTCGCGTCACCTGGCGAACATGTCGACGAGCAGGTCCTTTGGATCGGGGAAGGGGCTTTGCTCGGCGAAGTCTACCGCCTCGTTGAGATCGCCCCGCACGCGCTCTTGGATGGCGCCGATCTCGGCGGCCGAGAGCAGGCCCTGTCCTAGAGCGTGCTGCTCGAGCCGCGCGATGGGATCGCGAGCCTTCCAGGCGGCGATCTCGTCGGCCGGGCGCGTTTCTGGTGGGATGGCGTTCCGCATGGCGTGGAAGTGCCAGCGATAGGTCTTGCACTCGACGAGACTCGGCCCCTCGCCGCGCCGGGCCCGCCCCACCGCCTCGCCCGCGCTCGCATGCACCTTCAGCACGTCATTGCCGTCAACGACGACGCCCGGCATGGCGTACACCTCGGCATGCGCGGCGATGTCGACCTGCGGGTGCTGTACGGCCACCGCGTTGTTCGCCGCGTACTGGTTGTTCTCGCAGACGAACACGATGGGCAGCTTCCACAGCCCCGCGATGTTGAGCGCCTCGTGGAACTCGCCCTCGGCGGCCGCGCCGTCCCCGAAGAAGCAGACGGTCACGTCGCCGCGCCCGTCGAACTGGGCGGCCAGCGCTGCCCCGCAGGCGATGGGAAGGCCGCCTCCGACGATCCCGTTGGCGCCGAGCATCCCCACCGTGAAGTCGGCGATGTGCATGGAGCCGCCCTTGCCCTTGCAATAGCCGTCCACGCGGCCGAACAGCTCGGCCATCATCCGCCGGATGTCCGCGCCCTTGGCGATGCAGTGTCCGTGGCCGCGGTGGGTGCTGGTCACGCGATCGCTCGGCGTCAGGTTCGCGCACACCCCGACGGCGATCGCTTCCTGACCCACGTAGGGATGCACCGCCCCATAGATCTTGCCGGCCACGCGGAGCTGGATGGCCAGCTCGTCGAACTCCCGGATCAGGATCATGCTGCGCAGCATCGCGGTGATCCGCGGCTTGTCGAGTGTCATCGCCTCACCCTCCCGGTGGAACCCGCGGGCATTGTAGATCAATGGTGGCATGGCTAGTCGAAGGGAAACTGGCCGCGCTCGGAGCACGGATCGACGGAAACGCCCTGCCCACTCGCCGGGTTTCGCCCGACGAGGCCAAGGGCTAGAATCCCCGGCATGACGCCCATCGACCCTGGCCGCTCGATCGACTGGGGACGGACCTCGTCCGACTATGCGGAGTTTCGGCCGGGCCCTCCGGCGAGCTTTTATGAGCGCTTGCGGGAGCTCGGCGTGGGGGTGAAGGGCCAGCGCATTCTCGATCTGGGCACCGGGACGGGTGTGCTCCCGCGCGAGTTCGCCCTGGCGGGATGCCGCGCGGTGGGCGTGGACATCTCTGCGGAACAGATCGAGGTTGCGCGGGCACTGGCCCGAGGCGAGCGACTCGCGGTGGAGTTCCAGGTTGCCCCCGCAGAGGACACGGGGCTTCCCGCCTCCTCGTTCGACGTGGTGACGGCAAATCAGTGCTGGCTCTACTTCGATCGGGATCGCGCCGTCGCCGAGGTGAAGCGCCTGCTCGCCCCGAACAGCGTGCTCGTGGTCTCGCACTTCACGTACTTGCCGCGGCTCGATCCCATCGCGCGGCGGACCGAAGAGCTCGTGCTGCGCTTCAATCCACAGTGGACGGCGGCGGACTGGAGCGGCGGCGTGCCCGCGGTTCCGCGGTGGGTGCGGGGAGACTTCACACTCGCGGGCTCGTTCGTCTATGACGAGGCGATCCCATTTACGCGCGAAGGCTGGCGCGGGCGCATGAGAGCCTGCCGCGGCGTGGGTGCGGCCTTGTCTCCCGCCGAGGTCGAGCGCTTCGACCAGGAGCACGCGGCGATGCTCAGCGCGTGGACGCCCGAGCGCTTCAACGTGCTGCATCGACTCAACGCCCATATGCTGCGCCCCGCGCCCTGACGGGGAGGAAAGGATTCGACCATGGCCACTGACAGGACACCGCACGACCGATACGTCGACACTGATGGGCTCCGGCTCCACTACCTCGATTGGGGCAACGACGCAGCCCCGCCGATGTTGCTCCTGCATGGATTCTCGGGCCACGCGCACACGTGGGACACCTTTGCGCGGGCGATGTGCGACCGGTACCACGTCGTCGCGCTCGACCAGCGCGGCCACGGCGACAGCGACTGGGCCAAGGACGGCGCCTACCGACCCGACGACCACGCGCGCGACATTCGCGCCGTTCACGATCGGCTGGGACTCCGCGCCGTCGTCCTGATTGGGCTGTCGATGGGCGGGCGCAACTCGATAGCCTTGACGGCCGCCCATCCAACCAAAGTGGAGAAACTTGTGATCGTCGACATCGGCCCGGATATCGATCCGAGGGGCGCGGCACGCATCGCTCGCATGGCGGGCGAGGCGCCGGAAGACTTCGGGTCCGTCGACGAGGCCGTCGCCTACCTCCGCCCGCACGTCACGCTCGCCTCCGCTGCGGCCGAGGCGGCGCTGCGCTACCGGGTCGAGCACGGCGTGAAGAAGCTGCCCGATGGGCGGTACACGTGGAAGTACGACAGATTCCTCCGCGACCAGCGGCGCCAGGGAACCGTTCCTCCGGTCGACCTCTGGCCGGCGGTGGGAAAGATCACGCCGCCGACCCTGATCGTGCGCGGCTCCGAGAGCGACGTGTTCTCGCCCGACACGGCGAAGCGGATGCTCGACCTGATCCCGGGCAGCCAGCTCGTCGAGATCCCCGGGGCGGGGCACTCGGTCCCTGCCGAGGCGCCCGAGGCGTTCGAGCGCGCCGTGCGGCAGTTCCTGGAGGCGTGAGCCCGCCGACGAACGACCGCTAGCCCGGATTATTCACGAGGTCCGCACGTGCGATCGGGGCGGGTGGCGTCGGGGCGGGGGAGCGCTCCGGCGGAGTGGGACCCCCGAAGCCTGTGCGCCGTCCGGAGAGCGGCGATTCAGGCGAGTGGGTGACGCAGCGGGAGCGCTCCCCCGCCCCCGACGACGGGTCCCGATCCGCTTGGCGTTCCGCGTTCGTGAACAATCCAGGCTAGGGCCATGCGGCCGCCGCGGGAGCTGGGCGCGCGTCTCGACACCATCCTCGCCCACGGAGAACAGCTGGTCGGGGCTCTCCCCATCCGGGCCCTCGACCGGCCGCTCCCCTCGGGCGACGGGTGTGTTCGCGACCTCGCGTTCCGACTCTTCCGGCGGGGGCTCGCCTACGTCGACGGCATGGACGTGGGCGAGCTGCCCGAGGTGTGGCTCCGGGAAGCCGCGCCGCCCGATCTGGTGGATGGGCCCGCCGTTGCGCGCTACGGCGCTCTGGTGCGGGGCCGGGTCGCGGGCTGGTTCGAGGGCGCGGGCTCCGGCGAGTTCACCCGTATCATCGAGACCGGCCGCGGGCCGCAGACGGGCCACGCGCTGCTCGACCACACCGTTTCGAGGGCGGAGGAGCAGCTGCACGATCTGCGTGCCCTCGCCGTCGAGGTCGGCGGCGCGCCGGTCGAAGGATTGCCGTGACCGCATCATCCATCGTCGAGAGGAGACCCTGATGCCGAAGAAGCTCGTCGTCCGGACCGACAAGGCGCCCGCGCCGCTCCAGGGCGCGCCGTACTCGCAGGCGATCAAGGTGGACAACCTCGTCTTCGTCTCCGGCCAGATCGCCCTCAAGCCCGGCGAGACCACGCTTACGGGAGCCACCGCCGGCGAGCAGACCGAGCAGGTCTTCGCCAATCTGCGCGCCATCCTGGAGGCGGCGGGCAGTGGGCTCGACCGGCTGGTGAAGACCACGGTCTTCCTCGCGCGCATGGAGGACTTCGCGGAGATGAACGAGGTCTACAAGCGGCACGCGGGCAGCGAGCCGCCCGCGCGTTCCACGGTTCAGGCGGCCAAGCTGCCCGCGGGCGCCCTCGTCGAGATCGAGGCCGTGGCGCATCTCTGAGGCCTCCGCCACGGGCGATGCGGCGGCCCGGTCAGGCGAGCGATCTGTCCCGGACCACGCGCAGGCCGTAGTCCGAGTAGCGGAGAGCCGGGGGCAGGGATGAGCGGTGCGCCACGGGGCTCCACATGTCCTGGTGTCGCCAGGCTCCGCCGCGGGACACCCGACGTGAGCCGCGCACGGGGCCCGTGGGATTCCGCTCCGGTGACGCCGCGTAGTAGGCCTCGTCCTCCCAGTCGAGGCACCACTCGTGGCAGACGCCGGAGAGCCCGAAGAGCCCCAGTGGGTTGGCTGGCGTCTCCGAGACTCTCGGCGGCCGATCGACGGAGGCGACGTCGGGCCGCTCGCTTCCCCACGGGTAGCGCGCATCGTCGAGGCCGCCGCGCGCGGCCTTTTCCCACTCCGCCTCGGTGGGGAGACGATGCGGCCCGTCGGCCTTCGACAGCCACTCGCAGTAGCCCACCGCCTCGAACCAGTTGACGCCGACCACGGGCTGCTGCGGATCGGCGAAGCGGGGATCGCTCCACCACGGGGGCGGCGGCGTTCCCGTGGCCGCCAGGAAGCGCGCGTACTCCTCGTTGGTGACGGGACTGCGCCCGATCTCGAAGCCGTCGACCCAGACGCGATGCCGGGGCCGCTCGCCCGGATGTCCGTCGCTCCATCCCATCCAGAACCAGCCCGCGGCGACTTCCACGAGCTCCATAGCGTCGAGTATAATCGGCGCCATCATGAACTTCGCCGAGCGCATGTCGCGACTGGGAACGGAATCCGCGTTCGAGGTGCTGGCCCGCGCCAAGGCGCTGGAGCGGCAGGGACGGGCGATCATCCACCTCGAGATCGGCGAGCCCGACTTCGATACGCCGAAGCACATCCGCGAGGCGGCCAAGCATGCGCTGGACGACGGCGCCACCCACTACGGTCCCGCCGCCGGGCTGCCCGAGCTGAGGGAAGCCGTGGCCAAGGACGTGGGGGCGACCCGCAACATCCCCGTCTCCCCCGAGGAGATCGTGGTGACGCCGGGGGCCAAGCCCATCATGTACTTCGTCATCACCGCGCTCGTGAATCCGGGCGACGAGGTGATCTATCCCAACCCGGGCTTCCCCATCTACGAGTCGGTGATCAACTTCGTGGGCGGCAAGCCCGTGCCCATCCCCCTGCGCGAGGAGAGCGACTTCGGCTTCGACATGGCGGCCTTCGAGAAGGCGGCGTCGACGAAGACCAAGCTCATCATCATCAACTCGCCCCAGAACCCCACCGGCGGCGTGCTCGGCGCCGACCAGCTCGGCCGCATCGCGGAGATCGCCGTCCACTACAAGATCCCCGTGCTCACCGACGAGATCTACAAGGCCTTCCTGTACGAGGGCGAGTTCGTCTCCATCACGCGCTTTCCCGGCATGCGCGACCTCGCGATCATCCTCGACGGATTCTCCAAGGCCTACGCCATGACGGGCTGGCGCATGGGCTACGGCGTGATGCCCATCCCGCTCGCCGAGCACGTGACGCGGCTCATGGTGAACTCGAACTCCTGCACGGCGTCCTTCACACAGTGGGCGGGCATCGCCGCCCTCCAGGGCGACCAGCTGCCCGTGCGCCAGATGGTCGCGGAGTTCAAGCGCCGGCGCGACCTCATCGTGGCGGGGCTCAATGCCTTGCCCGGGGTGCGCTGCCGGACGCCCAAGGGCGCATTCTACGTCTTCCCCAACATCACGGCCCTCAAGCGCCCATCCGCGCAGGTAGCGGAAGCCATTCTCAAGGAGGGCGGGGTGGCCGTGCTCGGGGGCACCGCCTTCGGTCAGTACGGCGAAGGCTACCTCCGGCTCTCCTACGCCAACTCCGAGGGCAACATCGCCAAGGCCCTCGACTGGATGCGACCCGTCCTCGCTCGCCTCGCTGGCTAGTCCGCGTCGTGGCGTACGACGTCAAGGTGGTGAAGCGGGAGTGGGAGGGATACGAGACCCCGCGGCAGTGGGGACGCTATCCCGTGGAACAGGAGACCATCGCGGTGCGCGGGCGCGTGCGGAAGACCATCCCGCCCGACCGCGTGGAGCTCGAGCTCTCGATCGAGAACGCCGGCGAGGTGACGGTGCCCGCCATCGCCACCGTGATCCTGCCCGTGCCCTGATGCCCACCGTCGCCGGCGTCCTCGTCGACGGGCTCCGCCGCGCCGGCGTGTCGCGAATCTTCGGCGTGCCCGGGGGCGGCTCCAATCTCGAGCTCCTCGAGGCGGCGCGGACCGCCGACCTGCCCTTCGTGCTCTGCCACCAGGAGAGCGCGGCCTGCATCATGGCCTCGGTCACCGGCGAGCTCACGGGCGCTCCCGGCGCCGTGCTCTCCACGCTCGGACCTGGGGTCAGCGCGAGCGCCACCGGCCTCGCCCACGCCTTCCTCGACCGGAGCCCCGTGATCTACGTCTCCGATCGTCACCCGGGCGCGGCCCTCGACTACACCACGCACCAGGCCTTCGACCACGCCGCCATGCTTGCCCCGCTGGTGAAGGGCAGCGTGGTCGTCTCCGCGGATTCGGCGAGCCACTGGATCGCTCACGCCGTCCAGCTCAGTCTGGCCGAGCCGCGCGGTCCTGTCCATCTGGATCTCCCCGCCGACGTGGGGGGGGAGCCCGCGGTGCCTCTCGCGGCAAGCGTGACGCCCGCCGCCGCGCCTCCGCCGTCGCCGGCCGAGCTCGATGACGCCGCGGCGATGATCAGGCGCGCGAAGCGGCCGGTGGTGCTGGTTGGGCTGCAGTGCCGCGCGAGCGACGCGAAGTGGCTGCGCGCCTTCTCGGAGGCGCTGCCTGCTCCCGTCCTCGCGACGTACAAGGCCAAGGGCGCGCTCCCCGATCCGCATCCCCTCGCGTTCGGCGTGTTCACGGGCGGCGCCCTCGAGGAGCCCGTGGTCGGCCGTGCCGACCTGATCGTCGCCCTCGGTCTCGACACCGTGGAGCTGATTCCCCGCCGATGGAGCTACACGGCGCCCGTGCTGAGCCTGGCGCGTGCGCCGTCGGGTGGCCGCGGCAGATACTTTGCCCCCGTGCTCGAGCTGGTGGGTGATCTCGGCCTCATCCTCGAGGAGCTGGCCCCGCGCCTCCGGAACCATCACGCCGACTGGGACGTGGTCGAGGTGGACCGACTGCGCCGGGAGCGCCAGCGCGCGCTGGAGGTCGCCGTGCCCGGCCTCGCCCCGCACCGGATCGTGCAGATCGCGCGCGAGTACACGCCGGCGGGCAGCATCGCCACCGTGGACGCGGGCGCGCACATGTTCCCGGCCGCGGAGTACTGGCAGGCGGTCAGCCCGGGAGAGTTCCTCATCTCGAACGGCCTCGCCACCATGGGCTTTGCCGTGCCCGCGGCCATCGCGGCCCAGCTCGTCTGCCCCGAGCAGCGCGTGCTCTGCTTCACGGGCGACGGCGGGTTCATGATGGTCGCCGCGGAGCTCGAGACGATGGCGAGGCTCCGCCTGCCCATCACCGTGATCGTGTTCGACGACGCCGCGCTCTCCCTCATCGAGGTGAAGCAGGAGCAACGCGGCTACGCGGGAGCCTCCATGCGCTACGCGGGCCCGGACCTCGCCGCCCTCGCCCGCTCCTTCGGGGTGGCGGCGCGGACGGTGAGCGACGAGGCGGGCTTCACGGCCGCCCTCGTCGCCGCCCAGGGTGCCCCGGGGCCGACCCTGATCGACGCCCGCATCGATCCTTCCGGCTATCGAGCCATGCTGGAGATCGTCCGAGGCAAGCCGCGCGCCTGAGGCTATACTGACGCCATGGGATTCCTCACGACGCAGGACGAGCAGGCAGTCCAGAAAGAATTCGAGAAGCTGAGCGGCCCGGTGACCCTCAGCGTCTTCGCCTCCGAGCTGGGGTCGGAGAACAACTCGCAGGCGGTGGCCCTGATCAAGGAAGTGGGCGCGCTCTCCGACAAGATCACCGTCAGGGTGCTCAATCCGTACATCGAGCGCGACGAGACGGCCGCCTACGGCATCTCCGTCACCCCCGCGGTGGCGGTGGAGGGGAGCAAGGACTACGGCATCCGCTTCCTGGGCGTGCCCGCCGGCTACGAGTTCTCCAACCTGATCGACTCCATCATCGCGGTGTCGCGGGGCGAAGCGCAGCTCAAGGAGGAGAGCAAGGCCGCCCTGGCCGGGCTCGCCCAGGACGTCACCATCAAGGTCTTCGCCACTCCCACCTGACCGCACTGCCCCCGGGCCGTGCGCCTGGCGCAGCACATGTCGATCGCCTCGGATCGGATCCGGTCGGAGTGCGTCGAGGCCAACGAGTTTCCCGACCTGTCCCGGCGCTACCAGGTGATGGCCGTGCCCAAGATCGTCATCAACGATCGCGTGGAGTTCGAGGGCGCCATCCCCGAGCGGGACTTCGTCAACGCCGTGCTCCAGGCCGTGGACGGGGCAGGTGGGTAGATGGACGGCCTCGGCGCGCTGATCGTGATCGGGGCGCTCGTCGCCTGCGTCGCCCTCCTCCGCTTCGTCCTGCCGCGCTTCGGCATACGGGTCGGCTGAGGGAAGGACGGCGCGTGCTCCCGTGAGGAGCCGCCGAAGCCCACCAGGTCATCCGCTCCCTGAGCGGGAGTGATCGCCGAGTCCTCGCTGCTCCGCGTGATCCTTTCCCTCGCCCTCGTCTATGCGGCGGTGGGGGCCTGCGCATGGCTCTACTCCGACCGGCTCATCTTCCTGCCGCCCCCTCCCGGCTATCCCGACGGGCCGGCAATCCTGAAGGTGCCCACGAAGGACGGTCAGCGCATCGCCGCGGTGTACCGGAAGAATCCCTCGGCGACGTACACCCTGCTGCTGAGCCACGGAAACGCCGAGGACCTGGGCTCCCTGATGCCGCTCCTCGCGGTCCTCGCCGACTCGGGCTTCAGCGTGCTCGCCTATGACTACCGGGGCTACGGACGCAGCGAGGGGACGCCGTCGGAGCCTCACGTGTACGCCGATATCGACGCGGCCTACGACTATCTGGTGCGCGAGCTCCAGGTGGAGCCGGGACACGTCGTCGCCTACGGACGCTCGCTGGGCGCCGGGGCGGCGCTGGATTTGGCCGTCCATCGGCCCCTCGGCGGCCTCGTGCTCGAGAGCCCGTTCCTCTCCGCCTTCCGTGTGATGACCCGCATCTCGCTCTTTCCCTTCGACAAGTTCCGCAACTCGGCGAAGATCGGGCGGGTGCGCTGCCCCGTGCTCGTCATGCATGGCGAGGACGACGAGATCGTGCCTTTCTGGCACGGCCGCCGGCTCTTCGACTTGGCCCCGGAGCCGAAGATGCTCGTGGCCGTCCCCGGCGCCCACCACAACGACTTCGTCCGGGTCGCGGGCCCCCGCTACGCGCAGGCTTTGCGGGACTTCGTGACGCGCCTCCGTGGCCACTGATCTGCTCTTCGTCTACGGCACACTCATGCGGGGGTTCGGCCTGCACCGGCTCCTCGCGGGCCGGGCGGAGTACCTGGGCGAGGGCGAGGTGCCGGGTCTCCTCTTCGACCTCGGCGCCTATCCCGCCGCCCTCCGCGGGACGAGCGGCCGCATCCGCGGCGAGGTCTATCGCCTCGCCGATCCCGAGCTGTGGCAAGCGCTGGACTCCGCGGAAGGCAGCCAGTATCATCGCGGGGAGGTCGGGGTCAGGCTCGCGTCTGGCGGAGAGGCGACGGCGTCCATCTATTGGTACGTCGCGCCGCTCGGCGGGGCGGTGCCCATCCCGGGCGGCGACTACCGGGCGCACACGCCCGCCAGGTCCATCCATCATCGCTGATCAATCGAGGAGGCTTCCATGGCCGTGCAGCCGGCAGAGCTGATCAAGTCCGACCAGGACCACCTGATCCATCCGCTGCACCATCCGAGCGATCACCTCGAGCCCATGGTGTACGTCAAGGGCCGCGGCGCCACCATCACGGACATCCAGGGGCGCGAGTACATCGACGGGCTCGCGGGGCTCTGGAACACCAACGTGGGCCACGGACGCGAGGAGCTGGCCAAGGCCGCCGCGGAGCAGATGGGCGAGCTCGCCTACTTCTCCGCCTACGCGGGCTCGTCCAACATCCCCGCGGTGGAACTCGCGGAGAAGCTCATCTCCATCTCGTACAAGAACATGCAGGGCGTGTTCTTCACCTGCGGGGGGGCGGAGTCGAACGAGTCGGCCTTCAAGACCGCGCGCTTCTACTGGAAGGCCAAGGGCAAGCCCGACAAGGTGAAGATCATCGCGCGCACGCTCGCCTATCACGGGGTGACGCTGCAGGCCATGAGCGCCACCGGCATGTCGCCGTACTGGAAGATGTTCGAGCCGCGCGTGCCCAACTTCGTGCACATCCCCACCTGCTATCCCTACCGGCAGGAAGGGGCCAAGCCGGGGGAGACGGCGGGACAGACGGCGGCGCGCCTTCTCGAGGAGGCGATCCTGCGCGAGGGGCCGGACACGGTGGCCGCCTTCATCGCCGAGCCGATCCACGGCGGGGGCGGCGTGCTTTATCCCTCCGACGACTATTTCCCCCTCGTGCGCCAGGTGTGCGACAAGCACCAGGTCCTCTTCATCGCCGACGAGGTGATCACCGGCTTCTGCCGCACCGGCCACTGGTTCGCCATGACCCACTGGAACGTCCTGCCCGACATCATGTCCTTCGCCAAGGGCGTGTCCTCCGGCTATCTCCCCCTGGGCGGGATCATGGTCTCCAAGGAGGTGAAGGAGGCCATGGATACGGTGAAGCCCGAGGACAAGTGGATGCACGCCTACACGTACTCCGGCCATCCCACGTGCTGCGCGGTCGGCCTCAAGAACGTGGGGATCATGGAGCGGGAGAAGCTGGCGGAGCGCTCGGCCACCCTCGGCACGCGGCTCCACAAGGCCCTGCACTCGGCCTTCGACAGCCATCCCAACGTGGGCGATATCCGCTCCGGCAAGGGCCTCCTCGCCGCCGTCGAGTTCGTGGAAGACAAGGCGACCAAGAAGCCCTTCGACGCCGACAAGAAGATCGGCGCGCGCATCCTGCAGGAGATGAGCAAGCGCGGCGTCATCACGCGGGCGCGCCAGGAGCACCTCTTCTTCTCGCCGCCCCTCGTCATCACCGAGGCCGAGCTCGACCGGATGGTCTCCGTCACCCAAGAGGCCGTCAAGGCCGTCACCGGCAAGTAGCTCCGTTCCGGTGGCCCGAGGGCTGGCCGGCAGGACCGCCATCGTCACGGGCGCCTCTGCCGGCATCGGCGAGGCCACGGCCCGCGTGCTGGCGGGCAGTGGCATGCGCGTGGCGGTGTGCGCGAGGCGGCGCGACCGCCTGGAGCATCTCGCGGCCTCCCTGCGCATCGCGGGTGGCGACGTCCTTCTCTACGAGCTCGACGTGACCGACGCCGCCGCGGTGCGCGCCATGGTCGACGACGTGGGCGCCCGCTGGGGCGGCGTCGACGTCCTCGTCAACAACGCGGGGCGCGGGCTCTCCACGATCGTCGAGGACACCAAGCCCGAGGAGTTCCGCGAGCTCCTCGAGTTGAACGTGATGGCCGTCTTCACCGCGACGCAGGCCGTGCTCCCCTGGATGCGGCGGGCGGGGCGCGGCCACATCATCAACGTCTCGTCCATCGTGGGGCGCCGCGGCGTGCCGTTTCGGGGCGCCTACAGCGCGACCAAGTTCGCCCTGGGCGGGCTCAGCGAGGCTCTCCGCGTGGAGCTCACGGGGAGCGGGATCCATGTGAGCCTCGTCTACCCGATCGTTACCGCCACGGAATTCCACGAGGTGGAGGCTCGGCGGGCCGGCCCCGGACCTCAGGGTCCGATCCAGTCGTCCGAGCACGTGGCGCGCACGATCCTGCGCTGCATCCGGCGCCCCCGCCCCGAGGTTTATCCCTTCCGGCCGTCCTGGCTTTTCGCGGTGGCCAGCGTGATCGCGCCGCGGCTCGTCGATCTCGGGATGCGGCGCATGCTCCGCTGAGCGCCGGCTACTTCGTCTCCACGTTCCGCACCGCCGCGTAGAGCAGCACGTCGTAGACGATCTTGAGCCCTCCGCCCAGGAAGAAGGGGGCGGTGAGCGAGAGCCCCTGCATGATCCAGCCCGTGGCCGCCGGCGTGACGGACTGGGCCAGGGTCCGGCTCAGGTTGGTCACGGCCGCCGCGTGCTCGCGCTCGTGGTCCTCCACGGCGAGCATGAGGAAGGTCTGGCGCGTGGGCACGTCCATCTGCGAGAGGAGATGGCGGGCGAGGAGGGCGGCCACGGCCAGCCAGGCGGTGGGGGCGAGGGCAACGCAGATGAGGAGCAGGTTCGAGATCAGGTGGGAAAAGATCATGGTGTTGACGAGGCCGAGGCGCGGGGCGAGGCGGGCGGCCAAGATCAAGGAGAGGCCGGAGAGGATCTGCACGCCGAAGAAGATCCAGCCGAGCTCGGCCAGCCCGAGATCGAAGCGCGTGTGGAACCAGTACGCGATGAGGCTCTGCACCACGAAGCCGCCCGCGAAGGAATCGAGGGCGAAGATGGCCGCGATGCGCCGCACAAAGGGTCGCGAGGGGGTGGCGGTCGCGGCGCGCCTCCTCGCCGAGGGTGGCCGCGGGGGCGAGAGGAGCGCGTAGGCGGCGATCTGCAGGAGCCCGCTCAGGAGAAAGACCGAGAAGAGCGAGCGAGGAGCGGCGCCCGCCCGGGCCACCGTCGCCGCGCCGAGCCCCGCCGCGGCGTAGCCCGCGAGGTTGTAGAAGGCCAGCGCCCTGGTCAGGCGCTCGCGGCCGGTGGCCCGCGTCACGATGACCTGCTCGAGGGCGAGGAAGGGCCCCGTCTCTCCCGTGCCCACGGCGAGATTGCCGATCATGGCCGCCACCACCACCAGCCACGGCTGCCGGGTGGTGAGGAAGAGGATGGCGGACACCACGATGAGGGCGGACTGCGCCACGAGGGCGAGCCGCGGCCCGAAGCGCTCCGCGGGCCAGCGGATGGCGAAGGTCATGGCCGTGCTGGCGAGGAGGGTCAGAGTCACCGCCGTCCCCACCCCGCGCGCGTCCAGGCCCAGCTCCGTCAGGTAGATGGGGAGCAGCACCCCGAGAAAGCCATAGCAGAAGGTGCGCGCGGTCTTCGCGATGAGGACGAGGCGCGCGTCACGCCCCACGCACGGTCCTCACGCCTCCGTCCTCGCCCCACTGCCCGTCACCGGTCGCGTCCCGCCATGCTCAGAACTGATAGTAGAGGAACGCGGTGGGCGTTTCGTTCAAGAAGAGATAGGCGATGAAAGGCCCACCGCGTAAGCGACCGCCCAGCGGCGGCTGACGCCGAAGTGGACATCCCACGTCTCGGGCAGGATGTTCACGGCTACGAGGCCGACGATGGCCCAGACGATCATCATGCTCCGACTCGAGCCGAGGACGAGGGCATCCACGGACCCGCCGGCGGCATAGCCCGAGAAGCGCGAGGCCTTCACGGCCTGCGCGTCGAGCGCCACGCCAGTCATGGGGCGCCGGTTGAAGTCGCCGCGGGGTCGACCGTCTGAACGGCGATGGCGTGGAGGACACCGAGGGTGACGACGGTCAGGAGAAACCTGCGGATGCCGGCCATGCTCAGTGCGGCAAAGGCCAGCGCATTGACCTGGACTCTGAGGGAAGGCCCGAGCGCTGTCGATGAATGGCCGGTGACATGACTGGCCGTTGACATAGCACTCGTCTCATGTTTAGTATTGGAGTCTATCGCTATGCTGGGAGAAGGAGGCAGTCATGAACCCGATGGATCGTTTACTGCGTGATGAGCTGCATCACCTGTTGGACCGGATCGCGGCGTCCACCCGGGCGGGCGTGGCCAAGGCGTCCGAGCGCCAGCTTCCCGATTTGCGTCTTCGCCTCGACGAGGCGGAAGCCCGGCTATCCGCCAAGCGTCAGGTGCTGCTCGACCACTACGCCGAGTGGCAGGATGCCCTCGCGGCCTGTGAAGATCTCTGGGCGGTGGCCCAGCTCGAGCTGGAGCAGACGGCCGCCGGAGGCACCCGTCGCGCAGCGTGACGGGCTATCCGAGGAGCCGCTTGAAGAGACCGCTCGACCGGTGGGGTGAGGCCAGCCGCGCCTCGGCATGCGCGGCACGATGGGACTCGAAGCGCTGCCAGTAATCCGGCAGCTGTCGCGAGAGCCAGACCTGCCCGTGGAGCTCGCGGGCGCGCGCATCGGCTCTCTCGTCACGTGCCGCATCGAGCTCGCGTCGCTGCGCGGGCTCGACCTCGCGCGCGAAGGTCTCGCCGAGGTACCGAAGCAGATCCGTGGTAAGCGCCGCGAATTCGTCGCGATCCGCGCGGCTGTCCGTCTCCGGCGCGGGACGGCCCTGGCGCTTCCGCAGCTCGACGAGCAGATGCAGAGCCGCCATCTCCACCGCTTCCTCGATGCGCTCGGCGAGCTGCGCCTCGATGCGCTCGCGGAGCCCGCGCGGATCGTCCTTCCCGTGGCGCAGCCCCGTGGTGTGGAAGGGATTCTCGGTCACGGCGCGGGGAACATCCGCCGGAGGCCGGCCGCGAGGGGCTCGGGCCTCACGCTGAAATCGGCGTAGAAGCGCGAGGGATCGGTCACGTTGCCCTCTTCCAGCATGGTGATCTGGTCCATGGTCACGGGAAAGAAGGGCAGCCATCCCAGGGCGCGGGTTACGGCCTTGACAAGCCCGAGGGGCACGTGAACCTTCCGCACGCGCAACATACCGAGGGCCTGGCCGATCAGGTCGAGGAGCTCGTCGAAGCGATACGACTCCGGCCCGCCCACCTCGTAGGTCTGGCCCACGGTGACGGGAAGCCGGAGCGCGCGCGCGAACCCTTCCGCGACCTGCTCCACGGCCACGGGCTGCAGGCGATACTGCCCATCGCCCAGCACGGGCACGGCGGGCGAACGGCGAATGAGCCGGGCGAGCACGGAGACGAACTCGTCCTCGGGACCGAAGATGAGCGAGGGACGGATGATGGTCCAGTCGAGTGCGCTCGCCCGCACCACCTCCTCGGCCTGCCACTTCGTTCGGTGATAGCGCGACACGGCGCCGGGGCGCGTGCCCACCGCACTCATCTGGATGTAGCGCTTGACGCCGACCTCGCGGGCCACGCCCAGCATGTTCGCGGTGGCCTGCGTGTGGAGACGATCGAAGCTCACCCCGGTGGCCCGGTGCTCGCGAATGATGCCCACGAGATGGATCATGCCCGCGCAGCCCGCGACGGCGGCGGGCAGCGCGTCGGGCTCGAGCACGTTGCCCGGTACACGGTCGATGGATTCGAAGCCCCGCAGCAGCGCCTCGGAACCGGGCCGCACGAGGCAGCGCACGAGGAAGCCCTGCGCGAGGAGCGCGCGCACCACGGCGTGGCCCACGAAGCCCGTGGCTCCTGTCACGAAAATGCGCTGCATGACAGCCGAATCGTAGCATGCAGGCAGGTCATTTTCCCGAGGGCCCCGCGCGCCGACCTCGCTATCATGGAAGCATGCTGAAGCGCTCCGCGGCCGTCCTGGCCGTCGTCCTTCTTTTCCCCGCACTCGTGGTCGGGCAGAGCCTCGACTGGTCCGACCTCGATCGCGCCGCGCGGGATGCCGTGGCAGCGGGCGACGCCCCGGGCGAGGTGATTCTGGTCGGGCAGGGCGATCACGTGCTCTATCGGAAGGCGGTGGGCTCGCGCGCCGTCTCGCCGGCGATCGAGCCCGTGACCACCGACACCATCTTCGACATCGCCTCCCTCACCAAGGTGGTCGCCACTACGCCGGCCATCCTCGCCCTCGTGGACGACGGCAAGCTCGACCTCGACGCACCCCTCGGGCGCTACCTAAAAGAATTCCAGTCGCCGCGGCTGAGCTGGCTCACCCTCCGGCGCGTGCTCACGCACACCGCCGGCTTCGCCGACATTCCGCCGAAGGACGCCATGGCGAAGGGCTTCCCCGAGGCCATGCGCTATCTCGCGGCGAGCGTGGGCGAGCCGTCGGCCACCGCGCCCTTTCACTACAGCGACACGGGCTTCATCGTGCTGGCCGAGCTCGTCCACCGCGTGAGCGGCGAGCCGCTCGACCGCTTCACCCGCAAGCGCTTCTATCAGCCCATGGGCATGCGGGATACCACGTTCAATCCGCCCAAGTCCTGGCGGAGCCGCATCGCCCCCACAGAATTCGTGCAGGGCGTGATGCTGCGCGGGGTGGTCCACGATCCTCGGGCCCGCGAGCTGCACGGCGTGGCCGGACACGCGGGCCTCTTCTCCACCGCCGACGATCTCGGCCGCTTCTGCCGCATGCTGCTCTCAGGCGGCATCTTCAACGGACGGCGCTATCTCTCGGCCGCCTCCGTGGCCGCCATGTTCGCCCCCAACGAGGCGGGCGAGGCCACGCGCGGGCTGGGCTGGGACATCTCGTCGGGCTACTCGCGCACCCTCGGCTCCTTCTTTCCCCTGGGCTCGGTCGGGCACACCGGGTTCACTGGCACCTCGATCTGGATGGATCCGCCCACGCGGACGTACGCCATCGTCCTGACCAACCGCGTGCATCCCGCGGGCAAAGGATCCGTGGTCGAGCTGCGCCGCCGGGTGAGCGCGGTGGTGGGCGCCAAACTCTTCTCTCCCAATGCCGCGCCTGAGGGCGGAGGGAGCGAGACGCCGGCCGCGGCCATCGTCAAGCCCGAGAGCACCGCGCGCATCCGCGTGAGCACGGGACTGGACGTGCTCGAGAAGCAGGAGTGGGCGCCGCTCAAAGGCAAGGTGATCGGGCTCATCACCAACCAGACGGGCGTGGACGGCGAAGGCCGCCGTGGCGTTGGCCTCCTCGCTCAGGCGCAGGGGCTGCGCCTCCAGGCGATCTTCTCCCCGGAGCACGGGCTCGACGGGACCCTCGACGAGCGGGTACCGCACGGCGCCTACCCGGGCGCGGGTCAGGGACCGCCCATCACGGTGTGGAGCCTCTACGGCAGCGACCGGCGGCCCACCGCCGCCATGATGCAGGGCCTCGACACGCTCGTCTTCGACATCCAGGACGTCGGCGTGCGCTTCTACACCTACCTGACGACGCTCGTCTATGTGCTCGAGGAGGCGGCCCGGCATCGCGTCAACGTGGTAGTGCTCGACCGGCCGGATCCGCTCACGGGGACGATCGTGGAGGGTCCCGTGATGGACACGGACCTCCGCTCCTTCACGGCTCCCCATCGCATCCCGGTGCGGACGGGCATGACGATGGGCGAGTTCGCTCGGATGGTGGCGGCGGAGCGGAAGATCCCCGTCAAGCTCACGGTGATCTCCATGGAGGGCTGGGAGCGGCGCATGTGGTACGACGAGACGGGGCTGCCCTGGGTCAATCCCTCGCCGAACATCCGCTCGCTGAACCAGGCGCTCCTCTACGCCGGCATCGGGCTCCTCGAGGCGACGAATCTCTCCGTGGGGCGGGGGACGGAGACGCCCTTCGAGGTGGTGGGCGCGCCCTGGATCACGGATCCGAAGGCGCTTGCCGATGGGCTCAATGCCCTCGACATGCCCGGCGTCCTCTTCCAGCCGGTCAACTTCCAGCCGACCTCGAGCGTCTATGCGGGGCAGCAGGTGGGAGGCGTACGACTGGTCGTCACCGATCGTGATGCCCTGCGGCCGGTGACGGTGGGGCTCACGCTCGGGCGAACCCTGATCGAGCGCTATCCGCAGTTCCGAGCGGCGGCCATCCAGAACCTCCTGGTGAACCGCTCGACGATATGGGCTCTCCTGCGGGGGGATTCTCTCGCGCGCTTGAAACAGTGGGCGGAAGCGGATCGGGCCAGCTTCCTCCAGCGGCGCGCGTCGTACCTCATCTACAAGTAGTCTCCTGCTACGGTCGCTCCACCACTTTCGCGCCCGGGGAGCGCCGGACTTTGTCGAGGGAGCCCGCGGGCACGGTGATCACCGCGGTGTCGCCGTCGCTCACGTAGCGCTCCTGGGGATTGCGCTCGAAGTAGCTCAGCCAGTGGCCGAGCTCGGCCTCCACGGCCTGGATCCGGGGCAGGCGATAGGGATCGAAGGAGCGCGCGAAGGGCGACGGCGCGGCGCCCCCCGCCACCATCAGGATGCCGTCGTGGCGGTAGGTGGTCTTGCCCTCCACACCCTCGATGGCCCAGCGCAGATCCTTGGGGAAGGCGCCCATGGGCAGGGCGAGGGTCCGGATGCGGTAGCCGGGCACGTCCTTCTGGATCCACTCCTGGGCGGTGGCGATCTGCTGGCGGACCACGCGCTCGGGATACTTGGAGAGGTTCGCGTGCCACAGGGTGTGGCTGCCGATCTCGTAGCGGCTGGCCAGGTACTGGAGCTTGCGGGCGGCGAGCTCCTTCTGGTTGAAGAGGCGATTGGGCGGGTCGGCGCCCGGCAGCACGTAGAAGGTGGCGGCGTGCCCGAACTCCGGGTGCTGGCGCTCGAAGGCCTCCAGGATCCCCACCGTGCAGTCGGGATCGATCACCCACTCGCCGTTCTTCTCGATCAGCTTGAACTGCCCCGGTGAGGAGTCGTCGAAGGTGAGAACGACCGGCGTCGTCCCACGCGGGATGCCGATCTTGCCGTCGAGGACGTCGTTGAGGGCGACCAGGCGATAGCCGCGCTCCCACAGCCGCTCGAGGTCGCGCCGGAAGTTGGCGGGGGTACGGGTCCAGCGTTCCTCGGGCGCGTCGATCTTGTGGTATTCGAGGATCATGATCCGCCCAAGCTCGTTGGGAGGGAGCTCGCCCGCCGACGTCGCAGCGGGTAGGAGGGCCGCGGCCAGCAGCGGGATGAGGCGGAGGAAGCGCGACACGCTTAGGGGCTGACCTTTGCCGTGGCCGTGGTCTTGGCGGGCAGGGCCGCGCCCGTGTAGTCGTTCTTCGGGTTCCACAGCATGTAGCCGACAGCGCCGCCGTCCTTGGCTCCGCGGAGCTGCGCCTTGATCTCGGGCACGCCGAAGATGCGCTTGTCGAAAGCGTAGTCCTTGAAGTCCTGAAGCCAGGGCCGCACCACCACCGTCCCCGTGGAGCGTTTGCGGGTGAGCCGCACGCTCTCCTTCACGATCTCGTACGGCTGGGCCACGGGATTGCGCACGCCCGGGATCCCGCGATGATAGCCGGAAGGATAAACCATGGGGCAGATGTAGTCGAGGTGAGCGGAGAGCTCCTCGACCCGCTGGCCGATGTCCGTGTCGTTCTCGTTGAACGCGGTGTACCCGAAGACGTCGACGCCCACGAAGGCGCCCATGGGTACGAGCTCACGCCGAGCCCGGGCGAGGAAGGCAGCGATGGTGGGCAGGCGCGTCTGCGAGTTGTTCGGCTGCGAGTACCGTGCCGCCGAGAGCTTGCCGTCGGTGGGGAAGCGGACGTAGTCGAACTGGACTTCGTCGAAGCCCTTGCTCACCGCCTCCTTGGCGATGGCGATGTTGTAGCTCCAGACTTCCTCACGGAAGGGGTCGACCCAGGCGAGCTTCTCGTTGTCGATCCAGGGCTTGCCCGTCCGCGTGTCGATGATGGCCCACTCCGGCTTGGCCTGGGCCAGGACATTGTCCTTGAAGGTCACGATGCGGGCGACGGTGTAGATGCCGCGGGCCTTCAGCCCGGCGAGGAAGCCCTCGAAGTCCTTGATGATCACCGGCCCCTGCGCCCCCGCCTCCAGGGCCAGCGGCACCTGCGTGCGATAGGGGATCATGCCCCGATCGCCCTTCACGTCGATGACCACCGCGTTGAGCTCCGTCTTGGAGACGAGGTCGAGCACCCGCTCCCGGATGGTCTTGTCGGCGACGCCGAAGTAGGTGAGGTAAGCGGCGCGAACCGGGCGCGAGGGGAGGCTGATCGTCATCTCGTCCGTGTCGGCGACCAGCCGGCGGAGCTCGTAGCCAGGACTTTTGACGAGGAGGGCCGCTCCCAGCCCGATGGGCGGCGTGGTGAACCGGCCCTCCTCGTCTGTCCGTAGCTCTTCCTTGCCCGCCCACACCGAGGCTCCACGCAGGGGAGCACCCGTCTCCGCGTCGAGCACCTGGCCGCGCACGGGGCGCTCGACGGGGGGCGCGGCGGGAGCGGCCGGTGAGGAGGAGGCAGCGGCGAGCTGGCGATGCAGGAGGGCGGAGGGCGAGAGCACCATCCATCCCGTGATGACGAGGGCGACGAAAGCTCCTACCATCAGAACGCCGAAGAGGATCGACCGCTGCTTCTTCTCGTTGTCGTCCGGGGCCTGGTTCATTCTCACTCCCAACTTACGAGGTGCGTGCGAGAAGCCCAAGTTTTTTCTTCGCGCTACAATGTCGGCCATGACTCCACGACCCTCGTACGTGTGCGACGAGGCAAGCCGCCGCGCATTCACTGTCAACGGGATGACTCTCCGCGCCCTCGAGTGGGGCCAGCCCGGTCGCCCCGCGCTCTGCTTCCTCCATGGAGGCTCCGCCCACGCCCACTGGTTCGACGCGGTTGTGCCGAGGTTCGTTGACAGGTTTCACGTGATCTCGCTCGATCAGCGCGGCCACGGCGAGAGCGACTGGGCGCCCGACTCCCGCTATGGAACGGAGCAGTTCGCCTCGGACCTGCTCGGCGTCATGGATGCGCTCGGCTGGCGGCGGATGGCCCTCGTCGGCCACTCGATGGGCGGCCACAACGCCCTGGCCTTCTCGGCATGGTACCCGGATCGGGTGCGCATGCTCTGCGTGGTGGACAGCCGGCCGTCATTGCCGGAGGGCCGGCTGCAGGCCATGCATCGCCGAGGTCACCGCGGCCCGCGCCGTCACGAGTCGCTTGAGCAGGTGCTCCGGAGCTTCAAGCTCCTCCCCCCCGAGACGCTGGCGGCTCCCGAGCTGCTCGACCACCTGGGGCGGCAGGGCATCACGCAGCGAGACGGACACTTCCTCTATCGGTTCGACCCGCAGTGCAACGGCGCGCGAAACCCTGTGGACGGGTGGACGCTCCTCCACCGGATCGAGGCGCCGACCCTCCTCGTGCGCGGCGAGCTGTCGCCGATCATGCCAAAGGAGATGGCTGACCGGATGCTCGAGGCCATGCCCAAGGCCAAGCTGGTCACCATGGCTGGCGTCTATCACCATCTGGTTCTGGACGCGCCCGAGGCCTTCGCCCGCGACCTCGACGACTTCCTGGGGGAGCTGCCCGACTGAAGCCACCCCCAGGCTATCGTCGCCGCGGCGCCAGAAGGAGGTCTCGGGGCGCCTCTTCCTCAACGAGGTCGAGGCGAGTGAGGTCGCCTGCTGCTGACAGAGGATCGGCGGGTCAGGCCATGAGCTCGAGGCGCACCGCGCAAACCTTGTACTCGGGGATCTTGGACGTGGGATCGTGAGCGGCGTTGGTGAGGAAGTTGGCGGCGGAGTCGGCGAGCTTTACGAAGGGCACGAACAGCGCGCCGGGACGCACCGCCTCCGTCACATGCGCGTAGCCCGTCATCTCCCCGCGTCGTGACACCAGCCTGACGGGGCCGCCGTCGCCGAACCCGAGCCGGCGCGCGTCGGCGGGGTTGACGGCGATCTGCAGCCGAGGCGCCAGCTCCAGCAGCCCCTGCACCCTCCGGGTCAGCGTGCCGCCGTGCCAGTGGTAGAGAAGGCGCCCCGTGTTGAGGACGAACGGATAGTCAGGATCTGGGAGCTCCGCCGCCGCATCCCCCTGGCTGACCGCCACGAACCTCGCCTTGCCCGTGGGGAAGTCCTCGCCGTAGAGATAGCGCGTTCCTGGGTGATCAGGGGTGGGGCAGGGCCACTGGATGCCGCCCGACTCCAGCCGCTCATAGGAGACCCCGGCGATGGCCGGCCAAAGCCTCGCCATCTCGTCGAAGATCTCCGAAGGATGCGTGAAGTCGAAGCCCGACGCGGAACGTCCCAGCCGGCGCGCGATGCGCTTGGCCAGCTCGCAGGTGATCCACCAGTCGGCCTTAGCCTGTCCTGGCGGATCGATGGCGCGCCGGACCCGCTGCACACGGCGCTCGGAGTTGGTGAAGGTGCCGTCCTTCTCCGCGAAGGCGGCGGCGGGCAGGAACACGTGGGCGAGATCGCCGGTCTCGTTGAGGAAGAGGTCTTGGATGACCAGGCAGTCCAGCTGACGGAAGGCCTTCTCGACGTGATGGAGGTCGGGCTCGGCGAGTAGTGGATTCTCGCCCACCACGTACATGGCGCGAATCGACCCGTCGAAGCAGCCCTCGGTCATCTCCGTGACCACCAGCCCTCGCTGCGCCGGCGGCCGGGTGCCCCAGGCGCGCTCGAAGCGGCTCAGGCTCGCCGCCGAGTAGTCCGCATAGCCGGGGAGGTTGGTGGGGATGGCTCCCGCGTCCCCGCACCCCTGCACGTTGTTCTGACCGCGGAGGGGCGAGATGCCGGAGCCGGCGAAGCCCATTTGGCCGGCAGCCAGGGAGAGGTTCAGCAGGGCGTGCGCATTCGCCGTCCCGTTGGTGTGCTGGGTGATCCCCATGCCCCAAATGAGGCACGAGCCCGAGAAGGCCGGCCGCGCGTACCAGCGAGCGGCCTGGGCGATGCTGGCGGCGGGCACGCCCGTCACGCCCGCCGCATACTCGAGGGTGTAGGGCTCGAGGGAGGCTGCCCACGCCTCGAAGCCCTCGGTGCGCGAGCGGATGAAGTCCAGGTCGGCCAGCCCCTCGTCGAGGATCACTCTGGCCATGGCGTTGAACAGCGCAACGTCCGTGCCGGGCTGCTCCTGGATCCAGAGGTCTGCCTGGTCGCACAGCTCGATCCGCTTGGGATTGATCACGATGAGGCGGGCGCCGCGGCTCACTGCCTTGCGAAGGCGGATAGCGATGACGGGATGGTTGGCGGAGGCATCCGCGCCCACGACCATGAGACATCCCGCCTCCTCGTAGTCCTGATACGAGTTGGAGGTAGCGCCCGAGCCCATGGAGGTGAGCATCGCCTCCACCGACGGCGAGTGGCAGAGGCGCGTGCAGTGATCCACGTTGTTCGTGCCCATGACCACCCGGGTGAGCTTCTGGATGACGTAGCCGTCCTCGTTGGTCGCCTTGGCCGAGGCGAAGGCGCCGAAGCGGCCATGGTGCCGCGCCAGGCCCTCCGCGGCGGCCTCGAGGGCCTCGTCCCACGACGTCTCGACCCAGGCGCCGTCGCGCCGGACCATGGGCGAGGTGATGCGGTCCCGCGAGTGGACGAAGCCGGTCCCGAACCGGCCCTTGACGCAGAGGGTACCCGCGCTCGAGTGGTTGGCCGGCACGTCGTCGGCCATGACGGCGAGGCGGCCGTCCTGCCTGATGTGGAGGCGGATGCCGCAGCCCACGCCGCAATACGGACACGTGGTCTCGACCTCGCGCGCGATGGGCGCGGCCGGCTCCTTCGGGCGAAGGGCTCCCGTGGGGCAGGTCGCCACGCACTGGCCGCACGAGGTGCAGATGGACGACGACATCAGCCCGTCTCCGGCCACGCCGACCCGCGTCTCGTGGCCGCGACCGAGGAGGGAGATGGCCCCGATGTGCTGCACGTCGGCGCAGGCGGTGGTGCAGCGGCCGCACAGGATGCACGCCTCGCGGTCCAGGACGAAGAAGCTCTTGGAGTCGTCCACCGCGAAGTGGTGCTGGGGTCGGTGACCGGGCGCGGTCAGCGCGTGGTGTTTCGCGGCCACTCCCACCTGGGCGAAGCCGTCGCGCTCGGGGCCCGTAGTGAGCATGGACCAGGTCAGGTCGAGGACGGCCTTGCGCGTCCTGACCGCGTCGGGGTGTTGCGTGTCGACGACCAGGCCGTCGCGGGCGGGGAGGTGGCAGGCCGCGGGCAATCCACGCTGGCCTTCCACGTGGACGAGGCAGGTGCGGCAGGCGCCGAGCGGAGCGCGGTCGGGATCCTTGCAGAGCTGGGGCAGGGGGAGCCCGAGGTGGTTCACGGCGTCCAGCACCGTGGCGCCCACCGGAACCTCGACCTGCATGCCGTCGACAATGATACGGAGGCTCATGGGAATGCTCCTGATCCCGGCTGCGCCCACATTCTAGCCGAGCCAGCGGGAGGCTAGTCTCTGATCCAGGACTCCGCGAGGGGAACCTCGAGGGCGGCGCCGCGGCCGGCAGGCGGCTCGTCCGACGAGGGGGTCAGCTGCATGAGGCGCTCGACGTCGGCCTGTCGATAGAGGCGCTGGCGCTTGATCCCCTGCCGGTAGCTCCTGAGCACGCCTCGGCTCACGTAGGCGTAGAGCGTCTCGCGCTTGATACCGAGGGCCGCCGCCGCTTCCTCTCCCGTCAAGTACTGCGCGCCATCCAGGATCACCATCTCTTCGCCATCTTAGCAGCCCTGGTCAGGGTCGATCCAGCTGTGTCTTGCTCGATCAATGTGAATCAACTATAATCAAGCCCAAGCAAGTCAGACAATCCGGCCCACGGCGGCGGCTCTCAACGAGGAGGAGCGGACATGGACGAGGGATGGAAGGCGGGACTCGAGGATGTGGTGGCCGCGCGGTCGGCCATCTGCCAGGTGGATGGAACAGCGGGGCGGCTCTACTACCGCGGCTACGAGATCGGGGATCTTGCCCACGCGGTGAGCTTCGAGGACGTGACGCGATTGCTCTGGTTCGGCGAGCTGCCGACGGCGGCGGAGCGGGCCGACTTCCGTGCGCGCCTCGACGAGACCCGAGGGCTCCCCGCCCACATCGAGGCCCTTCTGCGCTCGCTGCCGCGCGACTGCCATCCGCTCGATGCCCTGCGCACCGCGGTGTCCCTGGCCGCGGCCTACGATCCGGACGCGCGATCGAGCGAGGATGCCGCGAACCTCCGGAAGGCATACCGGCTCATGACCCTGATCCCCGAGACGGCGGCGGCGTGGCATCGTCTCCGGACGGGCGGCGAGCCGGTGCGCGCCACGTCCCCGGGGTCACACGCCGCGCGATTCCTCCATCTGCTGGGCGGACGCGAGCCCACGCCCGAAGTCGCCCGCGTGATGGACCTCGTGCTGACGCTTCACGCGGACCATGAGTTCAACGCCTCCACCTTCGCGGCGCGGGTCGCCGTGGCGACCATGGCGGATCTCCACGCCGCGGTGGTGGCCGCCATCGCCACCCTGAAGGGGCCGCGTCACGGGGGCGCCAACGAGGACGTGCTCTCGATGCTTCGCGAGATCGGCGACCCGCAGCGAGCCGAAGCCTTCGTGGAGTCGCGCATCGGCGTCCGCGCGCGGCTGTCCAAGCGGGAGCGCAGCAATCCGGCGGCGCGCATGCCCGGCTTCGGCCATCGCGTCTACAAGGTGGACGACGCCCGCGCGCGAGTGCTCCGGGGCCTCGCCAAAGAGATGGCCACGGCCACGGACCGCGAGCGGCTCTTCGAGGTGGCGGAGCGTGTCTACGAGGCGATGCGCGCGCGGACCACGCTGCCCGTCAACGTAGACTTCTTCTCCGCGGTGGTGTACGACGCCCTCGACATCCCGCCTGATCTCTGCACGTCGATCTTCGCCGTGGGGCGCGTGGCCGGCTGGTGCGCGCATGCGCTCGAGCAGTATGCGGACAACCGGCTGATCCGGCCGCGGGCCCACTACATCGGGCCGGCCCCGCGGTCGTTTTCCGGGGTGACCGTCTAGCGTCGGGAGGGCGTGCGGTCTTCTCGCCGGATCTACTGACGGCGTCTGCGCCCGTACGCTCCCACCGGGATCGCCGCTCCGCCGCCGGCTCGCCTCGCTCTCATAGGGCGCGTACGGGTCACTTTCTCGATGCCGGGTACGGCCTACACGAGGCGGGTGGGTCCTGTCGCCGGGGGCCCTCCCGCGCCATCGGCTCCGTCACCCGCTCGCCCGAATCGCCGCTCTTCGAGCGGCGCACGGG
>JBKOVG010000058.1:0-17669 GCA_046723845.1 Candidatus Methylomirabilota bacterium | reverse complement strand
GGCCATGACCGCGCCACACTTCGAAGGTGACCCGCCCACACACTTCCTCTCCCCGCTCCTGGAGGACGCCGGCGTACCGCATCTCTTCACCACGCGCCATTTCCCCGGCATCACGGCCTTCCGCGATCCGCAGCCTCCGCTCGGCGAGCGCGCGCGTCCGCTGCTCGATGCGCACGGTCTCGCGGGGAGCCCCGCCGCGTTTCTCAAGCAGGTGCACGGAGCACAGGTGATCTGGGCCTGCGAGGGCGGGCTCGTGGGCCAGGCCGATGCCATCGTCACCGACACGCCGGGGCTGCCCGTCGCGGTCTTCTCCGCCGACTGCGTGCCGCTGCTCCTCTACGATCCCGACGGACGCCGACTCGCCGCGGTGCACGCGGGCTGGCGAGGGACGGTGCAGCAGGTGGCGCGGGTGGCCGTGGCGGCGCTCGTGGAGGCGGGGGGCCGACCCGAGCGCGTGCTCGCCGCGGTGGGGCCGGCCATCGGTCCGTGCTGCTACGAGGTGGACAAGCCCGTCATCGTCCAACTCGACCAGGCCTTCGCGGGACGCTGGGGCGCCTGGGTCACGTCGGTCGGCGCGGGCAAGTGGATGCTGGATCTCTGGGCGGCCAACGAGCACCAGCTCCGCGGCGCGGGCCTGCGTGGGGACCGCATCTTCAACCCGCGGCTCTGCACGGCGTGCCGCACCGATCTCTTCTTCTCCTATCGCCGGGGCCATCACGGCCGGCTCGTGTCGATCGCCGCGCTCCCGTGTGCCGCGCCGGGGACAGGAGCGGCCCCGCTGGCCTCCGTCGAGGCCGCCTCGTCGTAGCGCCGGACGTCTCCGCGCCGACCGGAGGTGTGGGCGACCGGCACCCCACCGAGCGGCGTGCTAGAATCGGCCAGCCGGATCGACAGTGACCCAGGACATTCGCGCAAACCTCGAGGCGGTGCACGAGCGCGTCGCCCGCGCCTGCGAGCGGGCAGGCCGGAAGCCCGACGACGACGTCCTCCTCATCGCGGTCTCGAAGACGGTGGAGACGGAGCGCATCCGTCTCGCCGTGGCCGCGGGCGTCCAGGCCCTCGGCGAGAACCGGGTCCAGGAGGCCAAGGAAAAGGTCGCCGAGCTCGGGCGGCCGGTGCCCTGGCATCTCATCGGCTCGCTCCAGACCAACAAGGCGCGCGACGCCGTCCAGCTCTTCGACTGGATCCACTCCGTGGATCGCGAGGACCTCGCGCGCGAGCTCGATCGCCGCGCTCACCAGCACGAGCGTCGCGTCAAGGTGCTGGTGCAGGTGAACATCGGCGAGGAGCCGCAGAAGGGCGGCGTGCATCCCGCGGAGCTCACGCGCCTCCTCGACACGATGACGACCTTGCCCAATCTCGACGTGCGCGGGCTCATGTGCATTCCGCCCGTCGAGGAGGCGGCGGAGGCCTCGCGCCCATGGTTCAAGCGGCTCCGCGACCTGCGCGACGAGGCGAAGCTCGAACATTGTTCCATGGGGATGAGCAGTGACTTCGAGGTCGCCATCGAGGAAGGGGCGACCATGGTCCGCGTGGGCACGGCGATCTTCGGGCCGCGGGCCGCGCGCCCGGCCGTCACGGAGGGTGGAGCGTGAGCATCAAGGGCAAGCGGGTCGCCTTCCTCGGGGCGGGCAACATGGGGGAGGCGCTCATCAAGGGGCTGACCCAGGCGGGACTGGTGCCCGCAGGATCGATTGCCGCCTCCGATCCGCGAGGCGAGCACCTCGCGGAGATTGCCCGGCGCTACGGCATCCAGGCGGTCGCCGACAACGCCGATCTCGTGAAGCGCGCCGAGGTGATCATCCTCGCCGTCAAGCCCCAGATCATGGGCGTGGTGCTCAAGGAGGTGGCGAACGTTGTCGACGAGGGCAAGCTCCTCATCTCCATCGCGGCCGGAGTGGCCACGAAGAAGCTCCGCGAGCAGCTGGGCAGGTCGGCGCGGCTCATCCGGGTCATGCCCAACACGCCGGCCCTCGTGCTCGAAGGGGTGACGGCCATCGCGCGCGCGGACGGGCTCAAGCCGGGAGACCTCGAGGCCGCGCAGGAGCTCTTCGCCGCCGTGGGCAAGGTGGTGGTGCTCGAGGAGAGCGCCATGGACGCAGTCACCGGCCTCTCCGGCTCGGGTCCCGCCTACGTGGCCATCGCCATCGAGGCGCTCGCCGACGGCGGCGTGAAGATGGGGCTCGACCGCGCGACCGCCATGACACTGGCCGCCCAGACCGTGTTGGGCTCGGCCCGCCTCCTGCTGGACACGGGCGTGCACCCCGGCCAGCTCAAGGACATGGTCTCCTCGCCGGGAGGCACCACCATCGCGGGCATCGCCGCCCTCGAGGACGGCGGGCTCCGCCGGGCCCTCATCCAGGCCGTGGAGCGTGCCACCCTGCGTTCGCGAGAGCTGGGGGCGTCCTGAGGTGCTGCCCGTCGGCGTCGTCAGCGTCCTAGAGAAAGTCCTGAACATCTACATCTGGGTCATCATCGCTGCCGCCCTCATCTCCTGGGTCAACCTGAGCCCGTACCATCCCATCGTGCGTATGCTGCGCCGCCTCACCGAGCCCGTACTTACGCCCATCCGGCAGATCCTGCCGCCGTGGAAGACTTGGGGCCTCGATTTCTCGCCGATGATCGTCATCCTGCTCATCCAGTGGGCGGTGAAGCCCCTCCTGTGGACGCTCGCGGGATACTGATGCCGGGCCGGACGACGAGCCCGCCGAGGCCGAGAACGTGGTTCTTCAGGTGAGCCGATCTGGCGACGTCAGGTCGGGCCGGTCCTAGCAGAGGAGATCACCATGCGCATCACGCCCATGGACATCCGGCAGCAGCAATTCACGGTGAAGATGTTCCGCGGCTTCGACACCCAGGAAGTGGACACCTTCCTGGAGGATCTCGCCTCCGACTACGAGGCGCTCCTCAAGGAGAACTCGCTCCTCAAGGAGCAGCTCCAGGCCCTGGAGGAGCGCACGCGCGGCCTCGAAGAGCGCGAGAAGGTGCTGCAGGAAACGCTCGTCACCACTCAGCGGCTCGTGGAGGAAATGAAGGATCAGGCGAGGCGCGAGGCGGGCGTGATCATCCGCGAGGCCGAGGTGCAGGCGGAGCGAATCATCGAGGCCTCGCGCTCCGCAGAGGCGAACCTGCGTGGCGAGATCCTCGCCCTCCGGCGGACGCGCCGGCAGCTCGCGGAGGGCCTGCGCGCCACCCTCGAGATGTACCAGCGCCTGCTCGATCAGGACATCAAGGCCGACACCGAGGATGACGCCTCGAGCGCCTGAGGCCTTGCTCCACGTGCGCGTGCAGCCGAGGGCCCGAACGAATGCCGTGGTCGGCTGGCGCGGCGAGACGCTGCGGGTCTCCGTGACCGCGCCTCCCGAGGACGGCAAGGCCAATCGCGCGGTGATCGCCCTCCTCGCCGATCGGCTCGGCGTCGCCGCGACCTCCATCAGCCTGGTGCGCGGCGCCACCTCGCGCGACAAATGGTTCCGCCTGCCCGCGGGCACGACGCTGCCGGCATGATCACGCCCATTCGCTGGGAAGGGGATCGCCTCCTCCTCCTCGATCAGACGCTCCTGCCCGGCGAGGAGCGCATGCGCGAGTACACGCGCTGGCAGGACGTGGCGGAGGCGATCCGGAGCCTGATCGTCCGCGGCGCCCCCGCCATCGGCTGCACGGCCGCCTTCGGTCTCGCGCTGGCCGCGCGCCAGAGCGGCGCCGAGGACACGGAGGGCCTCTTGCACGATCTCGAGGAGGCGGGGAAGGGGCTCGCCGCCACTCGCCCGACGGCGGTGAACCTCTTCTGGGCGCTCGATCGCATGCGCGGCGTCGCCCACGCGGCGCGCGGCCTGCCGCGGCCCGCCCTGCGGGAGCGGCTGCTCGCCGAGGCCCAGGCCATCCTCGAGGAAGATCTGGCGGGGAATCGCGCGCTCGGCGCCCACGGCGCTGCGCTCGTGCCCGAGCACGCGCGCATCCTTACCCACTGCAATGCCGGAGCGCTGGCCACCGCCGGCTACGGCACCGCGGCGGGGGTGATCCGTGCCGCGCACGAGCGCGGGCGGGTGGCCATGGTCTGGGTGGACGAGACCCGGCCGGTCATGCAGGGCTCCCGTCTGACCGCGTGGGAGATGGTCAAAGAAGGCATCCCGCATCGCCTCATCTCCGACGTGGCCGCGGGCTTCGTCATGAAGCGGGGCGAGGTCGACTTGGTGGTCACGGGCGCCGATCGCATCGCCGCGAACGGGGACACCGCGAACAAGATCGGTACCTACTCGGTGGCGGTGCTGGCCCGTCATCATGGCATTCCGTTCTACGTGGCGGCGCCCTTCTCGACCATCGACGCGTCCATTCCCTCGGGAGCGGCCATTCCCATCGAAGAGCGCGACGCCGACGAGGTACGCCGCACGGGCGGGCGGCAGACCGCACCCACGGAGACGCCCGTGTACAACCCCGCGTTCGACGTCACGCCCGCCGAGCTCATCGCCGGCATCATCACCGAGCGCGGCGTGTTCCGCTTCCCCTACGCCTTCCGGTAGTCCCGTGTCGGGGAACCGACACATCGAGGCGACAAGGCACTATCACGACGACACCATGCATTCGCCCGAGTCGGTGCGCACGGGCGGCCATCGCCTCGACTGGGCGATCAAGCCGGAGCCTTTCAAGATCTATCCGGATCTGCCTGCGGTCTCGCTCCCGCGTGACTTCTCCGTACCGGAGCTGGATACGCTCGCGGCCATCTCGACCGAAGGGGCGGGGACGGCTGCCCTCGACCTCGAGCACCTTGGCGCGCTCCTCTTCTTCATGGCCGGCGTGACCAAGCGCAAGAGCTATCCCGGCGGCGGCGTCATGTACTTCCGGGCAGCGCCGTCGACGGGCGCGCTCTACCAGACCGAGGTGTACGTGGTGGCGGGTGCGGTCCAGGGTCTCGCCTCCGCGATCTATCATTTCTCGCCAGGCGACTTCGCCCTGCGCCGTCTCCGCGAGGGGGACTTCCGCGGAGCCCTGGCCATCGCGGCCGCCGACGAAGACCTGGCCGCGCGCCCGGCCACCCTCGTGCTGACCGCCATCTACTGGCGCAACACCTGGAAGTACCAGGCGAGGGGCTACCGGCATCTCTTCTGGGACTCGGGCTCGATGTTGGCCAATCTCCTCGCCTGCGCGACCGCGCTCGATCTCGGTGGACGCGTTGTCACCGGCTTCGTGGACCTCGAGGTCAATGGCCTCCTCGGCCTCGACGCGGAGAAGGAGGGTGCGCTCGTCCTGGCTCCCCTGGGCGCGGCTGGCCAGAGCGCATCCGTCTCGCCCGTCATCGCCTCCATCGCGCCGTCTATCATCCCGCTCTCGGCCTCCGAGGTGGACTACCCGATGCTGCGCGATGCCTACGCCAACTCGTCGCTCGAGACGGAGAGCGAGGTGGAGGCCTGGCGGGAGCGCGTCCCGGAGCGCATGGAGCAAAGGAGCGCGCGGCTTCACCTGCCGGAACCGAGGCGCGCGGCGGGCCGAAGCCTGGGAGAGACGATCATGGCGCGCGGCTCCACGCGCGAGTTCTCCGGGTCGGCCATCGGCGCCGACGATCTCTCCGCCGCGCTCTGGCATGCCTCGCGCGGCTGGCCGGCCGACGTGCCGTCGGGCCTCGTGGATCTCTACCTGAGCGTGCACGCCGTGGAGGGGATCGAGCCGGGAGCGTATGCGTACGATCCGGCCGCGCACGCGCTCGAGCTCATCAGGGCGGGCGACTTTCGTCGGGAGGCGGCCTTCCTCTGCCTCGAGCAGCCGCTGGGCGGCATGTCGTCCGCCACCGTCTTCTTCCTGGCTGACCTCCGCGCGATCCTCGAGGCGTTCGGCAATCGCGGCTATCGCGTGGCCAACCTCGAGGCCGGCCTCATCGGGGGGCGGCTCTATCTGGCCGCTTATGCCCAGCGCTTCGGGGCCACGGGACTGACCTTCTACGATCGCGACGTGGTGGCGTTCTTCTCGCCGCACGCCGCGGGGAGGGACGCTCTCTTCGTGACGGCCGTCGGGCGCTCGGTGAAGGGCGTAGCGCAGGCTCCGGCCCCGCTCCAGATCACCCGCAGCTACTAACGTCTACTTCGCGCTCACCTCGGAAGGCTGACCACGACCGGACCGCCGGCCCTGAGGAGCCTCCCGATCAGCCTGCGCGCTCGTCGGGGTAAGGAGCGCGGCCAGCTCCAGAACAAGGGCGGCGCGCGCCTTCAGGCGATGACGGGGCGGACCTCGACGCGGGCGTCGTAGGCGGACTGGCCGCCGGGAATGCGCGGATCGAGGCCGTCGCTCGCCTCGGGCGTGAGACACGCCTCGCCGCTCGTGAGGGTGTTGAGGCCGGGCCATCCGTCGCGGGCCCATACCACGCCGGGGAGGATGTCCTCCGTCACGTGGGCGACCGCCTCGAAACGCCCGCGCTCGTTCCAGAGCTCCACGCGTCCGCCCGCCGAGATGCCGCGCGGCGCCGCGTCCTCGGGATGGATCCACAGCTCGGCGTGCGGCTCGGCGCGCTCGAGTGCGGGGAGCGCGCGCCCGTTGTCGTAGAAGGAGTGGAAGGCCGTCAGCACGCGCCCCTGGCGGAATTCGAGAGGGAGGCGGGCATCGTCGCGCGACGGACGCGTGTAGTTCGGGAGGGCCGGCAGGCCCAGCGCCGCCGCGCGCGCGGATTGGAACTCGATCTTTCCCGACGGCGTGGCGAAGCGGCCCTCCCGATAGGGCACGTGGTCGAGGCGGCTCCGCTCCGCGATGCCCCCGAGCTCGCGCAGCGCGCTCAGGGTCAGGGTCCCGTTGCGCTGCGGTTCGAGGAGCGCGTTCATGTACGCCTCGACCGACGGCCACGGGAAGAAGTCGTCGATGGCGAGCCTCGTCGCGAGCTCACGGAGCACGGAGATGAGCGGCCGCGTCTCGCCCATGGGCACGAGGGCCCGCTCCATCAGGTAGAAGTGCGTGGCCGTCTCCTTGATGCCGAGGTCCTCCAGCCAGACCGTGCCCGGCAGCACGATGTCGGCCACTCGCCGGATGGTGTCGTTCGCGAACACGTCGTAGGCGACGATGAGGCCCACGCGCTCCAGATCGCGCTCGACGGCGGCGGCATCGGAAAACGAGTTCAGCATGTCGGTACCCGCGGTCAGGAGCACATCGAGGCCGCCTTCCTTGATGAGCCGCGCGATGGATCCCATGTGGCTTGGCACCCAGTGGCCGGGAGGCCGGCGATTCGCCGCGGAGAGATCGGCGAGATGATCGCCGGTCGGGAATGACCGGTGGCGCGGGCCGAGGCCGCCGCCCGCGATCCCGAGCTGTCCCGTGAGGGCGGGCAGGGTGGCGATGGCGCGCCCCGGCTCCCAGCCCCGGCGGTGCTTGTACATGCTGGCGCCGCCGACCACGATCATGGCGGGGCGGCTCGTCGCGTACTCGCGCGCGAGCCGGCGAATGTCCGTGGCGGGCAGCCCGGTCTCGCCTTCCGCCCACTCGGGGGTGAAGGCCCGCAGATGCTCGGCGTACGCCTCGTAGCCGACGGTGTGACGCCCGACGAAGTCGTGGTCGACGAGGCCGTCGGCCACGATCACCTGGGCCATGGCGAGGGCGAGGGCGGCGTCGGTGCCGGGGCGGATCAGCCACGTCTCGTCAGCGTGGCGCGCGGCCTCGGTGCGCCGCACGTCGATGAGCACCACGTGCGCGCCGCGGCGCCGCGCTTCCACGAGGTGCGGCGCGGTGGTGGGCTGGCTCGCCAGGTTGGCGCCCCACAGGAGGACGAAGTGCGAGTTCGCCGCCATGTCCTCCTTGGTATTGGCCTCGATGACGCCGGTGATGCCGAGGCCGTAGGCGCCCATGGCCCAGCACACGATGGCGGGATTCCAGACCTGCATCCGCCCGAGATGACCGAAGCGCATGATGAGCGGCCGGTTGATGCCCGTGACGTGCGCGCCGTGGCCGAACCAGAAGCCGACCCGCTCCCGCCGGGTCGCCTCGATCGCCTGCACGATGCGATCGATGGCCTCGCCCCAGGTCACCGCGCGCCAGCGATCCTCGCCGCGCCGGCCGTCCCGTACGAGAGGCTGGGCGAGCCGCCGGCCGTTGTGCGGGATCTCCACGGCGGCCCGGCCGCGGATGCAGAGGAAGCCGCGGCTGTCTGGATTCTCCGGATCGCCTTTGACGCCGAGCACACGCCCCTCCTCGGACACGTCGACGAGCATGCCGCAGAAGGTGGGATGACAATTCATGGGGCACATCGTGCGCACGGTGCGGCTCGTCATAGGCGAGATTATACCTCTCCGTTGCCTCGGGCGCAGAGCTTCTGCTAGTGTGAGACGGAACGTGCACACATCACGAAGGAGGAGAAGCGCATGAAGAAGTACCAGCTGATGGCGCCGGGCCCCACCCCCGTGCCGCCCACTGTCCTGCTCGCCATGGCCCGTCCGATCATCCATCACCGCGCCGCGGAATACGACGCGCTTTTTCTCGAGGTGCGCGAGGGTCTCAAACGGCTCGTGCAGACCCAGCAGGACGTGCTCACTCCCGCGTGTACGGGAACGGGCGCCATGGAAGCAGCAGTGTCCAACACGCTGTCGGCCGGCGACCGGGTCATCGTGGTCAACGCCGGCGCATTCGCCCAGCGCTGGCTCGCCATCTGCAAGGCCTTCAGCCTCTCCGTCGTCGAGCTGGAGGCGCCGCACGGCGATACGGTGTCGCCGGATCGCGTCGCCCAAGCCCTCCGCGAGCACGCGGACGTCAAGGCGGTGCTCGTCCAGCACAGTGAGTCGTCGACGGGCGTGCTCCACGACGTCCGCGGCTTCGCGCAGGCCTGCCGCAGCACCGACGCGATCCTCATCGTGGACGCCGTCTCGAGCCTCGGCATCGCCGAGCTGCCCATGGACGCCTGGGGCATCGACGTCGTGGTCTCCGCCTCGCAGAAGGGGCTCATGCTTCCCCCGGGTCTGGGGCTGCTCGCCCTCAGTGAGAAGGCGTGGGCGGCGGCCAAGCGCTCGACCCTGCCGAAGTTCTATCTCGACCTCAGCGAGGAGCGGAAGTACACGGGGCGCAACGAGGCGCGCTTCACGCCCGCGGTGTCGATCATGGTCGGATTGCGCGAGGTGCTGCGCATGATCGCGGAGGAGGGGCTGCCCAACGTCTTCCGCCGTCACGACCGTCTCTCCCGCGCCACCCGCGCGGGGTCGGAAGCCCTCGGCCTCACCCTGTTCCCGAAGACCACGCCGAGCCCCGCCCTCACCGCGGTGCAGGTGCCGGAGGGGGTGGATGCGGACCGGGTGGTGGCAGGGTTCTCGACTTCGCACAACATCACCATCGACGGCGGGCGCGGGCCGACCAAGGGCAAGATCTTCCGCATCGGCCACATGGGCTACGTCGCGGACTTCGACGTCACCACCGCCCTGGCCGCCCTCGAACAGGTGCTCCACGATCTCGGCCAGCCCGTGGATTTCGGCGTGTCCCTCGGCGCCGCCCAGAAGGTGTTCGCCGAGCGGGGGTAAGCGGAGTAGGATAGCAGCTCGGCCATGTCGCTGCGACTCTTGCTCCTACGGCACGGAGAGACGGCCTGGAACCGGGAACGCCGGTACCAGGGCGGGACGGATACCCCTCTCTCCGCGGCCGGCCTCCAGCAGGCGGAAGCGGCGGCGCGGGAGCTCAAGGAGCACCCCTTCGCCGCCGTCTACTCGAGCCCGCTCCAGCGCGCCCGCGAGACGGCGGCCCCCATCGCCTCTGCGCACGGCCTCCAGGTGCTGACCGATCCGGCCTTCAAGGAGCTGAGCTTCGGCGAGTGGGAAGGCCTGACGCTCGACGAGGCACGGACCCGTGACGCCGAGCTGTACGAGGGCTGGGCGAAGACGCCGCACCTCGTCTCGCTTCCGGGCGCGGAGACGCTCGCCCAGGCGCGTGAGCGCGTGCTCGCCGGGCTCGAACGGCTGCGCGCCGGGTACCGCGACGAGTTCGTGTGTCTGGTCGCCCACGGCATTCCCGTGCGCATCCTGATCCTGGAAGCCCTCGGGCTCGGACTGGATCGCATCTGGACGCTCCACTCCGCGCCCACGGGCATCTCCGAGCTCGAGTTCCGCGACGACTGGACGGCCGTGCATCGCATGAACACCCTCGTTCACCTCGACCTCGCGCTCGCCGGCCGGTAGGACGCGAACCTCGTCATGCCGCGCCGGATCCAGCACACCCAGCTGCCCAAGGGGGCCAAGATCTACCTGCCCGACGAGGCCGCGCAGAAACGCCGCGTGGAGGCGGAGCTCTGGAGCGTGTTCCGCAAGTGGGGATATCGCGAGATCGTCACCTCCGCCTACGAGTACTTCGACGTGCTCGCCCAGGGCACGGACCAGGAGCTTCAGGAGCGGATGTTCAAGATGGTCGATCGCGAGAGCGGGCGCCTCCTCGCCCTCCGCGCCGACGTCACGCCGCAGATCGCCCGCATCGTGGCCTCGCGCATGCGCGAGGAGCCGAAGCCGCTACGCCTCGCCTACGTGACTAACGTGTTCCGCTACGACGAGCCGCACGTGGGGCGTTATCGCGAGTTCCACCAGGCGGGAGTGGAGCTGGTCGGCCTGCCGAATCCCGAGGGCGATGCCGAGCTCATCGCCATGACGGTGGAGGGCCTGCGTGCGCTGGGTCTCGAGCGCTTCCAGCTCGACGTGGGGCAGGCGGATTTCTTCCGCGGGCTCCTCGAGGATCTTTCGCTCGATGAGGGCCGGTCGGTCGAGCTGCGCTCCGCCCTCGGGCGGAAGGACATCTCCGCCCTCGAGCGCATCGTGGCGGGCCTGGGCGCCCCCGCCGCGGTAGGCGAGCTGCTGCTCGCCCTCCCCTCCCTCTACGGCCGCGCCGACGTGCTGGATCGCGCGGAGCGCCTCGTGAAGAACCCGCGCTCGGAGGCGGCCCTCAAGAACCTCGCCGAAGTGTACCGGCTCCTCACCGTGTACGGCCTCGCGGAGTCCGTGCTCCTCGATCTGGGCGAGGTGAGCGGCTTCGACTACTACTCGGGCGTGCACTTCGAAGCCTACGTGTCCGGGCTGGGGGCGCCCCTGGCGGGAGGCGGCCGCTACGATCACATGCTCGCCCGCTTCGGCTACGACTGCCCCGCCACCGGATTCGCCTTCGAGGTGGGACGAATCCTCCTCGCCATGGAGAGCCAGGGCATCGCGACCGCGCCGCCCGGTCCCGACTTCTTCATCATCGACTTCACCGCCGACAAGACCCGCGCCCTCGCTCTCTCGCGCCGCCTCCGCGACCTGGGAGCGACGGTGGCGCGCGACATCCTGAGCCGCGGCCTCGACGCATCGCTCGCCTACGCGCGCCAGCAGCGCGCGCGCCGGGTGATCGTGATCGGCGAGTCCGGCGGCGATGCGGACGAGCTGCGCGTGCTGGACCTCGGGGGCACGGGAGGTGAGCAGCGTCTCGCCGCCGCCGAGGTGCTGGCCGATCCCGCGTGCTATTTTCCCGAGACGGGGAGCAGGAGATAAGCGTCATGCCGAACATCGTGATCGTGGGCGCCCAGTGGGGCGATGAAGGCAAGGGGAAGGTGGTCGACGTGATCACCCCGCACTTCGACGTGGTCGTCCGCTACCAGGGCGGGAACAACGCCGGCCACACCGTGGTGGTGGGACGGGAGAAGTTCGTGCTCCAGACCATCCCCTCGGGCATCCTCCACCCGGGCTGCCGTAACATCATCGGCTGCGGCGTGGTGGTCAACCCCGCCTCCCTCATCGACGAGATGGAATCGCTCGTCCAGCGGGGGGTCTCCCTCGACGGCAACCTCTACATCTCCAAGAACGCGCACGTGATCATGCCATATCACCCCGCGCTGGACCGCGCGAGCGAGTCCAAGGCGGGCAAGCATCGCATCGGCACCACGGGCAAGGGAGTGGGCCCCGCCTACGCGGACAAGACAGCGCGAGTGGGCATTCGCATGGCGGATCTCCTCGACGAGCGGCTCCTCCGCGAAAAGCTCGAGTACAACGTGGCCCAGAAGAACCGACTCCTCCGCGAGATCTACGACGCGGAGAGCTTTACGGTGGACAACATCCTGAGCGCCTACCTTCGCTACGCGGGCTGGCTCGCCCCCTACATCACGGACACCGCGCTCCTCATCCACCGCTGGATGGAGGCGGGCTCCTCGGTGCTCTTCGAGGGCGCGCAGGGGACCATGCTCGACCTCGACCACGGGACGTATCCGTTCATCACGTCGTCCAGCACGACGGCGGGCGGCGCCTGCACGGGCTCCGGCGTGCCGCCCACCCGCATCAGCGGGGTGATCGGCATCTCCAAGGCCTACTGCACGCGGGTGGGCGGCGGCCCCTTCCCCACCGAGCTCAGCGGGGACATCGCCGATCTCCTGCGCATGCGCGGCAACGAGTTCGGCTCGGTCACCGGCCGGCCGCGCCGCTGCGGGTGGGTCGACGCGGTGGGGCTGCGCTACGCTACCCGCATCAACGGGCTCGACACCCTCGCCATCACCAAGCTCGACGTGCTCGACACGTGCGCCACCGTAAAGATTTGCGTGGGCTACATGTACGACGACGAGGTGCTCACGGACTTCCCCGAAGAGGAGCGCATCTGGCACGAGGCGGAGCCCGTGTACGAGGAGCTCTCGGGCTGGCAGACCTCGACGGCGGGCATGCGCGACTATGAGGAGCTGCCGACCAAAGCGCGGGAGTACCTGGAGCGCCTCTCCGAGCTGTGCGGCGTGGGTATCTCGCTCGTCTCGACGGGCCCCGTGCGCGACGAGACCATCCTCGTCAACGACTCCACGCTCACCCGCTGGATCCCGGGCCTCCGCTCCTCGCTGCCCCCGCACTAGAAGGCGCCGGGAGCCCGTCGCTCCCGGTTATGATGGGGCCTGTGAGCCGTTAGCTCAGTTGGCAGAGCACCTGACTTTTAATCAGGGGGTCGGTGGTTCGATCCCACCACGGCTCACCATTCTTTCTCGGCACTTCCAAGACGCCCTCCGCAACGATGTCCGATCTTGCTACCACTTTGCTACCACTCTTCCATCGACTGGGCCGGCGCGGCGACCGAAGTGGACCGGGCTACGGGCGATCGCCAACCTTCCCGGTAATCCAGCCAAACCTCAGCGACAACCTTTTCGCTCCGGATGAATGCAACGCCTTTATCAATAGGGCGAGGGCGCGGCTCAAGGTCTCGCCGGTGTCTCGGCGCGCGTCGAGACGGCACCATGCCTGGCCCCGCGGCGGGATTTCTGCGATGCCAGTAGCAGGCGGAGCCACGCCCTCCTGGGCGGCCGGCGCAGCAGGCCCCGACGGAAGAGGGTCCGTCGCGAGTACGGGAACGCCTTGGCGACGGGCAGCCGGTCGCCGTGCGCCCCAAGGTACGCGAGGTATCCGGCCGACTCGTGGCGAAAGGCGTGGATGCTGTCGGCACGCTCGCGCAGCCGATCCAGCACGGGCGCGCGCCATTTGAAGTGATGGGTGACTCCGGACACGTCCGCGAGCACGGTCCGGCGGTCATCGGGCGGCAGGTGGTTGCCGGGATTCACGGTCACCGTGTCGCTGTTGAAGAAGAGCGGGTATTTGTCGATGCAGGCCTCCACGCCCATCGCCGCGTACAGGTCCGGGGAGCAGAGCGGCATCGCGCGGAACGGATCGGAGATGACCGGCGGCGTCTCGAGCCGCCCATCCTCGCGAAGCCGCTGCAGCATCGGAGCAGACAGGGCGGTCGCCCCGAGGCGCTCGAGCACGCCGATCGTGGTCGGCAGGTCGTCGTACGGCAGCTCGAGCATCTCGTCGCTGTCGACGAGGAGTACCCACCGTCCGCGCAGCGTCTCCAGGACGGCCTGCACGTGCCGCTGCTTCTCGACGTCGAGGAACACGCCGTCGTAGGTACCGACGATCGCCAGCGGATAGCGGGGCTGGAGGCGGTACAGCTCCTCGTTGTCCGCGGGGCGGCCGTGCGCGATGAAGTGGAACCGCGTCACGCCGAGCGTCACGTAGTGGTCGAGCCAGGCGCGGAGCAGGTCGCGGTCGTCCCTGATGTGACACACGAGGTCGATCGGCGGCGGCGCGTCCTGCGGGGGCGTCACTTCAACGGCTCGACACCGGGACGGGAGCACGAAAGAGAAGCTTGTTCACGCGACGCTCCAGCGGGCGCAGCACGCGGCGCTCGATCTGGCGGCCGAGCCGATGGCCGGCAACCCGCCGCACCGAGGCGATCCACGGGTCGACGGCCATCTGCCGGTGGGACACCAGCCAGCTCACGTGCCGTTCGAACGTCGTCATGGGGAGATCCCACTCCCGGCAGAAGTGCTCGAGCGTCGCCCGGCTCCAGCTCTCGCTCCAGCGCAGCATCATGTAGCGCACGTCGGCCCACGTCAGCTCCCGCGGCGGCAGATACGTTATCACCGAGGCGGGTTCGAAGTAGATCACCTCGCCGGCGGCCCGCACCCGCATGCAGAAGTCGACGTGTTCGCGGGTGTTGAGCAGGCCCTCGTCCAGAGGGCCGAGCCGAGTGAAGACCGACGTCCGCGCAAGCAAGGTATGGAACTCAACGACCTCGGATGGCTCGCGCCGGAGCCGCTCCCGGACCTCGGCGACGTGCTTGCCGCTGTGTCGGTGGCGCTCGACCAGGGAGCGCTGCCCCTTGCGCTCCTCGATGCGCGCGTCCCCGCTCGCGATGTGGATCCGCTGCTCGTCGAGCTCGCCGATCAGGCAGAGCGGGCCGACCACTGCGGCGCCGGTGTCCTCGGCGCAAAGGACCAGGCGCTCGAGCCAGCCCGTGGTAACGATCACGTCATTGTCGACGAACGCGACGTATGGCGTCTCGACGTGTCGAAGGCCGAGATTGCGCGCCTGGTTGGGAGAGAGGTAATGATTCGTGCGGACGAGGCGGAAGCCGCGACGCCTTGCCTCCTGCTCCAGATAGCTCCGGACCGCACGAGGCGAGGCCCCGTCGACGTAGACGAGGTCGAACGGCGAGTGGGTATCCCGGTACAGGCTCTCCAGTGATCGCTGGCTCGCGCTGAAACGCTCGCGCGGCACCACCACGATCGTCGCTCGAGTGTCGTCTCCCATATCTCTACTGTCGGAGCCGAGGGCGCGCGGTGTCAAGCACGTCCGCAGGAATCTCGAGGAGCAGGGTGCGCTCGCTCGGTTCCGACGGAATGGTCGCCATATGGACGTGAGAGACGTAGATGCGCAATCCTTGCGCGCCGCGCCGTTCCTCGGGGGCCATGTGGGTCCAGAGCGCCTCGGCGAGGCGTCGAGACGCCACTCGTCGTACCGCGGGATCGTTCATTCTGGCCAGCCGACGGGTGAGGCCCGCAGAAGCGCTCGATCGCCCGACCGCCGCCTCAAACGCCGCAGGAGGGAGCCCGCGCTCCCGACCGTCTCCCTCGACCAGCCGGATCTCCAGCATGGAGATCTCCGTCGGCCCGTCGCTCGTGAAGAACGGATAGGCGTCGAACGGCCAGGTGAAGCCTTGGGCGTGATAGCTCGTGAGGAATTCTGCGACCCGCTGGCGTTGCGGAAGGAAGCGGTTCGGGGCCATGGTGAGCAGCTGGAGCGCGCTGACCGCGATCTCGGCGGCGAGTAACCCGATGCCGACCACGTGGAGACTCCGGGCGCGGTGCCACTGCGCCGGCGAGCGCGGCGGCGAGAGCGAGTCGCCGGACCGCGACCGCCGCACGAGGCGCGACCAGTCGATAAGGCCGATGTACGCGGGCGTCAGCCACGAGAAGAAGATCCCCATTGCGAGCGCCGTGCTGAGGTGAAAGCCGAGGCCGACCACCACCGCCGTCAGGCGCGTGCGCCGGAACATCATGGCCGCGCCGACGCATATCTCGCCGACGATGACCGCGAGCGCGCCCACGGTCAGCACCGGATCCGGCAGGGTGTCTGGCCGCACCATCGGTCGAATCGCCGACTCGAACCACTCGAGCTGCAGCCACTTGTTCCAGAGGATCAGGCGTTGGTTCTCCGCGCTCGCCCAGCCATCGGTCACCGCGGCGACCAGCTTGGCCAGGCCGGGAAACAGATAGAGGACGCCCATCAGCGCCCAGACGTACCGGAGGGCGGCGAGCGCTCCGGCGGGCGGCGCGTGGCTCGGCTGGCCGGCGCGGCCCCGGCGGAGTGCGTCGAGGGACAGGACGGTGCCGCACGGGCTCACCGCGAGCACGGCCAGGAACCACACCACATTGTGATAGTGATGCACCTTGCCCTGGTTCTGGGGCAGGCCGAGGACGAATAGCGCGACGACCGTTGCGAGCCCGAGCACCAGCGACGTGCGATAGCCGAGCACTCCCAGCGTGACGAGCGCGATCAGGACGACGGCCAGCGCCTGGCCGAGGACGGCGTCCGTGGTCAGCGAGAGCGGGAGCGAGCGGAAGAAGGACACGCGCACCCAAAGGTCCGGGTGAAGCCCGGGGAGTGCGCGGCGGGTCCAGCGCCACGTGTCCACGGCGAGCGGCAGCACGCCGAGACTCAGGTACGCGATGCGGAAGATCGCGAGGTTCAGCGCCCAGCCGGCGGCGTCGGTCGCCCGCTCGTCGGCGCGGAAGGCGCGCGCCAGGCGCGTCATGACCGGCACCGAGGGGGAATCCGCAGAGGGCGAGGAGCCGCGCGGTGACATGGCCATTCGCTCACTATAGCGGCGCGCCGCGAGCGGGCCAAAGAACGGGCGTCAGCGGCAACCGCCGCGAGGAAGCTCCGCGATGGAATCCACCCTAGTCGGCGGGGGTGCTCCCGAAGCGCTGGTCGAGTGCCCGCGACTCTTGCTGCCACACCGGCTGCCCGGAGCTGGAGGACCGGCCGCGGGCGCAGACCCAGGATGGCGCCTAACCGGGTGTCGTAACTGTGAGCGCTCGGTCAGGCGACACTTCTCAGCAGCTATATTGAACCGCCCGGAGTTTCCCGGAGGCGGCATCGAGCCGTCGGTCGGCAGCATGGGGGACTCGTATGACAACGCGCTGGCGGAGACGGTCATCGGGTTGTTCAAGACGGAAAAGATCCATCGGCGCGGGCCGTGGAAGGGGCTCGAGGACGTCGAGTTCGCGACGCTCCAGCGGGTCGCGTGGTAACAACGGCAGCCGCCTGCTCGAACCGCTCGGCGACGTGCCGCCGATCGAATTCGAGAAGGCCTACTATAGCCGTCAGGTTGCTCCAGTCGGCATGGCGGTTCTCACGTAGCGAGCTCTCCGGGAAACCCGGCGCGGTTCAACGACGATGAACCGAATTCTTAGGGGTGCGCTCTTCGGCGTCGGATGAAAGGTGCGAGCACTAGCAGACCCATGACGAACATGACAACTGTACTCGGTCCCGGAACACTTGGAACTCCTGCCACCCCAGCCGTGAATCCGTAAAAGAACTCAGACTGGGGATTCGTCCATGTAAGCGCGCTGAATGTCCCACTAAAGCGGATCGTACCGTTACCCTCAATCCCATTCACTACGTTGCCTGCCTTGGTTATCGAAGTTCCACCAAATTCATTCGAAGGCCCACCACTTTGAATCGTAAAGGGCTCACTCGCGCTAAAGACGAAACTCGCAGGCCCGCCGCCCTGCCCGAGACTCCAGATGGCCATCACAGGGTCGACGACTGGAGTTGAGAACGTGATGGTGTTCGTCCCGGTACCCGTGCCGCCCTGCAGAGTAATGATGTCGCGAAACGGTGGAGCATTGGAGATGCTGCCGCCAGAGAAAGTCGACGCGGGGCCCCAACTTACAC
>JBKOVG010000398.1:0-3675 GCA_046723845.1 Candidatus Methylomirabilota bacterium | reverse complement strand
GACCGGGCAGACCTCCATCTGACGCTCGAGGCGCCCGCGGGAGTCGATCCTCGACGGGCGCGTCGCCCGTCGCGTTCTCCCCTTCTGCTATAGTGCGCGCCATGCTGGAGCAGCGCTTGCCTCGATGGCTGACCTGGGCGGGGGACCCCGAGCAGGCGCGCCGTGCGCCCTTCCTGGCGCGCTCACCGCTCTTCGCCGGCCTGCCTCGCCGTCTCTTGGCCCGGTTGGCGACGCGCTTCTTCGAGAAGGCCTATCGCCCCGGGGACATCGTCTTCCACGAAGGTGATCCCGGCCGCGCGCTCTTCGTGGTGGTCGAGGGAGCGGTGGAGATCACCCAGTCGCGACCGCAGGGTGAATATGTTCTGGTCACCCTGGGGCCCGGCGATGCCTTCGGCGAGCTCGCTCTCATCGACGACTACCCGCGCTCGGCCACCGCGCGGGTCGCCACGCTCGGCCGGCTCCTCATCCTCTACAAGAGTGACTTCGACGCCCTCATGGAGGGCAATGCCAGAATCGCCGTGGTGGTGATGCGCAATCTCTCTCGGCTCCTCGCCATCTACGCTCGGCGCAATCCGGTCCTCGTGGGCGAGCCGGGCCCGAGGCCCGAGAAGATCGGTCCCCCGTGAAGCCGGGACGGCTCCTCGCGTGGGGCGGTCTCCTCGCTGTCGTTTGGTTGGCGCGTGGCTTGATCCTCCCCGTATTGCTCGCGGCCGCCCTCGCCTACGTCCTGGGCCCGGCCGTGGCGTGGGCCGACAGCATGGCCATCCGGCGGAGCGTGGCGGTGGGCGTGCTGTACGCCGCCACCATCGCGGTGCTCGTCGTTGCCGGCTTTCTCCTGGGCCCGAGCATGTTCACCGAAGCGGCGGCCCTGATGGACCGACTGCCCACGCTGGCCCGGCAGATCGACGTTGGTCTCGACGCCCTGGTGCGCGAGCTGGCCGAGTCGATGCCGGGCGTCCGGCGCCTCCTACCCGAGGGTGGATACTGGGTCGAGCGTTTCGTCCTCAGCCGTTTCCCGAGCGAGCCGGGCGCGGTCTTCGAGCACATGGGGCACATTTTCCTGCTGGCGATCCTCGTTCCGTTCTTCGCCTTCTTCCTGTTGCGAGACATGCACCGGTTCATCGCCGTGGCCATGGACCGGCTGCCCCCGCAGCACGTGGAAACGTCGGTCGCGGTCTGGCGCGAGCTCAACGGCATCGTCGGGCGTTACATCCGCGGCCTGGTGCTGGATGGTCTCGTGGTGGGGGTGCTCGCTGCGGTGGGCCTGTGGGCGGTGGGCGTTCCCTATCCGCTCCTTCTCGGCGTCTTCGCGGGCCTCGCCAACGCCGTGCCGTTTGTGGGGCCGCTGCTCTCCGCGTCGGCCGCGGGGCTGGTGGTGGTGCTGACGCCCGGGCTGGGGCTCGTCGGCGTCGGCCGCGTCATCCTCCTGTTCCTGGCGATCAAGGTGCTCGACGACACGATCATCCAGCCCTTCACCATCGGGCGGAGCGTTCACCTCCATCCCGCCCTGCTCCTCGGCTCGGTCGTGGTCGGTAACCATGCGCTTGGCGTGCTTGGCATGGTCGTCGCCGTGCCCGTGGCCACGGTGCTGCAGGAGACGGCGCGCCTCCTCCTCGAGCACCGTCGCGTGCTGGCGCGCCGCGACTCACGGCCTCACCCGGAGCGCCTGCTCGTCTGATCCATTGCGTGCCGGGGTGACCGCCCCGCCCGTCCATCGAGGGTCGTCCGCCGGACACGCAGAGGGAGCGGATGATGCGAAGTGTCGATCCTCCCCAGCGAGCGATAGCGCGGAGGCTCCCCCGGTCGTATGCTGAGTAGGAGCGGCGAGTCATGATCTAGGAGATAGCCATGAAAAACCGAGCGTTGGTATGGCTGCTGGTCGTTGGTTTGGCCGTTGGATTCCTCGTGCTGCCTGTCACACCCAGTTATGCGTGGAGTCATGGACACGGTAGAGTCTTCATTGGCGTGGCGCCCGGATTCTGGTGGGGCCCGCCGTACCCGTACTACTGGTATCCCCCGCCGTACTACCCGCCGGTGATCGTCCAGCCACAGCCGCAGGTATACGTGCAGCAGGCGCCCGCCCCTCCTTCAGACCCTCCCGGTGACTGGTATTACTGCCAGAGCGCCGGCGGCTACTACCCGCAGGTTCAAAGCTGTCCGGAGGCCTGGGTGCGGGTTCCCCCGAGAAATCAGTGAAGCCACGGAGGATAGGTCTGCCACTCGTGGTCTGCCTTCTCCTGACAGGCTGCGCCACGGTGCCAACGGGACCGAGCGTGCTCGTGCTGCCGGGCACGACGAAGAACTTCGAGCAGTTCCAAGCTGATGACGCCATGTGTCGGCAATGGGGGCTGCAGCAGACCGGCACCACTCCCAACGCGGCAGGTGCCACCAGCGCCGTGACGGGGGCCGCCGTCGGCACGGCGGTGGGCGCGGGGCTCGGTGCCGCCATCGGCGCCGCCGCGGGAAGCCCGGCCACCGGTGCGGCCGTCGGCGCCGGCGCGGGGCTCCTCGGCGGGACGGCGGTAGGAGCGGGCAATGCGTACGGCTCGAGCGTCTCGGTGCAGAGGCGCTACGACATCGGATATATGCAGTGCATGTACGCGAACGGGAATCAGGTGCCGGTTCCCCGAGGTTCCCAGCCGGCGTACACTTCTTCGGCAGCGCCGCCGCCACCGCCACCGCCTCCCTCGAATGTGCCGCCGCCTCCCGCCGGAACGCCCCCGCCACCTCCTCCCGGTCCTGTCCGCTAGGTGAGGTAGCCGTCCCGGGGAAGAGTACGGAGCGCGCCTCGGAGGCACAACGCCGAGGCGGCACTACTTGGAGACTCGCAGGTTCGCGAAGTGCGCGATCGTTCCGGGCCCGACCCACAACGCGATCGCTCCCTTGCTCTGCCCCTGCTTGAGATCATTGACGATCTTCACCTTGGTCCATTCTCCGGGAGCGAGATCCACATAGGTCTCGTACTGATCGGGAAACTCCCGGCGCAAGCGCGGCCAAGGAAAACCTGGTACCGAGATGTACTGGTGCTCGGAGCCAATGCGTGGGCAGTATCCATCGGAACCTTCTGCGCTTGAGCCCGCGATGGCCCAGGAATCAGGGCAGCCCCGATTCCCTCTCGGTCGGTCCTGGTTTCTGAGTCGTCACAAGCCGCCCGGTAAGACTTTCCATTCTCTTGAGACGCTCTGTTGTTGCGAACAGCTCGCACGGGGTCGCAGCCTCTTTCCTGCAGGTTTTCGCCACGGCCGCGTCCTTGGCATGGCCGATGCTGAAGGGCCCATGGCGCCCGTTGCGAAAGGAGTGTACGCACCATGAACAAGTGGATATCATTCGTAGCCGCCTGGCTGCTGGCGGTGACGCTGGTCGCACCCGCGTGGGCCCGCACGGTGAGGATCGAGACCACGGTGCCCCTGACCGATCACTCCGATGAGGGCTTGAATCGAGCGATGAGGCAGGCGGTGGCCAAGTCGGTGCAAGGCGCCACGGCCATCGGCATGAGCAGGATGAGGTTCGATGGCGCGTGGGTCTTGTCGGACACGCTCGTGCTGTGGATGGTCGCCACCGACGGCGACTCCGACGATGACGACGAGGGCACGGACTCCGATGCCCCGACGATGCTATGATGCGTGCCGCCGTGGACGAGTCAACCAATCCGGCGGGGGAAGGGAAGCAGATCGC
>JBKOVG010000151.1:0-44098 GCA_046723845.1 Candidatus Methylomirabilota bacterium | reverse complement strand
CTGCCAAGGTGGACCACTTCGCCATACTTGGGAGTGAAGGCATCGTTGCCCCTCCATTACGGTTAGCTAGGCCAGCTGTTGGGAATGACCGGACTGGTCACCAATTCCGCGCGACAACCTAGCATCGGCGCTCGGCGAGGTCAACCTCTGAGTGATGGTCCGGGGCTAGCCGATCATGATGACGGCGCTCGCCTCCACCTCGGACGACTTAACTGCGGCCAGGGCGCGATTGGCGTCGGCCAGCGCGTAGCGCGTGACGTGCGGTCTGATGGGCGCGGCGGCCGCCTCCGCGAGGAGCGCCTCCCCGTCGGCACGGGTGTTGGCCGTGACGCTCTGCAGCGTCTTCTCCCAGAAGAGGTGCGGCTCGTAGGCCATGGCGGGAATGTCGGACATGTGGATTCCAGCGAGCGCGACAGAGCCACCCTTGTCGAGCGCACGAAGGGCCACCGGCACGAGGCTGCCCACCGGCGCGAAGACGATGGCGCCGTCGAGGACCCTGGGAGGCGGCTCCTCGGCGGGGCCGGCCCAGGCCGCGCCAAGCTCGAGGGCGAGCCGGCGTCGCTCGGGCTCCCGTGTGATCACGTAGACCTCGCATCCCCAATGGCGGGCGACCTGGAGCGTGATGTGGGCGGACGAGCCGAAGCCGTAGAGGCCGAGGCGCCCCCCGCGCGGCACCTGGCTGCGCCGTAGCGCGCGATAGCCGATGATGCCGGCGCAGAGAAGTGGAGTCGCCTCGGCGTCGTCGAACAAGGGCGGGATCGCGTAGGCGAAGGCCTCTGGGACGCACGCGTGCTCGGCATAGCCGCCGTCGTGCGTCCAGCCGGTATAGGTCGATTCCGCGCAGAGATTCTCCCGGTCCGCGAGGCAGAAGCGACAGCGCCCGCAGGTGGAGCGTAACCACGCAATGCCCACGCGGTCCCCGATCCGGAAGCGAGTGGCGTCGACTCCCCGCGCGTCGACGATGCCCACGACCTGGTGACCCGGGATCACGGGCAGCCGCCGGGGGCGCAAGTCGCCCTCCACGACGTGTAGATCGGTGCGGCAGGCGCCGCACGCGCGCACGCGCACCCGGATTTCCCCCGGACCGGGCTCGGGGAGGGGACATGTCGTGGACACGAGCGGCGAGCTCTCGATCGCGCCCTGCCGGCTGAGCACCATGGCTCGCATGGAAAAGATGCTCCCACGCTCTTCGCCGTCGCGATAGGGGCGTCACCTGGAGTCGGTACTTGCGAGGCCGGAGGGGGCCGGAGTAGTCTTGGGCGGCGGCTCGACGCGCCGTCGAGCGGACCGGAGAGGCGAGGAGACCAACTGATGAGTGGACTCGGCGGCAAGGTCGCGATCATCGGCACGGGTACGATCAAGTTCGGCGAGAACTTCCATCAGAGCCTCACCGACATGATCTTCGAGGCCGCCAACCTCGCCATGGCCGACGCGGGCATCGAGTCCCGCCAGCTCCAGGCGGCCTGGCTCGGCTGCTACGAGCCCTTTCTCTACGGCTTCGAGGGCAACTCGGGCACCTTTGTCTCCGATCCGCTCAATCTCTTCCCGATTCCCGTGACGCGCGTGGCCGCCTACTGCGCCACCGGGATCGAGGCGGTGCGCAACGCCGCGCTGGCCGTGGCCTCCGGCGAGTACGACCTCGTCCTCGCCATCGGGGCAGAGAAGATGCGCGAGGTGCCGTCGCGCGGCTCGCTCGTGGCCCAGGCGGTCAACCGCGGGCATCCCGTCCTGGCCAAGGGGCGCACGGCGCCCGGCATGTTCGCGCTCCTCGCGACGCGCTACTTCAAGGAGTACGGAGCGGGAGAGGAGGCCCTGGGTGCGGTGGCGACCAAGAATCACTACCACGGCTCGCTGAACCCCAAGGCGCACTTCCAGAAAGAAATCACGCCCGAGATGCACGCGAAGGCGCCCAAGGTCGCCGAGCCGCTCGGGCTCTTCGACTGCTGCCCCACCACCGACGGCGCCGCCGCGGCGATCCTCACGCGGGCGGAGCTGGCTCCCCGGTTCACCGACAAGTACACGATCATCCGCGGGATCGCCTACGCGGTGACGGCGGGATACTGGAACACCCAGTTCGATCCGTCGTGGAACTTCACCTCCTTTCGCGCCACGCGGGAGGCGGCAAAAGCCGCGTACGCGATGGCCGGCATCAGCAACCCGACCAAGGAGATCAAGGTCGCGGAGTGTCACGACTGCTTCACCATCACCGAGATCGTGAACTACGAGGATCTCGGCTTCTTCGAGCCGGGCACGGGCTGGCGGGCGGTACAGGCGGGCGAGACTCGTCTCGGCGGCTCGCTGCCGGTGAACACGTCGGGCGGGCTCAAATCCTGCGGCCATCCTATCGGCTCCTCGGGCATCCGCATGATCAACAACGTGCATGACCAGCTCCTCGGTCGGGCGGGCAAGATGCAGGTGGCGGGCGCCAACATGGGGCTCGCCCACAACCTGGGAGGTCCCGGGTCGGTCTCGGCGGTCGCCGTACTGTCACAGCCCTGAGGCTTGCGGTTCGGCATCGGAAGTCTCGGGCCGTGCCTGGTCTGGTCGGCCCCCTCTCACGCCGGCGGTCGGAGGTGATATGGCAGAGCTGACCCGACGCTACATCGTCATGCAAATGGCGACCGAGGGTCCCTTCGACATCCGGGACGTCGACGCCCCGTTCGTGCTCAAGCCGTGGAAGGACCCCGCCGCCCTCCAGGCACTGCGGACCTACCGGGATCACTGCTACGAGGAGCTGGCGCGCGAGCTCGGCGAGTGGATCAGCGCCATCGAGGTGGGACCGCAGATCCGCGGCGGCGTCGGCGCGCGCAACGAGCACGCGATTACCTCCCAGCCCAGGGCCAAGCCCGTCGCCCGACGGCAGGCTAAACGGAAGCCAAAGGCGAAGCGTAGTAAGTCCACGAAGAAGAAGGCCAAACGGCGCTCGTGACCGACCCTTCCGCTCGGATTGCCGACTGGATCCTCTCCGCCCGTCGCACCGTGGTGTTCACGGGCGCCGGCATGAGCACCGAGTCCGCCATCCCGGACTTCCGCAGCCCGGGCGGAGTCTGGGACCGCTTCAACCCGAGCGAGTTCACCTTCCAGAACTTCATCGGCTCCGAGTCCGGGCGCGGTCGCTACTGGGAGCTCGGCCGCGCCGTTTATCCCGTGATCCGGCGCGCCGAGCCCAACCCCGGGCACGAGGCCCTCGCCACACTCTGGCGTCTTGGCCGCCTCGATTGCGTCATCACCCAGAACATCGACAACCTCCATCAGCGGGCGGGGCTGCCCGAGGAGCGCGTGATCGAGCTGCACGGCAACGCCACGCGCGCCCGCTGCCTGCGCTGCGAGCGGCCGTACGACCGCGCGGAGATCCAGGACTGGCTCAACTCCGGCGTGGAGGTGCCGGGCTGCGGCCCACCGTGCGGCGGCATCATCAAGCCGCGCACCGTGATGTTCGGTGAGGCCATGCCGCCCGCGGAGACGGAGGAGGCGGAGCGCCGGGCCCGCGCCGCGGATCTGTTCGTCGTGGTCGGCTCTTCCCTCGTGGTCTATCCGGCCGCGTATATACCCATGCACGCGAAGCGGGCAGGCGCTCGGCTCGTCATCGTGAACCGCACCCCAACGCCGCAGGATGACGAGGCCGATCTCGTGATCGCCGATCGCGCCGCCGCCGTGCTTTCGTCGGTCGCCGCCCTCGTCGCAGAGCGGCCGGCCGTCACCTAGCCCCACGGGAGCCTGCATGTCCATCGTCGTGGCCGACGCGGTCCAGCGCCTCGTCAAGAACCGCTCCGTCCCGGAGGCCGCACCGCCGCTGTCGGAGAGCGCTCCCGACCTCACCGTGGATCAGGGCTATGCCATCCAGCGATCCCTGGAACGGGCCCTCTGCGAGGACGGAGATCGGGTGGTGGGCTGGAAGGCCGGCTTCACCAACGCCGCGTTGCAGGAGAGCTACGGCGTCCGCGAGCCCGTGCTGGGCTTTCTCCTGGGCTCGGGTACGTTCAGGAGTGGCGATGCCGTGCCGCTCTCCCGCTTCGTGAGCCTTGGCCTCGAGGTGGAGATAGGGTTCGTCATGGGTGCTGATCTCTCCGGTCCCGGGGTCACGGCGTCGTCCGCGCTGCTGGCGGTGGCGGGAGCCATCCCGTGCTTCGAGCTGATCGACTTCCGGCTCTCCGGGAAGCCGTGTGGAGCGGACGTCGTGGCCGACGGCGTCTACGCCAACGCCATGGTCCTGGGAGGTCCGCTGACCCCGGTGCAGGGGCTCGATCTCGCGCTGGAGGGCGTGGTCTACGAGGAGAACGGCCAGCGGATGGCCACGGCGACGGCGGCCGAGGTGATGGGCAATCCGCTCAACTCGCTCGCGTGGCTCGCCAATACACTTGGGCGGCTGGGCGGCCGGCTTCGCGCGGGCGACCTCGTGCTCACCGGCTCCATCTCCAAGGTGTTCCGCCCCAAGGCAGGCGATGCCGTCCGGGCCACCTTCACCCGTATCGGATCCGTCTCGTGCCGCTTCGTGTGAGCCGGGCGCGTCCCATGGGAGCCTTGCCGGTAGCAACCGCGCTCCACGCGCGAGCGGGCCAGACGGAGCAGGTCGTGGAGGGACCCCCGGCATTCGCGGAGAAACGGAAGTCCAACGTCCAGGCACGGTAGCGTGAATCTGGCCGAGCTCCGTCGGCGGCTGGACGTGGCGCTGTCGCGGCGGCCGCGGCACGAGGCGAGCCGGAGCGATCTCATCTCGGCGGCGGTGCTCCTGCCCGTGACGCCCGGCCCCACGGGAGACGGCGGTCCCCACATTCTGTTCAGCAAGAAATCGGCGGCGGTGCCGCATCATAAGGGACAGTTCGCGTTTCCCGGCGGCATCGTGGAGGAGTGTGACGGCTCGCGCGTGGAGACAGCGCTGCGCGAGGCCTGGGAGGAGATCAGATTACCCGCAGACGCGGTCGAGGTGCTGGGACTGCTCGACGACACGGAGACCCGGGCCACTCCCTTCGTGATCACCCCCGTGGTCGGCATCGTGACGCGGCCCGTGGCCTACCAGCCCGACGGGCGCGAGATCGAGCGTGTGCTCGAGGTGCCGCTCACCACCCTGCGCGATCCCTCCATCTTCCGCACCGAGCTCTGGGAGCGAGGAGGCGAGCCGCACCCCGTGCACTTCTACGACGTCTCCGTCGAGGACATCATCTGGGGCGCCACCGCCCGCATCCTGAAGCAGTTCCTGGACATCGTGGACGGGCGCGAGGAGGACGTGTGACCTACGAGACGCTCCTCGTCGAGGTCGCGGGCGGCGTGGGCGCCGTCACCCTCAACCGGCCGGAGGTCCGCAACGCGCTGAGCGCCACCATGATCCGCGAGCTCGAGGAGGCGCTGCAGTTGCTCGACGCGGATCCGGCGGCGCGGGTCATCGTGCTCGCGGGAGCGGGAGACCGGGCGTTCTGCGCGGGGGCGGACCTGAAGGGCGTGGGCGATCGAGGGACGACTCTGGCCGCGCGGGAGTCCTTCAGTGGCCTTCCCCGGGTCCTCGAGCAGATGGCGCGCATGCGCACGCCGGTGATCGCCCGGGTGCACGGCTACGCGCTCGCCGGTGGCTACGGCCTCGCCGCGGGCTGCGATATTGTGGTCGCCTCCGACGATGCGACCTTCGGGCTGCCCGAGATCAAGATCGGCCTCCTCCCCCTGATCGTGATGGCTCCCATTCTTCGCAGCGTGGGACGCAAACGCGCCATGCTCATGATCCTCTCCGGCGAGCCGGTGAGCGCGCGGGAGGCCTGCGAGATGGGGCTGGTGAGCCGCGTGGTGCCGCGGGCGCAGCTCGAGGCCACGGTGGACGAGCTGGCGCGCACCATCGCCGGCTTCTCTCCCACCGCCCTCGGGCTCGCCAAGGAAGCGGCGGCGGTCTCGAGCGGCATGGAATACGGCGCCGCCCTCCGATACCTGCGCGAACTGCTCACCCTGGTCGCCCTCTCCGACGACGCGCGCGAAGGCATCGCGGCCTTCTTCGAGAAGCGCGCGCCGCGCTGGACGGGGCGCTAGCGATGGAGCGGGTGGAGGACAGGTCATGATGGTGCGCACGTGGACGACCGGTTTGGTCCTCGTCCTGGCTCTGGCGGGCGGGGCGTCGAGGGCGGCCGCGCAGCCGAGCGAGCTGCCTGCGACCGTGGTCACCCTCACCGGGAAGGCGGAGTGGTTCAAGAAGGGCGACAGCAAGTGGAACACCGTCGACCTGCGCAATCAGCTCCAGGTGGGCGACGGCGTTCGCACCGGTCCCGGGGTCCGCGCGACCCTGCGCACGGTGGGCGGCAACGCCATTCGTCTCGCCGCCCTGACGCAGGTGTTCCTCGTGCCGCCGCCGGCGGGCACGCCCGAGCCCGGGCCCGTGCGGGCACGGCTCGATCGTGGCTGGCTATGGGTCGCCGTCACGCCGGGAGCGCACGCGCAGGCGCCGGTCGAGGTCATCGCAGGGCCCGCGCGCGTGGCAGTGCGGGACGGCGGGGTGAGCTTCCGGCTGAACCGCGACGGGTCCGTCCTCGTGCGGACCCATCACGGGCTCGCCGTGGTGCGGGGCTCCGATCCCGCCGCGACCTGGGAGCGGACCCTGCCCGACCAGCAGGAAGTGCTGGTGCCGCCCTCGGGCCCGCCGGACGCGAACCGGCCTTTGACGCGAGATCCGGCAGAAAACAACTGGGCGCTCTGGAACGAGGAGCAGGACTACGTCGCCTACGGCGGCAAGCCGCCGCAGCGGTGACCGAGGAACCTGCGTGGTGAAACAGACGTTTGGAGGGTTACCGTGACTACGGTACTGCTGGCGATCCTGCTCCTTCTGGGCTCCGCGACCGGTGCGCGGGCTGCCGAGCAGGACCAGCTCGCGCGCGGTAAGTACATCTTCGGGGCCGCGGGCGGCTGCGGCTGTCACACGGAGCCCAAGGGCGTCGTCAACGCGGGCGGCCGCAAGTACGACGGGCCGTTCGGCACCGTGTACTCGAGCAACATCACCCCCGACGCGAAGACCGGCATCGGGAGCTGGACGGACGAGCAGATCATGATCGCCATTCGCCTGGGCCGGCGGCCCAACGGCGAGCGCATCCTGCCCGTCCATCCCTTCACGTCGTTCAACGGCATGGCTGAGGACGATCTGACTGCGCTGGTGAAGTTCCTGCGCAGCGTGCCGCCGGTGAACAAGCCCACGCCGCCGAAGAAGATCACCATTCCCATGTTCGAGAGCGTGTTCCTGCCCGCCTGGCTCATGACCTTCGCCTCCAAGGAGACGCCCACGCCCGCTGCTCCGACGTCCGGAGTGGCACGAGGGGAATATCTCGTGCGCACCGTCGGCCACTGCGGCGAGTGCCATACGCCGCGCTCCGCCCTGACCATGGCCGTGGACAACTCGCGCTTTCTCGCCGGCAACACCAAGAGGACGGGGCCCGAGGGCCAGGCCACCCCCAACCTCACGCCGGACAAGGGAACGGGGCTGGACTGGACAGAGGAGCAGATCGTCACGTATCTGCAGACGGGGAACCGGCCGGACGGCGACGTGGCGGGCGGCCTCATGGGCGAGATGATCCAGGGGACGGCGGCTGGCTACCGGGACATGACGAAGGCGGATCTCGAGGCGATTGCGCGCTACGTGAAGAGCATTCCCCCCGTAAAGAACAAGATCGAGTGACGGCAGCGTCCATCACCCCATGGAGGTGACATGCTTCTACGAGCGACGTGGCCGCGCCGCATCAGCATGCTCCTGCTGGTCTCGGCCTCGGCCAGCTCCTGCGTCACGGGATCGGCGCCGAGGATGGTGGGCACGGGTGACATCGTCGCCGACCGACAGCGGATCATGAAGGTGCAGGGCGCGCAGATGACCGAGATCCAGAATAAGGTCAAGGCGGGCAACATTCAAGGCATAGCGCCCAATGCGGAAGTGCTCGCCATTACCTCGATGCAGATCGCGTCGCTCTTTCCCGAGGGCTCCCTGACGAGCAAGTCCAACGCCAAGCCCGAGATCTGGGACCGCTGGGGCGAGTTCGAGGCCTCTGCCAAGAACATGACGATCTGGTCGGAGCGTCTGCGCGATGCCGCCCAGCACAACGACACCAAGATGGTGGCGGACATCCTGAAGGACTACGGTCGCGTCACCTGCGTTGCCTGTCACGACAATTTCCGCAAGCCGCTGCCCCGCTCCTGACGAAGATCGAGTCGAGACTCTCCGCTCGGAGGTTCAGGGCCACCAGAGGTAGAGGAAGCGCGCGCCGGAGCCGCTGACCAGCGTCGTGAGCTGCTGGAGGGTGGTGTCGACGCCCGGGGCGGGCGCGGGCGCCGTCGAGTAGTAGTTGGCACGGTATTCCTTGGGCCGGTGGTACATGACCACGCGCGCGTCGGCGAGTCCCGCAGCCTTGCGCGCGGCGGCCACCGCATCGTCCATGTAGCCGATCTGGTCTACCAGCCCCAGAGCCTTGGCCTGCTCCGCGGTGTAGATGCGGCCGTCGGCGGCGGCGCGCACCTTGTCCTCGGGCATCTTCCGCGAGCGCACGATGAGGCTCACGAAGCGCGCGTACATCTGGTCGATCACCGACTGGAACACCGCGCGCTCCTGCTCGGTGAGGGGGCGGAAGGGGGAGCCTGCGTCCTTCATGGCCCCCGACTTGATGGCGAGCGGGGCCACCCCGATCTTCTCCATGAGGCCCTGGGCGTTCACGGTGAGCATCACCACGCCGATGCTGCCGGTGACCGTGGTGGGAAGCGCCATGATGGTGTCGCCCGCGAGGGCTGCGTAGTAGCCGCCCGAAGCGGCCACGTCCATCATGATGGTGATCACGGGCACCTTCCGCCGCGTCTTGAAGACCTCGATCTCGCGATAGATCAGGTCGGAGGCGGTGATGGTGCCGCCGGGGCTGTTGATGCGCACGATGAGGGCGCGCACCTGGTCGTCGTCCTCCGCCTTCTGCAGCTCCTCCCGCACGCGGGCCACGATGGGCACGCGCGGCGGCGGCGTGCCGAGGACGACGCTGCCCGTCTCGTCGGCGAGCACGCCCGACACGTCCATGAGGAGGATCTTGGCTTTGCCTTCGCCCTCGACCGTCTCCTCGCGCAGCGGGCGGATGCGCGGCTGGAGCTCGATGTCGACGAGGGTACAACCCTGGAGGATGAGGCCGGCGAGCACGGCGAGCACGGTGAGCACGAGCGATCGCATGGGCGAAGTATACCGTGCGGACGACGCTCTCCTCTATAATCGCCGCCATCCGGAGGAGGACGACATGCAGCGATACCGAGCGAGGGAGACATGAGCGCCATCGGCATCGAGGACATTCGCGCCGCGGCGGCGCGGCTCAAGGGACGCATCCATCGCACGCCCGTCGTCACCAGCCGCTCCTTCGACGAGCGATGCGGGCAGCAGGTGTTCTTCAAGTGCGAGAACCTGCAGCGGGCGGGCGCCTTCAAGATCCGTGGCGCCCTGAACAAGCTGTTCACCCTCACCGACGAGGAGCGCGGGCGCGGCGTGGTCGGATTCTCCTCGGGCAACCACGCCCAGGGCGTGGCCCTGGCCGCCCGGCTCACCGGCGCCTCCGCGGTGATCCTGATGCCCACAGATGCTCCCGCCCTCAAGGTGACGGCCACGCGGGGTTACGGCGCCGAGGTCGTGTTCTACGATCGGCAGACGGAAGATCGGGAGGAGCGTGCGCGCGATCTCGTGGCGCGGACCGGCCGCGTGCTCGTGCCGCCCTACGACGATCCCGCCATCATGGCGGGCCAGGGCACGGCGGCCCTGGAGCTCCTGGAGGACGTGCCCGAGCTGGACGCTCTCGTCACGCCCATGGGAGGTGGCGGGCTCATGGCGGGATGCAGTACGGCGGCGCTTGCCCTCCGTCCGTCGATCAAGATCTTCGGGGTGGAGGCCGACACCGCCAACGACACGTATCTCTCCATGCAGAAGGGCGAGCGCGTAAGCATCGCGCCGCCTCCCACCATCGCCGACGGCATCCGCAATCTCTCGCCGGGCGCCCTGACCTTTCCCATCAACCAGCGCACGGTGACCGAGGTGCTCCTCGTCTCCGACGAGGAGATCGCGGAGGCGGTTCGCTTCCTCCTCCTGCGCGGCAAGCTGCTCGTGGAGCCGACGGGCGCCGTATCCGCCGCCGCGCTGCTCGCGGGAAAGCTGCCCCTGCCGAAGGGATCGAAGGTGGGCGTGGTCCTCTCGGGCGGCAACATCGATCCCGGGCTGCTCGCGCAGATCCTCGCCGGCCACGCCTAGCCGGGGACGAGGCCCGCGCCTATCGTCGATGGTATTCGGAAATGACCTGCTCGGCGACGATGCCGAGCTGATCGAGCATGCGCTCGGGCGGACAGAGCGGACGCAGGATGAACTTCGAGCCGCCGCCCTTGACGTACTCCTCGATGCGCGAGGCCACCACCTCGGCGGGACCGAAGGCCGTGCACGCGCGGATGGTCGCTTCGTCCACGCGGCCGCGCGGGATGTAAGGCTGGGCCAAGGCGAAGGCCTCCGCCTCGCTGGGGGCGACGACGTAGTTGATCAGGGTGCCGAAATGATCCTCGGGCACCTCGCGTCGTTCCGCCGCGGCCAGCTCCTGCACCGTCTGGACGCCGACGCGAAACTCCTCCGGCGTGATGAAGGAGGGAATCCAGCCGTCGCCGAGCCGCGCCGTGCGCTTCTGCGCCGCCTCGCTCTTGCCGCCGATCCAGATGGGCGGCGGCTGCTGCCAGGGCTTGGGGAAGACGGTGACGCGGTCGAGCTTGAAGAACTCGCCCTCATAGGAGACCTCGTCCTGCGTCCAGAGGAGGCGGATGACACGGATGGCCTCGTCGGTGCGCCGCCCGCGCTCCTTGAAGGGCACGCCCGAGGCGTCGAACTCGCGGGGCAGCTCCACACCCACGCCGACGGCGGGGAAGAGCCGTCCCCGCGAGAGCCAGTCCACCGTGGCCATCTCCTTGGCCGCGACTACCGGCGTGCGATAGGGGAGGACGAGCACGCTGGGGCCGAACTTGAGCTTGTGGGTGCGGGCGGCGATGGCGGCGAGCGAGGTCATGACCTCGGGCACGGGGACGGGCGAGGAGAGCCGATCGGAGAGCCAGATCGAATCGATGTCGCTCCGTTCGCAGAACTCGGCGAGGTCGAAGAGGAACTGTCCGTCCCGTCCGGGCGGCCACGGACCGGGCATGATGCCGACGCGGTATTTGATGCCCATGGCCCGGCATCGTACGCGTCCCTCCCGAAGGGGTCAAGGATCGGCCCCGCGTCGCTTGACACCGTCCGGCGAGACGGTCAAGTTAGGCCGTCATGACCGCGCCCTCCACGCCTGCGTTCCCTGACGGCGAGCGGCGCCGCAACCCGCGCGTGACGGTGCCGTGGCCGGCCATCGTGCAGGACGCGCACGGTCACCTCGCCACCGGCGAGGTCATCGACGTGAGCCTCTCCGGCATGAAGCTCCGCGTGGCCACCCTGGCCCCCGTGGGCGACGCGCTGAAGCTGCGCGTCACCCTGCCGCACGGTGCGGGCCAGATCGATGTCGCCGCGCAGATCGTCCGGCGGGACGCCGAGGGCATCGGGGTGGATTTCGGTGGCCTGCCCGCGGAGACGGCGGAGCGCTTCATGCCCTTCGTGCCTACGTGGGACCTCCGCCGCCGGGCGGAGCGCGTGGAGGTCGAGCTGCCCGTTCGCATCGAGGGGCGCGACCTCGTGATCGAGGCGCACACCCTGGATCTCTCGGCGGTTGGCGGACGCGTGGCCACCCGCGAGGGCCTCACCCCGGGCGACATGGTGGCGGTGCAGCTCGCGCCCCGGGACGGCCTCGGCGTCATGAGCATCCGCGCCGTGGTGTGGGACGCGAATGCGCGGGGGGCCGTGCTCGTCTTCGCCAATCTGCCCGCCACCGACTTCATCCGGCTCCGCACCTACGTCGACTCGCTCCTCCCGCGCCGCTCCTGATCGCGCGCACGATTGACTCACTCGAGCCTCGCACATAGAATGAACGGCGGTTCAGTCACCACTCATGCGCGATCCTGACAAGCCGCAGCAGATCATCGAAGCCGCCGTGCGGGTGTTCGCCCGCCGCGGCTACTACAACTCCCGCGTGTCCGACATCGCGCGCGAGGCGGGGATCGCCGCGGGGACGATCTATCTCTACTTCAAGACGAAGGACGACATCCTCGTCAGCCTGTTTCGCGACAAGATGGCTCACTTCGTCGACGTGGTGCGCAAGGCCATCGCCGACGAGCCCGACGCGGCTCACAAGGTGCGGCGCCTCGTCCGGCTGCACTTCAGTCTCCTCGAGGAGGATCCCGATCTCGCCGAGGTGGTGCAGGTGGAGCTGCGTCAGGGACAGAAGTTCTTCCGGGGGGCCTCCAGCCAGGAGATCGGCGCCTACTTCGCGCTCATCGCCGCCGTGCTGGAGGAGGGCATGAACGACGGCCGCTTCCGCCCGGAGCTCTCCGTCAAGGTGGCGACCAAGATGCTGTTCGGCGCCATGGACCAGATGGCGACGTCGTGGGTGCTGGGCAAGCGTGGCTACCGGCTCGTGGACACCGCGGAGGCCGTGGCCGAGATTTTCTTGCAGGGTGTGGCCGCGGCCGCCCCCTAGGAGACCGTCGATGGCGTACGAGACCATGACCGTGAGCCGCGAGGAGTCCTTCGCGGTGATCGCCCTCAACCGTCCCCCGGCCAACGCGATCAGCGAAGGGCTGATCAAAGAGCTGAACGCTGCGCTGTCCGAGCTCGAGCCGGACGAGGCGGTCCGCTGCCTCATCATCACAGGGGCGGGCGACAAGATCTTCTGCGCAGGTGCCGACCTCGGCTCGGCCTTCGCGGGACCCGACGTGGGCTCGTTCCTCCGCTTCGGCAACTCGGTCCTGCGGCGCATCGAGCGCTTTCCCAAGCCGGTGATCGCGGCCATCAACGGCCATGCCCTGGGCGGCGGCTGCGAGATCTCCATGGCCTGCCACATCCGCATCCTCAAGGAGACGGCGCGCATGGGGCAGACCGAGTCGAACCTGGGCATCATTCCCGGATTCGGCGGCACCCAGCGCTTCCCACGGCTGATCGGACGCGGCCTCGCCCTCGAGCACCTGATCCTCGGCACCCAGATCTCCGCCCAGGAGTGCTATCGGCTCGGCTTCGCCAATCGGCTCGCCAAGGAAGGCGAGACGCTCAACGACGCCAAGGCCCTCGCCCGCGAGATCGCCAAGCGGCCGCCGATCGCCTCGCGACTGATCATCGAGGCGGTGGACGACGGCATCCAGGCGCCCATCGACCAGGCCATCGAGATCGAGGTGCGCGCCTTCGAGAAGGTGCTCAAGACGGAGGACGCGGGAGAGGGGATCCAGGCCTTCTTCCAGAAGCGTCCCGCCCAGTTCAAGGGCAAGTAGTCGATGGATCTCGGCATCAAAGGGCGCGTCGCCCTCGTCACCGGTGGGGCGCGGAGCCTCGGCAAGGCGGACTGCCTCGCCCTCGCCGCCGAAGGATGCAAGGTGATCGTGCTCGATCTGAACGCGGAGGGCGCGGCGGCCACCGCGGCGGAGATCGAGGCGCAGGGTGGGGTGGCCCGCGGCTACGAGGTCGACATCACCGATCGCGCGGGGCTCGGGGACGTCGTGCAGAAGGCCCAGAGCGAGGTGGGGCCCGTCGACATCTGCGTGAACAACGCGGGCATCATCTATACCCTGGGCCAGCTCAAGGATATGGCGGACGCCGACTGGGACATGAACCTCCAGGTGAATCTGACGGGGACATACAACGTCACCAAGGCCGTCTTTGCGGGCATGCGCGAGCGTAAGTGGGGCCGCATCATCTGTATGGCCTCGATCGCGGGTCTCATGGGTGGCTTCGGCCAGACGGCCTACGCCACTGGTAAGATGGGCGTGATCGGCTTCGCCAGATCGGTGGCGCTCGAGGGCGCCCGGTACAACGTGACTTCCAACGTCATCGCGCCCGGCATCATCGGGCCCAACGCGAACCTCTCTCCCATGTACGCGCGCATGGTCAAGCGCGTGGCCATGCAGGCGGAGGGGCAGCCCGAGGATGTCGCGAGCGCGATCACCTTCCTGTGCTCGGAGCGGGCGCGCTACATCACCGGCGCCGTGCTCACCGTGACGGGAGGGATGGACCTGTTCACCTTCTAGATCCTCGGAGAGGAGCGACTCATGCCGACCGTGAAAGAGACTTTCGACCTGATGCCGACCAAATTCAAGGCTGCGAATGCCGCCGGTGTCAACAAGACGATTCAATACGACATCAGCGGCGACGGCGGCGGTACCTGGCACGCCGTCATCAAGGACGGGACCTGCACGGTGAACTCGGGCGCCGCCTCCGCCCCCGACCTCACCGTGACCATGGCCTCCAGCGACTGGCTCGACATGATCGGGGGCAAGCTCAACGGCCAGATGGCCTTCATGTCCGGCAAGCTCAAGCTGAAGGGCGACATGGGGCTGGCCATGAAGCTGGGGAGCCTGTTCCAGGCCTAGCGTCTCGCTGGGTGTCTCGCATCGGCCGCCTTCCGTGCCGGGAGGCGGCCGGAAGTTTCTTGACGCATGGCGTTAGCGCGGCGTAACATGGATTTCGAGTCGGCGATGCCCCGCACAGCGAGGAGCGAATGAAAGACGAACTGTTCACGATGACGCCCGACATGCCCGCCATGTCGCCGGAGATGCTGGCCCGCTGGCAGGAGGAACTGCGGCGCAACAGCCTCCGCATGAAGCACTTCAGCGAGATGGTCATGAATCCCAAGGAGCCGGAGATTGGCCCCACCCCGCGCGAGGAGATCTACCGCAAGGGGAAGTCGCGGCTCTGGCGCTACGCTTCCAAGCGCACGGTGAAGCCGCCGCTCCTCTTCGTCCCCAACCTTGGCATCAGCCGCCCCTACATCTTCGATCTCATGCGCAAGGGCTCGTTCATCGAGCACATGACGGAGTTGGGCTTCGATTTCTACCTCGTGGACTGGGGCGTGTTCGGGCCCGAGGACAATGGCTTGACCCTCGAGTACGCGGTGACGAAGATCCTGCCCCGCCTCGCCAAGAAGGCGCTGGAGAGTTCGGGAGCCACGGAGATGTCCGTCCTCGGCTACTGCATGGGCGCCCCCCTCTCGCTGTCGTGGCTCGCGAGCAGCCCCGAGTTCCCCGTGAAGAACTTCATCGACATGGCGGGCCCCGTCGATTTCAGCCAGGTCGGCCTCTTCGGCCTCTGGCTCGACGCGCGCTACTTCGACGTCGACAAGTACGTCGACACCCTGGGGGCCATTCCCGCCGACATGGTGAAGATGGGCTTCAAGCTCCTCAAGCCGACCATGGACGTGTCGACGAACCTCAACCTCTGGTGGAATCTCTGGAACCCGGACTACGTCGCCGGCTTCAACGCGCTCAACAAGTGGGCCAACGAATACCTGCCCTTCCCCGGCGAGTTCTTCCGGCAGTGGGTGAAGGAGTACTACCAGCAGAACCGCCTCTACAAGGGCGAGCTGACCATGGGCGGGCGTCCCGTGCGGCTGGGGAGTATCCGCTGTCCGGTGCTGGCCGTGGGGGCGAAGGAGGACAACATCGCACCCCCCGGCTGCGTGAAGCCGCTCATCGGCGCGGTCTCGAGCACCGACAAGGAGTACGTGGAGCTTCGCGGCGGTCACATCTCGCTGATCGCGGGACGCGGTGCCTCCGTGCACTGCTGGCCCAAGGTGTCGAGCTGGCTGGGCGCGCGGTCGTAGGAAGGGAGACGACGATGGCGGACAACTCGAGCACGCAGCAACTCTTCGATCTCTGGAAGAAGCAGGTCGACGAGGGGACGCAGGCCTGGCTCAAGATGGCGGGACAGGGTCAGGGGCCCGATCCCCAGGCGTTCTGGCGGCCCTTCATGGACCAGGGGATGCAAGCCTGGTCGAAGGTGATGACGCAGGGTACGGTCTCTCCCGACCTCCTCACGCAGTGGAAGCAGTTCCTCGATCAGTGGATCGCCGCGTGGTCGAAGGTGCTGGAGCAGGCCATGGGCACGGAGAATTTCGCCCAGGCCATGGGCAAGCAACTCGAGGGCTTCCTCAACGTGGCGGGGCCAGTGAAGAAGGCGGCCGAGCAGCAGATCGAGGCCGGTCTCTCCACCCTCGGCCTGCCCTCGCGCACGCAGGTCATCGGGCTCGCTAAGCAGATCGCGGGGCTCGAGGACAAGATCGAAGGCCTGGAGGATCGGCTCGACGCCGTGCTCGCCCGGCTCGACGGCCTCGCAGGGAAGAAGGCGGCTGGATGATCGGCATCACCATCGAGGACATCCAGGTCGGGGACAGCGCGCAGGTGGTCCGGCGCGCCACCGAGGAGGACATCGCCGCCTTCGTGGACTCGGTGGGCGACTACAATCCCATCCATGGCGATCCGGAGTACGCGGCGACCACCATCTTCAAGGAGCCCATCGCGCCTGGCATCTGGACGGCGGGACTGATCTCCGCGGTGATCGGCACGCGCCTGCCCGGGCCCGGCGCCATCTACCTCTCGCAGGAGCTCAAGTTCCTCAAACCTGTGCTCGTCGGCGACGTCATCACCGCGCGGGCGGAGGTCGTCGAGGTGATGCGGGAACGGAACCGCATGCGCCTCCGCACCGTGTGCACGAATCAGCGGGGGGACGAGGTGCTGACGGGCGAGGCGCTCGTCATGCCCTCGAAGGTGCGCGTCGCCTACGAGGAGCGCGCGCCCCAGCCCGCGGGCGCCTTCGCCCTGTGGGCGCTGGGGCCGTGGGCGTGGGCCGCCCAGGGCACGGCCATCCTGGGCATGCTGGGCCTCTCCGCCCTCAGCGCCCTCACCGGCGCCGTCATCGCCGACAAGAGCTGAGCGGCGAGGTCCGCCCGGACCACGCTACATGAAGAGCCCGCCGTTGATGGACAGCTCCGCGCCCGTGATGTAGTCACCGTCGCTCGAGCAGAGATACACGCAGGCCCGCGACACCTCGTCGGCCTTCCCGAAGCGCCCCATGGGGATCTGTCCGAGCAGCTTCTGCTGCACCTTCTCGGGAATGCCCGACACCATCTCCGTCTCGATGAAGCCGGGCGCGACGGCGTTGATGGTGATGCCTTTGGCCGCGAGCTCCTTGGCGAGGGACTTGGTCAGGGCGGCCACGCCGGCCTTGGAGGCGGCGTAGTTGGCCTGGCCGAAGTTGCCGATCTGGCCGATGACGGAGGTGATGTTGACCACGCGCCCCCAGCCCTGCTTGATCATCTGATCGATGAAGACCTTGGTGCAGTTGAACACCCCGTCGAGGTTGATGGCGAGGACCTTGCGCCAAGAGGCGTGGTCCATCTTGACGAAGGTCTTGTCGGAGTTGATGCCGGCGTTGTTGATGAGGATGTCGAGATGGCCGAACTCACGCAGGACGTCCTGGGCCATGCGAAAGGTGTCCGGGAAGTCGGCCACGTCGGCCTGCGCGAGCACGGCCTTGCGTCCCATCTGGCCGATGAGATCCACCACTTCCTTGGCCTGCCGCTCGCTCGACACGTAGTTCACCGCCACGTCGGCGCCCTCCTGCGCGAGAGAGAGGGCGATGGCCCGACCGATGCCGCGGGAGGCGCCTGTCACGAGAGCGGTGCGTCCCTTGAGCTGCATACGTAGTCTCCTCTGGACCATCGAGAGACGGGGCCGAAGTGAAGGATGAGTATAACAGCGTGACGGCGCCGCTGCTTGAGACGGTTGACGCGCGGTGTTAGACTTTCGACATGGCGTATGTCATCAAGCGCTACTCGAATCGCAAGCTCTACGACACGCAGGAGAGCCGTTACGTCACCCTCGAGGAGCTCGAGGAGCTGATTCGCGCGGGCAAGGAAATCTCGGTGGTGGATGTCTCCACGGGAGAGGATCTCACCTCGGTCACCCTCGCGCAGATCATCCTGGAGAACGAGCGCAGTCGTCGCGCGGGATTGCCCACGGCGTTCTTGCATCAGCTCATCAAGCACGGCGAGGCCTGGCAGGACTTCGTGCAGAAGTCGATGAAGTCGAGCCTGGAAGGGATTCTCTCCAGCCAGCGCGAAGCCGAGCGCGTCTTCCGCGAGCTGGCCGCGCGGGCGGGATGGATGGCCGGGGCGCCCACGGAAGCGAAGACGGAGAAGAAGGGCGAAGTCCCGGGCGAGGCGGACGCCCTCCGGAGCGAAGTGGCGGCACTGCGCGAGCAGCTGCGCACCCTCGAAGAGCGGCTCGAGAAGAAGCGCGAGAAATAGGAAGGGCCGGGCGCGACACGCCCGGCCCTTCGCGTAGATGTCGTCGGCGGTCAGGCGAGCGGGGACGAGAGCGACTTCACCTTGCTCGCGACCTGCGCGAACGTGGCCTGGATGTCCTTGCCCGTCTGCTCCGCCGTCACCTGGAGCCGCTCCGCCGAGCGCGTCATGGCCTGGGCGTTGCTCTCGAGGATCTTGAAGGCCTTCTGCGCGCCCTCCACGGAGTCGAGCACCCCCTTCTGGTACACGCTGAGTGGATCGCGGGGAGCCTCCTGCAGCTCGCCCTGCCGGCGCAGCAGATAGGACTGGCTCTCCTTCAGCGCTTCCACCGCCGAGGACGACAGCTCCGCGTACAGGCGGACGCCTTCCTTGGCTGTGCTGGCCGAGAGATCCACGAGGTCGCGCATGATCTTCTGGTTCGCCTCCGCGAACACGGAGAAGGCCTCCACGGCGCGACCCGTCATCTGGGAGAACAACTCGTTCGCCTGCATGGTCGTGTTCATTGCAGCTCTCCTTCTTCGACTGGTGAAATGTTCCGTCTCGACGCCAACGAGGTGACGGTAACGCGATGAGTCAAGGGAGTCAAGACATTTATTGCGTTGCGTCATCACGGAAATGATATAGGGGAGTGGCCTCGAGGATACATCCCGTAAGTGCCTGAAAAAAAGGATGTCATGAGGTTTCCCTGGTGGTTTCCGCTGGTCTGCCTGGCGATGACGGCATGTGCGTCGGCCAGGCCGCAGCTGAGAGGACCGAACGAGGCGGAGCGGTCCCAGATCGATCAGGCGCTCGCGCCTCTGGTCGCCGCTTCCGGCATCTGCCAGGGCCACGACAGGTGTCCGATCGGTGTGGGCGTCATCCAGCTCAGGAGAATCGACATGGCGGTTGGGCCTCATCCGCCCAACAAGTTCGGGCTGACGATCACCTCGGGTGCGCTCCGGAGCCTGCAACCGTCCGAGCTGCAGGCGGCGCTCGCCCATGAGCTGGGCCACGTGCAGCTCGGGCACTTCGACAGCCGAGCGGAGCGGCGTCAGACGGAGCCGGCGCGCGCGGCCAAGGCCACGGAAGGCGAGGATGCCCTGCGCCGCAACCGCGCCTTCGACCGCGAGGAGGAGTTTGCCGCTGACCGCTACGCCGTGGAATTGCTCGACCGGCTGCCCGGCAGCCCGGGGCGGGGCTGCGCGGACATGCTCCTGCTCCTGGAGCGGCTCGATCTCGAGATGACGGCTCCCGGCTGGTCGAGCTGGCTCAGCAGCCATCCGACGCCCGCGGCACGGCTGCAGGCCATCCAGGTCGAGTGCGGCAAGAAGTCATGAGCCTGGCTCGGCTCGGCGACGAGAACATCCAGCGCTACGGCGAGTACGAGGCTCTCGCCTTCGAGGGCCGGCGCTGGACCAACGTGGACCAGCACCGTGCTGCGTGCCGCACCGCACATGCCCTCCGCCGGCTCGGGGTGCAGCCGGGTGATCGGGTGGTCGTGATGCTGCCGAACTGTCCGGAAGTGATGCAGAGCTACGGGGGCATCCTGCGCGCGGGCGGGGTGATCGTTCCCGTGATCTTCCTTCTCGGCGAGGCAGAGGTGGCCCACATCCTTGCCGACTCCGAGGCCAAGGTCGTCATCACCTCGTCCGACATGGTCTGGAAGGTGGAGAAACAAGTGGGCGTCCTCCCGAGCCTCCACCACGTGCTCCTCGTGGACGGCGGCGCGCAGGGAGGCCTGCGCTCCTTCGCGGAGGAGATCGACGGTGAGAGCGATCGCTTCGACGCGGTGCCCCAGGGCGAGGGCGACCTCGCCGTCATCCTTTACACCTCGGGGACGACGGGCACGCCGAAGGGCGTGGCCCTCTCCCACGCCAATCTCGAGTCCAACGCCCGTTCCGCGGCCGCGCTCTCCGAGCTCGATCGCGAGCGGTGGGGCGTGGGCGTGCTGCCGCTCTCCCACTCCTATGGCCTGACCGTGATGAACGCCGGGCACATCCTGGGGACGCGGGCGGCTCTGCTGCGCTGGTTCAATCCCGAGGAGGTGCTTCGCACGATCCAGGAGTTTCGCGCCGAGAGCATGTCCGGCGTGCCGACCATGTTCGTGTACCTGCTTCACTATCCCGACGCCTCTCGCTACGACACCTCGACCATGCGCGTGTGGGGCTCGGGCGCGGCCCCGCTGCCCGTCGAGGTGGTCGAGCCCTTCGAGCGGCGCTTCGGCGGCAAGCTGCTCGAGGGCTATGGTCTCACCGAGGCCTCGCCGGTGGTCTCGGCCCACCGCCTCTCCGGTGTGCGCAAGCTCGGCTCCGTCGGGCAGCCCATCCCGGGCGTGACCGTGTCCATCCGGGACGACGAGGATCGCGCCGTTCCGGCGGAGGAGGTGGGCGAGGTGTGCGTGCGAGGGCCGAACGTCATGGTCGGCTACTATCGCAATCCCGAGGAGACGGCGAAGACCATCCGCGGCGGCTGGCTGCGCACGGGCGACATGGGACGGCTGGACGCCGACGGCTTCCTCTACATCGTCGAGCGCAAGAAAGACCTGATCATCCGCGGCGGCTTCAACATCTATCCGCGCGATGTGGAGGAGGCTCTCTACGCCTTCCCCGCCGTGGCGGAGGCCGCGGTGATCGGCCGGCCGGACACCTTGATGGGAGAAGAGGTCCTGGCCTTCGTCGTCCTCAAGGCGGGACAGACGGTGGCCGCCGAGGAGGTCCTGAGCTTCTGCCAGAGCCGGCTCGCCCGCTACAAGTGCCCGAAGGAGATCCGCTTCGTCGACGCCCTACCGAAGAGCCCCGTGGGCAAGATCCTCCGCAAGGAGCTCCGGGGCCAGGCCCGCACACAGACGTGAGGGAGACGCGCCATGGCTGAGACGTCGCTGGCCCGGATGTTCTGGAATCGCGTGGAGAAGAGCGCGGCCCGGCCCGCTCAGCAGCTCAAGCAGCACAAAGGCTGGAAGACACTGACGTGGCGCGAGGTGGGCGACGCGGTGCGCGAGATCGCGTCGGGGCTGGTCGCCCTCGGCCGGCGACCGGGCGAGTCGATCGCCATCCTGTCCACGAGCCGCGCGGAGTGGGTGCAGGCGGACTTCGCCATCTTCTCGGTGGGCGGGGTGACCATTCCGATCTACCCGAGCTATCCGCCCGATCTCATCCAGTACATCGTGAACGACGCTGGGGTGAAGACCCTCATCGCGGAGGATCCCACCCAGCTCGCCAAGGTGCTGGAGGTCGAGGCTTCCATGCCCGGCCTCGAGCAGATCGTGATCATTCACGGCTACGAGGGGCGGGAGCCGTCGCCGCGCGTCTTCACGTGGGAGGCGCTCCGCCGCCTCGGCCGCGACCACGCCGACGGCCTCAAGACCGAGCTCGCGTCGCGAGTGGAGGGTATCAAGACCGACGACGTCGCCACGATCGTGTATACCTCGGGGACCACGGGGCCGCCCAAGGGAGTGGTCCAGAGCCACGGCAATCATCTCTCCGCCCTGGAGTCGGCGGCCCAGACCAGCACCATCGCGGAAGGGGACGTGCACCTCCTCTTCCTGCCCCTCGCGCACTCCTTCGCCCGTCTCGAGTCCTTCATCGGCGTGCATCGCGGGCTCTGCACCGCGTTCGCCGAGAACATCGACAAGCTCCGCGAGAATCTGCCCGAGACGCGCCCGCACTTCATCTGCAGCGTCCCGCGCGTCTTCGAGAAGGTCTATGCGGGCGCCATGGCCCGCGCCGAGGGCGGCTCACCCGCCAAGCGGAAGATCTTTCACTGGGCGGTGGGGCTGGGCAAGGAGGTCTCGCGGCTCAAGCAGGTCAAGCGGCCCGTCCCAGGGGCGCTCGCCTTCAAGTACCGCCTCGCCGAGAAGCTCGTGTTCTCCAAGATGCGGGCGGCGCTGGGCGGCCGGCTGCGCTTCGCCGTGTCCGGCGGCGCTCCGCTCTCCCGCGAGATCGCGGAGTTCTTCCACGCCGCGGGCATCCTCATTTTGGAAGGCTACGGGCTGACCGAGACCTGCCCCGTCCTCACCAACAACCGCGAGGACGACTACAAGTTCGGCTCGGTGGGCAAGCCCATGCCGGGAGTCGAGGTGAAGATCGCCGCCGACGGCGAGATCCTCGGACGCGGCGGCAACATCGCGCAGGGCTACTTCAAGAAGCCCGAGGCGACCCGCGAGGTTTTCCTCGACGACGGCTGGTTCGCCACCGGCGACATCGGGCGCTTCGACGAGGACGGGTTCCTCTTCATCACGGACCGGAAGAAGGATCTCATCGTGACGGCGGGCGGCATGAACATCGCGCCGCAAAACATCGAGAACCTCCTCAAGAGCGATCCGTTCATCAGCCAGGTCATGGTCCACGGTGACCGGCGCCCGTATCCGGTGGCCCTGATTACCCTCAACCCCGAGGAGCTGGCGAAGTTCGCCCGCGAGCAGGGGATCATGGCCAGCGATCCCTCGGTGCTCGTCACCCATCCCAAGATCGTCGAGCGCGTGCAGCGGACGGTGGACCACAAGAACTCGGAACTCCAGTCCTACGCCAAGATCAAGAAGTTCTCGATCCTGCCCGAGGACTTCACGGTGGAGAACGGCGCCCTCACGCCCACCCTCAAGGTGAAGCGCAAGGTGATCAGCGAGCGGCACCAGGCGATCCTCGACGCCCTCTACCGGTGAACCCGCTCCCCGAGGCGTTCCGGCTCGACGGACGCGTGGCCATCGTCACCGGGGCCAGCCGGGGCCTCGGGCGCTCCGTCGCCCTCGCCCTTGCCGAGGCGGGCGCGGACGTGGCGGTGGCCGCGCGGTCCGAGAGGGAGCTCGCGGAGACGGCGGGGGCCGTCGAGGCGCTCGGCCGTCGCGGGCTGGCCGTCCCCACCGACGTCACCGTCTACGCGCAGGTGGAGGCGCTGGTGGAGCGCACGGCGGCTACCCTGGGCCGCCTCGACATCGTCGTCAACAACTCGGGCATCGCCGCCGTGATGCCGCTGGCCGAGATGCCGCCCGAGGAGTTCCGGCGCAGCCTGGAGGTGAACCTCGTGGGGGTCTTCAATGGATGCCGCGCGGCCGCGTCCCTGCTCATCGCCCAGAAGTCGGGCAAGATCGTGAACCTCGCCTCTATGCTCGGCGCCGCCGGGCTCTCCGGCTACACCGCCTACTCCGCGTCCAAGGGCGGGGTGATCGCCTTCACCCGGGCGCTGGCCGTGGAGTGGGCCCGGCACAACATCCAGGTTAATGCCATGGCGCCTGGCTGGTTCGTCACGGACATGAATAGCCAGGCCTTCGACGATCCGCGGATCCGCGAACGGCTGCTGCGCGACGTACCTGCGCGCCGGACGGGAAAGCTCGAGGAGATCGGGCCGCTCGTCGTCTACCTCGCCTCCTCCGCCTCCGACTACATGACGGGCCAGACGGTGTTCCTCGATGGTGGCCACAGCGCGACCTGAGGCGACAGGGCGGGCTTCGCCTTGCCGCTCCGTCGGGGGCTCGGTAGGATGACCGGCATGCGAGCGGCAATGCTGCACGGCCCGCGGGAGCTTCGTGTCGAGCGCCGAGAGCCGCTGGCCCCCGCGGCTGGCGAGGTGATCGTGCGCGTGGCGGCCTCCGGCCTCTGCGGCACGGACTACCGGATCTGGAGCGGCGACCGCCCCGTGGCCTATCCGCTCGTGATGGGCCATGAGTTCATCGGTGCCATCGTCGCGGCAGGCGCTGGCGTGGAGGGACTCCGGGCCGGTCAGCGCGTGGCCGTCGAGCCGAACTTCTCCTGCGGGACCTGTCCCCTGTGCCGCGAGGGCAACCGCAACCTCTGCCTCTCCCGCACCGCGCTCGGTATCGACGTGCACGGCGGCTTCGCGGAGGAAGCCCGGCTGCCCGCGCGCTGCTGCTGGCCCGCCCTCTCCAGCGTGAGCGACGATCAGCTCATGCTCGCCGAGCCACTCGCCGTGGTGGTGCGCGCCATCGCGCGCGCTGAGGTGCGGCCGGGCGAGAGCGCGGCCGTGCTCGGCGTCGGCGCCCTCGGGCTCCTCGCCATCCAGGTGCTCAAGGCGAGGGGCCTGCGCGTGCTCGCGGTCGGCCGGACGAACCGCCGCGGGGAACTGGCCCGGACGCTGGGCGCCGAGGGTTTCGCCACCACGGAAGTGGGGGGCGGAGTCACGGCGGCACGCGCCTTCTCGGGGCGGGAAGGTGTCGACGTGGTGATCGAGACGGCGGGCACGGCCCGCGCCGTCGAGCAGGCCCTCGAGCTCGCGCATCCTGGGGGCCGGGTCGTGCTGACCGGCCTGCCTCACGAGTCCTCCACAGTGAACTTCTTCTCCATCGTGCGTCGCGAGATCCGCATCGTGGGCTCGATGATTTACCGCGAAGAGTTTCCCGAGGCGGTGCGCCTCCTCTCCGAGGGGACTGTCCGCGCCGAGCCGCTCATCACGCACCGCTTCCCGCTGGACCGCATCCAGGATGCCTTTGCCGCCCATCAGTCGCCGGACGCCATCAAGGTCTGCGTCACCATCTGACTGTGCCCTTCGCCGACCTGAACGGGATCAACATGATGACCAAGGTCATGGCCATCGAATGGGCGGCGAGGGGGGTGCGAGTCAACGCCATCGCCCCCGGCTACGTGCAGACCGAGTTCATCACCATGCTATCGGCCCGAGGGATCCTCGACGCGGAGAGGCTCGCGCGCCGGACCCCCATGCGCCGCATCGGGACACCTGGGGAAATAGGTGAAGTGGCGGTCTTTTTGGCTTCTCCCGCCGCATCTTACATCACAGGCGAGATCCCTCACCGTCGATGGAGGATGGTCTTCCTACGGCTACCTCTGACCTTCCTACGGCTACCTCTGATAGGTTGGCCGGAGGGGCGTAAACAATCAGATACACTGAGTCGTCTGATGCTCAGGAGCCCTAGGATGCCATCGCGTGCCGGCAGCCTATGTGTCATGGTCCTCGCGGGGGCCGTGATGGCCGCATGCTCCAGCGCTCCCGTCAGGTCCCAGGCCTCGAGGGCAGCCCCTCCCCCTGTCGCATCTCACGTCGCTGCGGCGCCCACCCGGGTCTCCATCACGCTGCCCCCCTCGTCCCTCACGGACGACCAGCGGATCATCCACGTGTTCAACCGCCTCGGCTACGGCCCGCGGCCGGGTGACGTGGAACGCGCCAAGCAGATGGGGCTCGCCGCCTACATGGACCGCCAGCTCGATCCCGGGCGGCTGCCCGACGAGCGCGCGGAGGCGGCGGTGCAGATCTTTCCCGCCGTGGCCCTGAGCATCACCAAAGTCCTACAGACCTATCCCGAGCCCGATCCCAAGCTGCTCGCCAAGGTGCAGTCGGGTGAGATGAGCCAGCAGGAGCTGCGGCAGATCGCGCCCCTCGAGAAGCGTCCGGCGCGGATCGCCGCCGAGCTGCAGGCGGTCAAGCTCACCCGCGCCGTCCTCTCCGAGCGGCAGCTCCTGGAAGTGATGGTCGATTTCTGGTTCAACCACTTCAACGTGGATGCCCGCAAGGGCGCGGTGAAGTGGATGGTCGCCGACTACGAGCGTGCGGCCATCCGCCCGCACGCCCTCGGCAAGTTCCGCGACCTCCTCCTCGCCACCGCGCGGCATCCCGCCATGCTCTTCTATCTCGACAACTGGATGTCGACGAGGGCGGACCTCGTGGTGCGGGCGGGACCGCAGCGCGGGCGACAGATGGGGCTCAACGAGAACTACGCCCGAGAGATCATGGAGCTCCACACCCTGGGGGTGGACGGCGGCTACACCCAACAGGACGTGATCGACGTGGCGCGTGCCTTCACCGGGTGGTCCATCGAGAAGCCGCGGGAGCAGGGGACGTTCGTGTTCCGCGCGGCCGCCCACGACCAGGGCGAGAAGCACATCCTGGGGCACGTCCTCCTTCCCGGAGGCGGCGAGGCCGACGGAGTTCGCGTGATCGACATCCTGTCTCGTCACCCGTCGACGGCGACGTTCATCGCCACCAAGCTCGTGCGCCGCTTCGTGAGCGACGATCCCCCTCCCGCCCTCGTGGAGCGGGCGGCCCGGACCTTCCGTGACACCGACGGCGACATCCGTCGCGTGATGGTCACCATCGTGAGCTCGCCCGAGTTCTTCTCGCCCGAGGCCTATCGCGCCAAGATCAAGACTCCGCTCGAGATCGTGGCGAGCTCCGTGCGCGCCCTCGACGGTGAGCTCGCGCCGCCCGCGGGCGGACCACAGCAGCCGGGCGGAGGCTTCACCCTCGCCCAGCAGGTGGGCAAGCTCGGCGAGCCGCTCTACCAGCAGCAGCCACCCACCGGCTATCCCGACGTGGCGGAGGCGTGGGTGAACACGGGGGCGCTGCTCAACCGCATGAACTTCGCCCTCGGCCTGACCGCGAACCGCGTGCCCGGCGTGCGGGTCGATCTCGCTCGGGCCGTGGGCACGGCGGACCGCCGCCGGCCCGAGCGCGTGCTCGACGTGCTCCTAGTCTCGGTGCTTCACGGCCAGGCCACTCCGGAGACGCGGGCCGTGCTCGCCGCCCAGCTCGACAATCCGGAGATCACCCGCGCCACCGTGGACGACCGCGGCCCCGCCAACACGGACGTGGAGAAGCTCGCCGCGCTCGTGCTGGGCTCGCCCGAGTTCCAGAGGAGATAGGGAATGAGCAGCTGCACGCGCCGCTCGTTCATGAAGGCCGGCGCGCTGGCCCTCCTCGGGGTGGGCTCGATCCCGCGCTTCCTCGTCCGCGCCGCCTACGCCCAGGGCACGGTGGTGGGCCCCAAGGTGCTCATCGCCGTGTTCCAGCGGGGCGCGGTGGACGGGCTGAGCATGATCGTGCCCCACGGTGACCCGAGCTACTACAGCTCGCGGGGCAGCATCGCGGTGGCGCGGCCGGCGGCCGGCATCGGCGAGGCTACCGTGGATCTCGACGGCTTCTTCGGGCTGCATCCCGCCCTGAGCCCGCTCAAGCCGCTGTGGGACGATCGACGGCTCGCCATCGTCCACGCCTGCGGCTCGCCTGACACCACGCGCTCGCACTTCGACGCCCAGGACTACATGGAGTCGGGCACGCCCGGGGTGAAGACCACGCCGGACGGCTGGCTCGCCCGCGGGCTCCAGGCCACCTCCGTGGACGGCGCCTCGCCCTTCCGCGCCGTGGCCATGGGCGCGCAGCTCCCCCGCGCCCTCCGGGGCGACATCGGAGCGGTGGCCATGGGCGCGGTGGCAGACTTCGACGTGAAGCAGGAGATGAAGGGATCGACGGCGGGCGGCGTCAACGCGCGGCGCGGCTTCGAGTCGCTGTACGAGCAGGGCGTGCGCGACGTCCTGCACGGCACGGGCCGCGAGACCTTCGACGCGGTGAAGATGCTCAAGACGGCCAATCCCCAGCGCTTCCCGCCCGCGCACGGCGCACAGTATCCGCGCGGCCGGCTCGGGGACAGCCTGAAGCAGATCGCCCAGCTCATCAAGGCCGACGTGGGCCTCGAAGTCGCCTTCGCCGACATGGGCGGCTGGGACACCCACGCCAACCAGGGCAACGAGCGCGGGCAGCTCGCCCTCCGCTTCGCCGAATTCTCCCAGAGCCTGGCCGCCCTCGATCGCGACCTGGGAGAGCGCATGCGCGACGTGGTGGTGCTCACCATGTCGGAGTTCGGTCGCACCGTGCGCGAGAACGGCAACCGCGGCACCGACCACGGCCACGCCACCGCCATGCTCGTCCTGGGCGGCCCCGTGAAGGGCGGGCGCGTGGTGGGGAAGTGGCCGGGACTCGCGCGCGAGCAGCTCTACGAGGGCCGCGACCTCGCCGTGACCACCGACTTCCGACAGCTCTTCGCGGAGATCGCCGTGCGCCACCTCGGCGTGCCGAGCGCGGCTCCGCTCTTCCCCGGCTTCACCACGAATCCCGCATGGCATCCCGGAGTGCTCGTGTAGACTCGGCCGCATGTGGGAGGCCCTGGCACTGACCGCCGCACTGTGCCAGGTGATCCGGAACACGGTGATGAAGCGTCTCGGCCACGAGCTCGACGAGTACATGGCGGTGTGGGGGCGCTTCACGTTTCTCCTGCCCTTCGCCGGTCTCTTCGTGCTCTGGCACGGTGTTCCCGTCATCAAGCCGGGCTTCGTGTGGGTGTGCCTGCTCTTCGCGGTGAGCCAGATCATCTCGGTGATGGCACTCTCCAAGGCCCTCAAGCTCTCGCCCATCTCCATGGTGACGGCGCTCTGGAAGGTGAGCCTGCTCGTCCTCGTGGTGCTGGGCTACATCACCCTCAAGGAGAAGCCGAGCGCCCTCGGGGTCGCGGGCATCCTGCTCAGCATGAGCGGGGTGTATCTGCTCAACGTGCAGCGCTCCCACATCTCGTGGTGGGCGCCCCTCAGCGTGCTCTTCACCGATCGCGGCCTGCGCTACACCCTCCTCTCCGCGCTCTTCTTCGCCCCCTCCGTGGTCACCATCAAGTGGGCGATGCAGCTCTCCGATCCATACATGGGCACCCTCGGCGGCTACCTCGCGGCGAGCCTCCTCGTCACTCCCGTGGTGCTCATGACCTCGCGGAGGTACTTCGCGGCCGTCCCTCGTCACTGGCTGGCCTTCGTGTCCTTCGGCCTTTTCGCCGCGCTCAACACGGTGACCCAGGGCCACGCCTACCTGATGACGCTGTCGTCCTACGTCGAGGCGGTCAAGCAGGTGGAGATCCTCTTCGCCCTCGGGATTGGCGCCGTGCTCTTCCACGAGCGGCAGAAGGTGCGGGAGATCGCGCCGGGGGCGATGGTGATGCTCGCGGGCGTGGTTCTCCTGTCCCTCGCCGCCTAGACCATGAAGCTCCGGGTCCTCACCGTCGTGCTCGCCGTCGCCCTCACCGCCTGCGGGCCGTCGAGCAAGGAGGACATCGTCGCCAAGGCCCGCGACGTGGAGACGCGCGCGGAGCTCGAGCGCGTCCTCGGCAAGCCCGACGACGTGAGCAAGCTGGGACCGCTCGAGAAGTGGACGTACCGGGCGAAGAACGGCCAGGTGGTCTTCGTCCTCGTGGGTGACGCGGTCACCCTCGAGGCTACCGCGCCCGCGGAGAAGAAGGACTAGAGCCGACGGCGGGGAAACACGGCGACGGGCGAGCCCGCCGCCAGCATCACGGACACGGGCTTCTCGGCGGCGAGCGGGCCCCAGGCGGGGCCGTACACGGCGGACCAGTCGAGATCGAGGCTCCACGAGCGCACCGGATACACGTCCCACACGGGATGCCGCACCTCGTAGGCGATGGGGTGGCCGCGCCGTGAGCGGCCGAAGCCCCAGTGGTGCTCCTTGAAGAAGTGCTCGTCGCTGTCCTCGGCCGGCCGCGCGGCGGGCTTGTGGCCATTCACCTGGACGCGGTAGTGCCGTCCCTGCCAGAGGAGCCGGCGCTCCGCGAGCACCTCGGAGGCACCCTCCTCCACCTGGCTCTCGATGGGGGCGACCAGATAGGGCTCGTGATAGAGGGTGCGGGCGAGCCACGAGACGAGGGGCTGGGGGACGAACTCGCGCACGAAGACGACGCCACGACGGGTGCCCGCGGTCACGTAGAAGCGCAGGTTGATCTCCGGGAAGCGGCGGGCCCCCGGCCAGGCCACGCCCCACACCCGCGTGTCGACGAAATCGAAGGCGACCAGGCTCGTGAAGGCGCGGCCGTCTCGCGTGTCGAGGCGCAGTCCCGGAGGGAGGTGCGGCTCGAGCAGGGTGGGGGGCACCTCGTAGGTGAGGATGGCCAGGTTCGACCAGCGCGCGGTGAGGAACGGGCGCGGGATCGTCCGCATCGGCACGGTGCTCACCGCGTCTGCCCGCCCGCCTTCAGATCTCGGGACGCTTGCCCTGCGTGGCGCGAACGACGGTTTTGATCCCGCCGCGTACCCCGAAGTCACCCACCACCTCGATCCAGCGCGGGGCCGCCGCCGCCACGAAGTCGTTGAGGATGCGGTTGGTCACGTCCTCGTGGAAGGCACCTTCGTTGCGGTACGACCAGATGTAGAGCTTGATGCTCTTGAGCTCCACGAGCTGCTGGTCCGGCACGTAGCGGACGCGGATGGTCGCGAAGTCGGGCTGGCCCGTCTTGGGGCAGAGGCAGGTGAACTCGGGGATCTCGAGGGCGACCTCGTAGTCGCGATCCGGGTGCGGATTGGGCACCACCTCGAGCTCGTGGCGTGGGCTCTCCGCCATGGGATCAGTCTACTACCGCGTCGCCCCCACCGGACGCGCTCGCCACACCGCCTCCCGCGCCCGATCGAGGGCGACGACGGGGACGTGCTCGAGGAGGACGATGCTCGGCCCGCGGCGCTCCACGGCGAAGCTGCGTCCGTCGTCCGACCACGTCACAAGGCCATGCGGACGGACGGAGGCCTTCCCGGCGAGCTCGGGATGCCGTCGCTCCACCGAGGCCTTGAGCTGGTCGGCGAGCCGGCCCGCTGCCGATGCGTCCGCCACCATCACGCGATAGGCGATGGTGAAGCGGCCGGTCGTGTCTTCCCAGATGCGATAGCGATCGCCACGCCAACCCTGAGCGGCGCGGAGGCCCTCCGTGTCGCCCAGGTGGAGGGCGAGGACGGCGCCCAGGGAGTACTCGCCCAGATCGTCCTCGGAGACGTGCTGCATGCCCGGGAGGAGCGGGGAGAGATCGGGAATGGCCACGGGGAGCGGATCCTCCCGCGTGTCGAGATACTTCTCCGGATGGAGGATCTGCGTGGTCGAGCGCGGAGGATCGCGATAGATCGCGCTCATGCTCGACCACGGCTGCCGCTTCCTGAACTGGTACACGAAGCCGAGACCCTCGATGTAGGGGAAGAGCAGGAGGTCCCGCACGAACTTCGGCGCCTTGCCGATGACGGGGCCGCCCGAGCTGCTCGCGATCAGCCCCTGGGTCGTCGACAGGTCGGGCAGGCGGCTGATGTCGATGCCCTGCGGCTTGAGGAGAAGATCGAAGCTGAGGGCCACCGCCTCGCCCTCGATGAGGGCCTGGCGCGCGAGGAGACGATCGCCCTGGCCCGGATCGGGCGCGATGAAGCTGTCGATGGGGAGCTCGCGGTCCTGGAGCGCGTGCACCAGCTCGTGCATGAGGGCGGCGCGCTGCTGATCGGCGGGCAGCCAGTCCCCCACCACCATGACCTTGCCGATGGGATCGTAGTAGGCCGAGACCTGCTCCTCGAGGAGATCGAGGAAGAGACGCTGGAGGTCGTAGTCAGCGGGGAGCACGCCCCACGCCACCATGCTCTTCCGCTCTCCCTCGAGCTGGTCCTTGGAGTAGCGCCGCTTGATCTCCTGCTCGATGAAGCGGCGAGTGTCCACCCGCGAGCGCACGAGCACGCGCGGCGGCGCCCCCGGCGCGGCGATGCTGCGGAGCGCGGCGAGCTGATCGTAGAGCGGGGCGGCCACCGCCTCGAGCGCGGTTTGTTGCTCCGAGCCCGAGGGCTGCGCGCGCAGGAGGAGCGGCGTGGCAAGGGCGGCGAGGACGAGGAGCAGCGCGAGGAGGCGGGAGCGAGCCATGGCTCGATAGTACCCCAGGCCCTCGCCGATCCCCTCGTCCGGCCGCGCGCCCTCAGCGCCGCGCGGTGAGCGCCACGCCGGCGACGACGAGGACGGTCGAGAGGGCGAGCTCCGGAGAGAGCCCCTCGCGGTTGACAGCGGCGGCCACGAGCACGCCCCAGATCGGCGTGGTGAGTGCCATGGTGGCGAGCCCGCTCGGGCGATAGATCTGCAGCAGCTTGGCGTTCAGGAGGAAGTTGAAGCCGCCGACGAGGGCGCCCTGGAACAGGATGGACAGAACGAGGGCGAGGGTCCAGTGGGTCGGCCGATCCGCTTCGGTGAGGAGGCTCAGGAGGAGGAAGCCTGCGCTGCCGATGAGCGACTGGTACAGCATGAGCCGCACAGGATCGAGGCGCTGGACGGCCAGCGCGATGTACACGACGCGGTCGCCCAGGATGAGCGCGGACAGCGCGACGATCAGGTCGCCCGCCAGCGTGCTGCTCGACATGGAGAAGCTCCGCGCGAAGAGAATGACCACGCCGCCGTAGGCGATGAGCACGCCCGCGAGCTTGAGCGGGGTGAGGCGGTCGCCGGGGATCCGGAAGTGGGCGAGGACCACGGTGTGTACGGCGTAGGAGTTCAGCACCACCACGCCGTGGGCCGCGGTGGTGCGCTCCAGGCCGTAGTTCATGAGGGCGACCTGCACCACGAAGAGCAGCCCGAGGGAGGCGATGGCCCGGCCTTCGCCGTGGCGGATCACCAGCACGTCGTACTGCCGCGTGAGCATGGCGTAGCCGAAGATGACGACGGCGCTCAGGCCGAAGCGGGCGAGGGCGAGGCGGAGCGGCGGCATGTCGGCGAGGCCGAGTTTGATGGCCACGGGGTTGGCGCCCCACAGCGCGGCGAGGAGGAGCGACAGCGCGGCGCCCTTCGGATCCAGCGGGCGGTGATCGGGCACGGAAGGCGCCATGGTAGCATGAGCCGTCATGAAGATCGGTCTCGTCGGGCTGCCCAAGAGCGGCAAGACCTCGCTCTTCAACCTCCTCACCGGCTCCGCGGTGGCCACCTCCTCCTTCGGCGCCTCGCGCGGCGAGATGCACGCGGGGGTGGCGCGCGTGCCCGACGAGCGCGTGGACCGGCTCACCGCACTCTTCAAGCCCAAGAAGACCACGCTGGCCACCTTCGAGGTGGTGGATCTCGCCGGGATCAGCAAGGGCGACCGCGAAGGGCTCGACGCGCGGGAGTTCCGCAACGCCGATGCGCTCCTCCACGTGGTGCGGGCCTTCCCGGACGCCGCGGGCACGGCCCCGCACCCCAGGAGCGACATCGCCGATCTCGAGACGGAGCTGCTCCTCGCCGATCTCGAGGTGGTGGAGCGCCGGCTCGAGCGGCTGGAGGCCGCCATCAAGAAGAAGCGCTCGGAGGGCGACGTGAAGGAGCAGGCGCTCCTGCAGCGGCTCAAGCCCGCCCTGGAGTCGGAGACGCCCATCCGCGCCGCCGCGCTGTCCGAGGAAGATGCGCGCGCCCTGCGCGGCTTCACCTTCCTCTCGCAGAAGCCCATCCTGCACTGTCTCAATCTCTCCGAGAAGGAGCTCGATCGCGGGCGGACTCTCGTGGAGAGCTTCGGCCTCGACGAGGTCGCCGGGCGCCCCCACACCGCGCTGGGCTGGGTGTCGGCGGTCATCGAGGCCGAGGTGTCACAGCTGGCAGGCGAGGAGCAGGCCGCGTTCCTGGCCGACCTCGGGCTGGAGGAGCCTGCCATCAAGCGCGTGCTCCGCGACTGCTACGCGCTCCTCGGCCTGCTCTCCTTCTTCACGGTGGGGGAGGACGAGGTGCGGGCGTGGTCCGTCCGGCGCGGCACCCGCGCCCAGGACGCGGCGGGCGCCGTCCATTCCGACATCGCGCGCGGCTTCATCCGGGCGGAAGTGGTCGGCTACGACGAGCTGATCGCCGTCGACGGCTCCATGGCCGCGGTGCGCGAGAAGGGTCAGTTCCGGCTGGAGGGCAAGGACTACGTGGTGCAGGACGGCGAGATCTGCCACTTCCGCTTCAACGTCGCCAAGTAGCTTCTTACGGCGCCGGTGTGCGCTGGACCCCCCGCGGGAGATGACCCCACACCACCCAATGGCGGTCGCTGGCCAGCTCGCAGACGAGGCCGCCGAGCCCTCGCGAGCGGATCTGTGATCGCACTTCGCGCAGGGTGAAGGCCGCGCACAGCGAGTTGTAGAAATCCTCCCTGAGGATGGGCGTCTCGTCGGCCGCGTACTGTTCCACCACCTCGCGCGCCCGCTCGGGCGACTCCGGGCGGAAGAGATCCATGATGAGCACCGTCGCTCCCGGCTTGCCGAGGCGCACCACTTCGTTCCAGAAGAGGAACGGATCGGGCATGTGATGGACGAGGCTGTTGGAGACGATGGCGTCGAAGCTCTGGAGCGGCAGAGGCAGCATGGGCAGGCGCGCGCAGCGCACCTGCACGCGGTCGGCCACCCCCGCGTCCTTCACCGCCTTCTGGGCGAGGAGGACCATGGGCTCCGAACCGTCCACGGCGATGATGCGATAGCCAGGCAGGGCCTGCGCGAAGCGGACGGGAATGTCCCCGGGGCCGCAGCCCAGGTCGACCATGTCTCCCGTGATGCCGCGGGGGAAGGAGGCGCGATAGCGATCCACGAACCACTGGTTGACCTGGTCGAAGTCCGCCTGCGCGTAGGCGAGGGTCTGCGCCTCGTCCACCATCAGTTCGGGCTCCAAGATGCGGTCCATGCTAGCGCCAGCGCTCCCAGTGCAGGCAGCGAACGGGGAAGGTGAGCACGAGCCGATCGCTCGGGTAGGCCAGGGCCGCGTCGTAGCAGCCGGCGGCGATGGCGAGGGGATCCTCGGTGCCGTCGAAGTCGCCGTCGCCGTGCGACTCGCAGGGAAACGTACAGAGCTCGAGGTGCACGTGCGGCACCTCGCTCGTGCTCCCGCTCCGCCCCACCTCGCCGATGTTCTCGCCTCGCGCTACCACCTGGCCCACGTCCACGGTGACGGCCTGCATGTGGCAGTAAGCGCTCCAGCGAGCGAAGCCGGCATGCTCGATGACCACCCCGTGCCCGCAGCCGGCGGCGGAGTCGATCAGGTGGCTCACCACGCCGTCCGCTACGGCCAGCACGGGCGCGCCCAGGCGCTCGCCGAAGTCCACCCCGGGATGCCCCCGCGGCCGCGGCAGCATGTTGGCACCGGTGTACGAGCGGTAGCGCGAGAGGATGAGCACCTCGTCGAGGGCGGCGGCGGGACGCCCGACGGCCAGCGGAAGGAGCATGGTTGCCCCGAGGGCGAGGCCAGAGAGGAGGGCGCGCCAGGCCATTCCTATTGTGGCTTGATGCCCATCAACTTGACGGTGCCGCCGAGCGATTGCACCAGCTCGATCAGGGTGGCATCGGAGTGCTGGGTGAGGAGCACGCAGCCCGCCCCCAGGATGACTCCCGTGCCGCCCGTCTGCTCGAGCGCGTCCTGCGCTTCAGCCTGCGCATCCGGCCCGCTGCCGTCCTTGAGCGTCGTCCACTGGTTGAGCCCGCCCTGCACGGCGCCCGACACGAGGGCCTTGCCCTCGGCCAGGGAGGGCCCCGCGCGGCGATCGTCCCAGTTCCACACGTCCGCGGGGAGGGCGGCCAGGCGATCGAACATGAGCCGCTCGCCGTGACAGTGCAGCACAGTCAGGCGCGATTGTTCGCGCACGGTCTGGAGAATGCGGCGGTCGTGCGGCTCGCCGAAGCGCTGATACTCCGCTTCGGTGTGGAAGGCGTGGCTGGCCGCCTGGACCGAGTAGAAGATGCCCTCGCTTCCTTCGCGGAAGCACGCCTCCATGAAGGCGAGGATCGTCTCCGTGATGGCCTCCAGCGCGTCCTCCACGAGCCGCGTGTTCTCCTTCAGGTCGTAGTTGAGGCGGTCACCGGAGAGCTTGCGGGCGAGGGAGAGCGGGCTGAAGACGGTGGGGATGGCCGAGGCGTCCGCGCGGCGATCGACGACGCAGCGGATCATGGTCTCGAGGTGCGAGGCCCAGCCCGTCGACTCCATGGACACGGGCCGGATCTTCTTCCAGTCCTCGGGAGTGTTCACGGCGTGGCGCAGGCAGGGGCGGTGCCCGTCGGGCGCGAGCTCGTCGCTCTCTACACAGCCCCAGTCCTCCACGGCATAGCCTCCCGCCGGCGTCACCTTGAGGAAGTCCGAGCCGTAGCGCTCGTGGAAGCGCAGAGTGGTCTGGGCGAGGGCGGCGGGGGAGCGGTCCACGTTCGGGAAGTGGCGCCAGAACGCGTAGGGGGTGCGGTCGGTCGCCTCGCGCTTGATGGCAGCCAGGATGCGCTCGCGTTTGGTCATGGGCAGAGCCTCATGAACGGGGGAAGTTCATGCAGTCAACGAAAACGTCCTGGAAGTCCGGATGGGCGGCAAGGGAGACGTGCTCGATGCTCCGGGCGATGCGCTCCGCACGGTCGCGCTCCGCTTCCGAGAGGAGGGCGAGCTGGGCGCCCATGAGCGCCGCGTTGCCCACGTAGCGCACCCGCGACTCCGGCAGGGCGGGAATGAGGCCGATCCGGATGGCGCTCGCGATGGACAGATAGTTGCCGAAGCCACCCGCCAGCATGAGCTCGGCGACCTTGTCCTCCGGGACCCCCGCGATGCGCTGGAGCATGGCCGCCCCCGAGGCGATGGCGCCCTTGCAGAGCTGCACCTGGCGGATGTCGTCCTGGGTCAGGAGCAGCTCCTGCGTCGCCCCGTGCTCGCTGGGACGCGCGAGGACGACCGCGCGCTCGTCCCCGCGCTTGATCACGCGTGCGGCCAGCGCCGGTGGGAGGCCATTGAGGTGGTCGAGATCGATGAGCCCGGTCCAGTCGATCACGCCCGCGTCCAGCAGCACGGCGATGGTGTCGATGAGCCCCGAGCCGCAGATACCCTGTGCCGCCGTCTCGCCGATGGTGTGGAGGGTGATATCGCGGCCGTCGAAGCCCACGCGGTCGATGGCGCCGAGGGCCGCGCGCATGCCGTGGCGGATCTGTGCCCCCTCGAGGGCGGGGCCGGCGGGCGCCGAGCAGGCCCAGAGATGCTCGCGCGAGCCGAGCAGCACCTCGCCGTTGGTGCCGATGTCCACGGCGATGCGGATGTCTGGGGATTCGTCCATGCGCGTGGCCAGGGCTACTCCGACCGCGTCGGCGCCCACGAAGCCCGCCACGATGGGCAGCAGGCACACGCGCGCCTCGGGATTCACCTTGAGGTAGAGCTCGCGGGCGGCGAGGGTGAGGGGATGGCGCATCACCGGCGCGTAGGGGGCGAGGCCCACGTACGAGGGGTCGATGCCCAGGAGCACATGGTGCATGCAGGTGTTGCCCACGATGGCGATCTTGTAGATCCACTTGGCGAGCACGCCGGAGTCGCGGCAGACCTGCTCGATGTGCTGGTTCAGGAGCCCGATGATGCGCGTCTGCAGCTTGCGGAGATTGCCCGCGTCGAACTGGGCGAAGGCGATGCGCGACATGAGGTCGCCGCCGAACACCGCCTGCGGATTGAGGCTCGACACGGAGGCAAGCTGTTCGCCCGAGGTGAGCTCCATGAGGGAAGTGACCACGCTCGTAGTGCCCACGTCCACCGCGAGGCCGTAGGCGAGGAGATGCGTGTCGCCCGGCTCCACGGAGAGGATGCGCGAGCCGAACGACGCCACGGTGGCCTCGCCCCCGTGCTCCCGCAGCGCCTGGGGCAAGGTCTTGAGCACCTCGGCAGAGCAATCGGACGGCGTGCCGCCCACCGCGCCGAGGAGCGCTTCGAGGTCGGAGGTCTGATGGTGCTCTTCCGTGGGTAGCGACACGTGGACGAGCGACTTGGTGACGCCGGCGTCGATGCGCACGGGCAGTGGCGCCCCGGGCGGACGCTCCGCGCCCAAGATCTGGAAGCTCCGGTCGTCCACGGGCGGGGAGACGTGCACGGTAATGGCATCCATCACCCGGCACTGGCAGGAGAGGCGATAGCCCTCGCGCACGAGGGCGTCGCCGAGCTGCAGCTCGTCCATGATGGTGGGGGGAGGGACGATCCCCGCCGCGAACTTGACGCGGCAGGAGGTGCAGCGTCCGCGCCCGCCGCAGGTCGCCTCGATGTCCACGCCGGCCGCGTGCGCCGCCGCAAGAATGGTCACGCCCGGATCGACCTGGAGAGTGCGCCCGGCGGGAAAAAGGATGAGCGCCACCGTCGCCATCTCTTCGAAGATACCACTTCCCCCTTGACTTCCCCGAGCGCTTTGCCGATAGTGGCCGCACCCCATGAACCCTTGGGCGCGACCGGCCCGCAGGTGATCAGGGAGGCCCGGTGCTTCAGTTCACCCTCCAGCGGCTTCTCTGGCTGATTCCGACCCTCCTCGCCATGGCCCTCGTCACCTTCCTGGTGATGCACGCCACGCCGGGGAGCCCGCTCGATCCCGTGGCGGAGGGTGCCAACCCGCTCTCGCCCGAGGCCCAGAAGAATCTCGCCGCCGCCTACGGTCTCGACAAGCCGCTGTGGGAGCAGTTCCTGATCTTCGTGACCAAGGCGCTCCACGGTGATTTCGGCCAGTCGTTCGTGTACAAGACGCGCACGGTCACCGAGATTCTCCGCGACGCGTTTCCCGTGTCGCTCCTCCTCGGGAGCATGGCCCTCGCCCTCGCGGTGGCGGGCGGCGTCACCCTCGGCGTGCTCGCCGCCGTGTACCAGAATCGCTCGTGGGACTACGTGTCCGTCAGCGTGGCCACCCTCGGGGTGAGCGTGCCCAACTTCGTGCTCGCCGTGTTCCTCATCGTGCTCTTCTCCTTCGTGCTGCCGCTCTTCCCCACCGGCGGATGGGGGGAGCCCAAGGACTGGGTCCTCCCCACGGTGACGCTGGCCCTGGGGCCGATGGGGATCATCGCGCGCTTCACGCGCTCGAGCATGGTCGAGGTGATCCGCTCCGACTACATCCGGACCGCGCGCGCGAAGGGACTGGCGGAGCGACCGGTCATCCTCAAGCACGTGCTCAAAAACGCGTGCATCCCCGTGATCACCCTCCTCGGCCCTCTCTTCGCCGCGGTGGGCACGGGCTCCTTCTTCGTGGAGTCGATCTTCCGTGTGCCCGGCATGGGCCGCTTCTTCGTGCTCTCCATGACGGGGCGGGACTATCCCATGATCATGGCGGTGATCCTCCTCTACGGCGTCTTCCTCGCCTTCATGAACCTGGTCGTCGATCTCCTCTATGGTTTCATTGACCCCCGCATCCGCTACTAGCTACGACGCCGCGGAGATCGTGGCGGACGTTCCCGCCGCGGCCACGTCGAGCCTGTGGCGGGACGCGTGGCGGCGACTCATCCGCAACAAGCTCGCGGTGGCGGGCGGCGTCACCGTGGTGCTGCTGTGCCTGGTGGCCATCTTCGCCAACGTGCTCGCCCCGCAGTCGTACACCAAAGCCAACTTCGGGGCCATCTATCAGTTTCCCTCGTGGGAGTATCCTCTCGGCACCGACCAGCTCGGGCGCGACGTGCTCTCGCGACTCATCTATGGCGCGCGGGTGTCCATGCTCGTGGGCCTGGGCTCGCAGGTCATCGTGCTGCTGATCGGCGTGCCCCTGGGTGCGGTGGCAGGCTACCTCGGCGGGCGCACCGACATCCTCCTGACGCGGTTCATCGACGTGATGTACGCCTTCCCGCGCCTGTTGTTCGTCATCCTCGTCATGTCCATGCTGGGGGCCGGCCTCGTGAACATCTTCATCGCCCTCGGGCTCACGGGCTGGGTGGGCATCGCGCGGCAGACGCGCGCCCAGGTGCTCTCTCTCAAGGAGAAGGAGTTCGTGGAAGGCGCGCGCGCCCTGGGCGCCCGCGGCTGGCGCGTGCTGAGCCGCCACGTCATGCCGAGTGCGCTCACCCCCATCGTGGTGTCCATCACCTTCGGCATCCCGGAGGCGATCTTCACCGAGGCCGCGCTGTCCTTCATCGGCGTGGGCATCAATCCGCCCACGCCGTCGTGGGGCCAGATGGTAGGGGAGAACCAGCAGTTCCTCCGCTCCTACTGGTATCTCTGCGTGTTCCCGTCCATCGCCATCGCAATCACCATGCTATCCTTTACCTTCTTAGGCGACGGCGTGCGCGACGCCCTCGATCCCAAGATGAAATAACCTCGTGAGGAGCACACACATGCATATTCCCGACGAGCAGCTGGCACTCTTCGAGCAGCGCCTCCAGGCCATCGGCGTGGGCCGGCGCGATTTCCTCAAGGTAGTGGGCGCGATGGCGGCCTTCGGCGGGCTGGGGTTCGCCACGACGGCCCGGGCTGCTCAGCCGAGCAAACCCGCTTCCGGCGAGAAGCTCGCCAAGGAGCAGACGTTCCGCTACGGCGGCGGTGGATGGTACGGGAACGAGCCAGCCAGTCATGATTTCAACAAGGATCTCTACTGCGGAGGCGCGCAGACCATCTTCGCAGGCCTCATGGCTTTCAATGCGGATTTCATCGCGGAGCCTTGGATGGCTACGAAGGTCGTGAGCAACAAGGATGCCTCAGTCTGGACCTTCACGATCCGCAAGGACTCCCGCTGGTCGGATAACGCGCCCGTCTCGGCGCGCGACTTTGAATGGTCCTGGAAGCGCCAGCTCAATCCCGAAACCAAGGCGCCCTACGCGGCGTTCCTCTATGACATCAAGAACGGCGAAGCCTTCAACAAGAAGCAGATCACGGATCCGAACCAGGTCGGCGTCCGGGCAAAGGACGACTGGACGCTTGAGGTAACACTCGAAGGGCCGCGTGCGTACTTTCCTGTGCTCGCGGCCTATCTGGCCGCGCTGCCCGCCTACCAGCGCGCCGTGGAGAAGTTCGGCGACAAGTGGACGGAGGCTGGCAACATCGTAACCAACGGCCCCTTCGTGCTCGACACTTGGGAGCACAACAAGCAGATGACGTTGAAAAAGAATCCGCATTACTTCGGCGCCCAGGACGTGCATCTCACGAAGGTGGTGATCCCGTTCATCCCGCCTGCCTCGGGCGCACTGCCCTACGAGAACAACGAGCTCGACATGACCTCGCTCCAGGCCGGCGACCTCAAGCGCCTGCAATCGGATCCGCGGGCGTCCAAGGACGTTTTCCGCTACCCGTTCCCCGGCACCTGGTATCTCTTGCCACAGGTGACCAAGCCACCCTTCGACAACGTCAAGGTGCGCCGCGCGGTCGGACACGCCATCGACCGGGAGAACGTGGTCAAGGTTGCGCAGGGGCTGGCGATCCCAGCCTGGTCGATGATCCCGCCAGGCTTCCCGGGGGCGCTCGATGATCCTAAGATCAAGGCCATCCAGCGGTTCGACAAGAAAGCGGCAATGGAGGCCCTGAAGGGCACGCCCTACGAGGGGGGCAAGAACTGGCCCAAGATCACTCTTACAATGCGTGACGAGGCGCTGGGCTCGAAGGCGCTCGCCGAGGCAGTCCAGGCGGTGCTCCTCGAGAACCTTAACATGAAGACTGAGCTGGAGGTGCTGGAGCCGCGGGTCTTCCGCGAGCGCCTCTGGAAGCAGGACCTCCAGTTCATCTGGATCCGCTGGTTCATGGACTACCCGGATCCGCACAACGAATACTTTGACACCTTCTACGGCAACAAGACTACTGGCAAGCGGCAGGCTTGGGTCAACGACGCCTTCGACAAGGAGCTGGAGGCGGGGCGCGACACGAAGGATCCGGCCAAGCGCATGACGCACTATGCGAAAGCGGAGGAGATCATGCAGACCGACGGCGGCTACGTGCCGGTAGCCTGGGTAGTGCGCTACGCGGCGGCCAAGCCTTGGGTCAAGGGCATCGAGAAGAACAAGCGGGGCGAGTTCGTGGTCGAGGGCAACATCTACATGGCCATGCTCGAGCACCTCTACATCACGGAGAAGGGCTAGCTTTCCCCAACCGGTCCTGCCCCGCGGTCATCGGCGAGATGCCCGGGGTAGGAGGCTGACCCCGCCCCACGTCGAGGCGGGCGCACGACGACGCGCTGAAGGATTCGCCTCGGCGGCCTTCCGCTCCTGCCCGTAGCCCGCCGCGGGTCCACCCTGCACTTGGTCTCGCCCATCGTTTCCGTGGGAGGCGGGGCGACGCCCCCGGTGCGCGGCTACTCGTACACGATCACGCTGCGCTTCACCTCGCCCTGCAGCATGAGGTCGAAGGCATGGTTCAGCTCCGAGAGGGGCAGGCGCCGGCTGACCATCTCCTTCAGCTGATACTTCCCGTCCATGAAAAGGTCGAGGAGCATGGGCACGTCCGTACGCTGATGGCCGCCGCCGAACGACGTACCGGTGAGCACGCGCTGCTGCAAGAGCATGCCGGGGTCGACGGACAGCCGGGTGCCGGCCGGGCTCACCCCCACCACCACGCAGGTGCCCCCGCGGTGGGTCGAGGCGAGGGCCTGTTCGATGGTCTTCTGCGTGCCCACCACCTCGAACGCGAAGTCCACGCCGCCCATGCCGCTGAGCGCCTGGACACGCGCCACGGGATCCTCTTTGGCGGCGTCGACGACGTGGGTCGCCCCGAACTCCTCGGCCCACGCGAGCTTCTGTGGATTGACATCGACGGCGATGATCTTGCCCGCGCCCACCATGCGTGCGGCCTGGATGGTGTTGAGCCCCACCCCGCCACAGCCGAACACAGCCACGCTCGCCCCCGGCGGCACCTTGGCCCGATTGAACACGGGGCCGGCGCCCGCGAGCACGCCGCAGCTCACCAGGCACGCGAGATCGAGGGGCGCGTCCTTGCGGATGGGGATCACGCTCTGCTCCGGCAGCACGGCGTGGGTGGCGTAGCCGGAAACCTGGAGGAAGTGATGGAGGGGCTGGCCGCCCTTCTTGAAACGCGGCGTGCCGTCGAGCATGAACCAGCGCGGCTTGTCGCGCAGCGCGCACATGGTCGGCTGGCCGCTGATGCAGTACCAGCAGCGCCCGCAGGAGGGGATGTAGCTCGAGCAGACGTGGTCGCCCGGCTTGACCGTCTCCACCCCCGGGCCCACCTTCTCCACCACGCCGGCCGCCTCGTGGCCGAGGATCACGGGCAGTGGATGCGGGTAGTCTCCCGTGATCACGTGGAGGTCGCTGTGGCAGACGCCGTTGGCGACCCAGCGCACTTGGACTTCCTGGGGCCCGGGCTCGAGCAGCTCGACGTCCTCCACCACAACGGGCTTCCGCACTTCGTAGAGCACCGCGGCACGTGCGTTCATGGCTCGTCCTCCCTGATCGATGCGAGGTTGAAGCGGTTGGCTAACGCTTGTGGGCGGCCAGCAGGATGATCTCGACGAGGCAGCGGCCCGCGAGGGTGGCGCCGACGCAGGCGCGCTGCGGCCAGGTCGACGCGTCGGGGCCGATCCACGGATTCCACACGGCGTCAAAGAGCGCCTTGGTGCTCATGTCGGCGAGGAAGACCTGGGCGCAGAGGAGACGCGTCTTGTCCGTGCCCGCGGCGGCCAGGCTCTCGTCGAGGAGCTGCAGACAGCGGCGCGCCTGCGCCTGCACGTCGCCCGTCTCGTCGTCCGAGGTGGCGACCGTCCACACGAGGTCCTGGAAGGCGACGGTGCGGCTCCTCCCCTCGGCCGATCCGCGCCAGCGCTGGATGGGGAGCATCAGCGGGAGGCGAGGGTGCCGTGGGCCGACTCCGACTGCGTCGGCTGCAGGGAGACGTGGCTGTGCACGCATACCCAGCGGCCCTCGCGCCGGGCCAGGATGAAGGTGGCGCGCCCGGGCCGCTTGAAGGCCTTGCCGTCGGGGCCGGTGGCCTCCGACGACCAGCCCGCGGCGATCCACGCGGTGTCGCCCTCCGCACGCACCACGGGCTTCGCGTCGATGGTGAAGTTGCGGATGCGCGGCCACACATTGCGCCACTGCTCGCGCACGATGTTGTCGAGGCCGTGCACGGCCATGGCCCAGGTGCCGAAGGCCACCGCGTCGTTGGCAAACATGCGCCGGCCCGCCTCGAAGTCACGCCCCCGGCACGCCGTCTCGAACTCGCGCAGCCACTGTAAGGTTTCCTGATCGGGAGTGGGCATGAAGGGGATTATGCGCTATTCTCCCGGCATGGAAAAGCTCACCGTCGACACGTTGCGCATTCTCGCGCGCGCCCAGGGACTCGAGCTCACCGACGCGGAGCTGGCCGCGCTGCTGCCGCTGGTGGAGGGCGGGCGCCAGAGCCTCGCGGCCATCCGCGATCTGCCCGTCGAGTCCGAGCCCGCGTCGCAGTTCCGGATCTTCTGAGCGAGGACACCCCGTGAGCGAACTCTGCTGGACATCCATGACGGAGCTGGCGCGCATGATCGCCGGCAAGAAGGTTTCGCCGGTGGAAGTGGTCCAGGTCCACCTCGATCGCATCGCGGCCATCGACGGCAAGCTGAAGTCGTACATCACCGTGATGGCCGACTCCGCCCTCACCGCGGCCCGGGCCGCGGAGGCGGCCGTGCAGTCGGGCGCCTCCCTCGGGCCGCTCCACGGCGTGCCCGTGGGCCTCAAGGACCTCTACTGCACCAAGGGCGTCAAGACCACGGGCGGCTCCAAGCTTCTCGGAGAGTGGGTGCC
>JBKOVG010000161.1:0-11623 GCA_046723845.1 Candidatus Methylomirabilota bacterium | reverse complement strand
GTCTAAACGACGCTTGAGCGGCTCTGAGATGTTCTCCCTCGCGTGTTCATCGTGCTGAGCCACCTCCCGACGTCCCTTCTCATCCACTTGTCGAGCGTCGCGGCCGACTTGCACAATTTTTCAATATCCTTCCGAAGTCGGTTATGCGCTTTTACAACGCCAGCTAATGAGTCCGCAAGCGTTTGCTTCCTCAGCCACTCTTGACGTTTGGTGTGTCCCGCCTTGTCCATCCCTTCGAGCGGTTCCGCGTGCGCAACCGCATCACGCAAAAAGATGTGCATGTACTCCACAGGCCAGATGGCCTTTGGGGAATTGGGGTCTCTCGGGTAGGCGCGATCCCGAACTGCGTTCATTCCACCGTTCAGCAATTCGTCCAGACTTGCCAATCGGATCGCCGCGGAGTCAAGATCGGCACTACGCGCGAGCACGACTGGGTCGGGCGTCGTCATAAAGTGCTCGTAGGTCCTGCCCTCCTTCCTCAGGCCATCTGCATATTTGAGATAGTTTAGTGCGACTGCCCACAACTGCTGTACTTCGCGCGCCCGTTCAGGATTCACCTAATTGCGCCTCCTCACTACTCTGTTCACTTCGGAACCCCCTATCATCAGGCCGAAGGAATCGTCCGGCGCACCTCGAAGGGATCCAGCCAGAACGAATCCTCCCTCCGGAGGATATTGAATCGCTCTCGGTTTCTGATTGACGTGCGCTGGAATGCTCCAGAGTGTGCCCGAGTTGGGCACAATTCTGGGCACAAACTCGATCGAGGGAGAATTTCGAAGCGGGCAACTTGTTGAAAATAGTGGTGGGCAGGGACGGGATTGAACCGCCGACACCAGGATTTTCAGTCCTGTGCTCTACCAACTGAGCTACCTGCCCACCACGAAGTAGCGAGGATAGCAGAAGGTACGTGGCGTGTCCATGAATCGGCCCCTCACCCTGCCCTCTCCCCTCGGGGGAGAGGAGACCGCGGACTACTTGTCGGGGAGGTCGGCGCCGGTGTCGGATTCGAAGACGATCTGGTCGTCCTCGTCGACGGTGAAGGACTCGGTTAGCACGAAGGGCACCTCGTGCTGCACGAGGAAGCGGGTGAGGCGCGCCACCGCCACCGGATGCGCGTCGAGATGGAAGGACAGGGCGAGATCGCCGATCTCGTCGATGGCGAAGAACGCCCAGTCCCCCACCACGAGGGCCTCCATGTCGTCCTGGAACGTCACGCCGCCCTCGAACTCCTCGGAGCCCTGGGCGAGGTCGAAGAGGTCCTTGAGCTTGGCGTGGCGGTCGGCTTCGGAGAGTGGCATCGGGCTCGAGAGGATCAGAGTCCCTTGAAGCAGCCCTCGGCGGCCATGGCGCCCAGCGCCCTCTCGTAGGCCACCAGGGTGCGCGCCACGTCCTCGTCCAAGTGCACGACGGACAGCCAGCCGTGAAGGGCGGCGCAGTCCACGCCGTTGTTGAGGAGCGCGCAGCGCAGGAGCTGGTAGAGATCGCCGCGCCGGGGCCGATCGAATCCGGCTAGTCCCGGCCGGCCCTCGAACGACACGTGGACGATGGAGGACTCGCCGAAGCACGTGCCGGGCACGCCCACGCGCTTCATCACCTCGCCGATGCCCGTGCGCAGCTCGTCCGCGGTCTTGTTCGCGCGCGCGTGGAGGCCGCCGTCGGCGACCTGCTCGAGAGTGGCGATGGCCGCCGCCGCGCACACCGGATTGGAGTTGAAGGTTCCGTTCTGAGCCACGCGCTCCGCACGATCCCACACCGGATCGCCGCGATGGGCCATGGTGGACATGAGTGTCTGTTTCCCGCACACGGCCGCGCCGGGAAGGCCGCCTGCCACGATCTTGGCGAGCGTGGTGAGATCCGGCGTGACGCCGAAGTACTGCTGGGCGCCGCCGGGAGCATAGCGGAAGCCCGTGATCACCTCGTCGAAGATCAGCACCACGTTGTGACGCTCGGTGAGCGCGCGCAGTTCCTGGAGGTAGCCGGGGATGGTCGGCGTGGTGCCCGACTGCCCGCCCGCCGGCTCGAGGATGACCGCGGCCACGTCGCCGCGCTGGAGCAGCCCGTCCACCGCCTTGATGTCGTTGGGCGGGGCAAGGAGGAGCTGATCCAGGACCTGCGCTGGCACGCCCGCCGACATGGGCACGTCGAAGGGAGGATTGACCGCGGCCACCACGCCGTCGTGCCAGCCGTGGAAATGGCCGTGGAGCTTCACCACCTTGGGATGTCCCGTGTAGGCGCGGGCGATGCGAAGGGCGAGATGCGTCGCCTCCGTGCCCGACATGGTGAAGCGCACCATCTCCGCCGAGGGCACCAGCTTGCACACCAGCTCGGCCCAGCGGACTTCCAGCTCGTGGGAGGCGCCCACGTGCGTGCCACGCGCGGCCTGCTCCTGGATGGCCTTGACCACCGCGGGGTGGCAGTGACCGAGGAAGAGGGCACCGTGCCCCATCCAGTAGTCGACGTACTCGTGGCCGTCCACGTCCCACTTGTGGGAGCCCTGGGCCCGGTCCACGTACACGGGAAAGGGCTTGAGGTGACGGCTGTCGTGGGTGATGCCGCCGGGAATGACGTTGCGCGCCCGCTCGTAGAGCGCGGCCGACTTGGGATGGAGCGCGCGATAGGTATCGAGGATCGTCGACTGGGCCATCAGGGGTGTCCTCCGTGCGGTGACTGAGTCTCCAGCAAACGCAGTAACTCTACCATGCCCACGTGGGCCTCCGCGGGCAAGGCGTCTACCGTGGCTTCGTGCTTCCGGGTGATGCCGTCCACCGCGCCCGCCTTCATGCAGGCCTCGATCATGCGCCGCTCCTCGTCCCCCGTGTGCAGGAGCGGACGGCGCGCGAGGCGCGCCAGCTCCACCACGATACCGTAGGCGCCCCAGTTGGAGACGCCGGCCACCACGGGATGCCGCGCGGCCACCACGGAGGCGATCTTGTTCAGCCGCGCCCCCGCGCGGGCCAGCCGCGAGCGGAGGGCGCCCATGCCGATCTCGTTGCCGCCGTCGCCCACGCCGACGGTGACCACGCGGCGAGGAGCCTCGAGGAAGAGCGCGTCGAGGGGGGCGTTCCACTCCCGCACGGACTCGCCGCGCATGCTGAGATAGTCGCCGTTGCGCGTGCGCCCCGGTCGCTCCACGCTCACGAGGTGCGTCGGCGCGTGCTCGGCGAGGAGGCGACGCGCGGTCAGCGCGGCATCACCCGCGGCGTGGAAGGTGTGGACCTGGGTCGGCTCCCCCAGCACGTCCAGCGCCGCCTGGAGCGGCGGCAGCGCGGCGGCGTCGGTGATGTAGGTCACCTCCGCGCCCAGCGCGCGGAGCGCGCGGCCGAGGGAGGCGGTGCCCGGCGGACCGTCCGTCTCCGGCAGCCCCGGCCCCACCGAGAATCCGGTGGTGAGGAGCACGCGCTTCGCGCGACGGAGGGCGCGCGCCGCCCGCGCAGCGCCCTGGGCCACGAAGAATCGGGCGATGCCCCGGCGGCCCGGGTCGAGGCCGAGCAGCGAATCGACCATTGGCTACGGACGAGGCGAGGCCGGCGACGGCGGCGGCTTGGAGGCCGGAGCAGCGGTCGTCCCGCTGGGCGCGGCCGGCCGCGGCGCGGGAGGGGCGCCGGCGCTCGCGGGCTGGAAGGGCTGCGGCACAGTGAACGTCATGGTGCTCGCAAACTGTCCTTCCTTCTCGAACACCACGATGAGCCCCGACTCGTAGAGCATGGTTGGGAAGCCGCCCTGATCGCCCGCCGCGTTGGGCAACCCCCACCCGTCGATGATCGCCTGCGTCGGGAAGATGGTCGGCTTCGGCTCGATGACGAAGACGCGTACGATCTCGGGCTTGAAGCCGTCCGGCTTGAGCATGCCCATGTCGATGGTCATGCGGGTCATGCCCACGGGCGCCTTGGCGCCCTCGAATACCCAGGTCGTGGTGTCGTAACCCTCCACCTTTTGCTTCGTCTCCTTGGAGGGCGCGCCGTAGCGCTCACGCACCTGCTCGAGGGTGGTCTCACCCGGCTCGATGCCGCCCCAACTCGAGGCCAGGGCCGTCGCGGGCCCCAACACGGCCAGCGCGAGCATCAGCCCGAGGACATGGAGAGATCGCATGCCCCCTAATATCCCACAGCGGCCCCGTCGCCGCGCGGATCGGCGCCCCCGCGCAGCACGCCGTCCTTGAGAACCGCCACCGCCTGGGCCTGCCCCGTCTGGGCGAACCAGTCGGATACGGGCTGGATGTTGTGACCTTGTCGCGCGAGCGCCTCGCGCAGCGGAGGCGGCACCCGCCCTTCCAGGCGCACGAGATCGGTGGCGTCGGAGGGATTGATGCGCCCGTACATGAAGCGCGGCCGCTCGATGGCCTCCTGGACCTCCATGCCGTAGTCGAGGGCGTTGGTCAGGATCTGCGAGTGGAACATGGCCTGCCCGTCACCGCCCATGGTGGAGAGCCCGAGGACGGGACGGTCCTCGCGCGTGACCATGCAGGCGATCAGGGTGTGGAAGGGCCGCTTGCGTGGCGCGAAACAGTTCGGGTGCTGGGGATCCACGTTGAAGTACGAGCCGCGGTTCTGGAGCACCACCCCGGTGCCCGGGGCGACCACGCCCGAGCCGAAGGCGCGGAAGAGGCTCTGGATCACGGACAGGACGCTGCCCTGCCCGTCGGCCACGACGAAGCCCGTGGTGTCGCCATCCACGTCGCCCCATGCGTGGTGCTGCGCCTTCTTCGGATCGAAATCCGCACGGCGACGGTCGGCGTAGCTCTTGTCGAGAAGCCGCTCGATGGGCGGCCGCGACTGAGCGGGATCGGCGATCCAACGATCGCGATCGGCATAGGCGAGCTTGGTCGTCTCGAGGAGGAGATGCAGGCGCTCCACGGAGTCCGGCGCGTGTTTCGTCACCTCGAAGCCTTCGAGCAGGTTCAAGGTGAGGAGCGTGGCCAGCCCCTGCGTCGGCGGCGGCGTCTCGTACACGGTGTAGCCGCGATAGGTGGTGGAGAGGGGTTCACCCCACTCGCCCTGGTGCGCGGCGAGATCGTCCGGGGTGAGAAAGCCCTCGCGCTCGAGACGCGCGGCGATGGCGCGGCCCACCCGCCCGCTGTAGAAGAGATCCGGCTCGGAGCAGAGCTCCGTGATGGAACGGGCGAGATCGGGCTGGCGGAACATGTCGCCCGGCTCGGGGAAAATGCCGCCGGGGACGAAGATGCGCCGCCACTCGGGATCGTCGAAGAGGGCGAACCGCTCGCGGATGGCCTGGCACACGATGTCCGAGATGGGGAAGCCGTCGGCTGCGTAGCGGATGGCCGGCCCGAGCAGCTCGGCCATCGAGCGCGTGCCGAAGCGCTCGAGCAGCATCGACCACGCGCGCGTCACCCCGGGCACGGAGACGGAGCCCGGGCCTACCCCCGGGACCGCGGCGAGGCCGCGGCGCCCCAGCTCGTCCAGGGTTGCGCGCGAGCCCGAGCGCCCCGCACCGTTCAAGAAGTGTACGCGGCGGGTCGCCGCCTCGTAGTAGAGGCAGAAAAGGTCGCCGCCGAAGCCGCAGTAGTTGGGCTGGGTCACCCCGAGGACGGCGTTGGCGGCCACCGCCGCGTCGATCACGTTGCCGCCGGAGCGGAGCGTCTCGACACCGGCCAGAGAGGCGAGCGGATGACAGGTGGCGACCATGCCGTGGCGCCCCATGGGCGCCTGGCGATGCGCGTAGCCGATATGCGGCTTTATGCTCGGAGGGGGGCTCCGCCCCCCTTCCGAACCTCCCCCCGGAAACAGATGGCGCGGGCAAAGCCCGCGCTCGAAGCGGTACGCCATTCAGTCAACGGTCGAGACGCCTGCAGAGCGTGCCTGCATTGCCACATCACTAGGAGCCTCCGAAGATGCGCGTGATCTCGTCCTGCGGGAAGGCGGGCATGGGGCGCGCGTGGCCCCCCGAGACAAGCGCCACGCCCTCGGAGGCCGCGGTGACCCGGCCGATGGCGGCGCAGTCGATGCCCGCGACGCGGCAGGCGCCCGTGACGGCTTCCGCGTCCCCGGGCGCCACCGTCATGAGCAGCGATCCCGAGGCGATGGTCCCGAGCGGATCGAGGCCGAAGACCTCACAGAGTCGCCGTCCTTCGGGGAGGACGGGCACGCGCTCCCGGTCGATCCGCAACCCCACGCCGGCGGCCTGAGCGAGCTCCCAGCACGCGGTGGCGAGGCCGCCCTCCGTCGGATCGTGCATGGCGTGCACCCGCGCCGCCGCGCACGCCGCGCGCGACTCGGCGACCACGCTGATCCCGGGGGCGCGGAGGAAGCCGCGCGCTCGCTCGACCACGTCGGCAGCCACGCCGCGGCGGACGGCATCGTCGCCCCGCTCGCGTGCGATGATGGCTGCGCCTTCCAGCGGCACGCCCTTGGTCAGGAGGACGGCGTCGCCGACCTTGGCGCCGCCTGTGGTCACCAGCGCGTCCTTGCCCACCTCGCCGAGCATGGTACCCACCACGATCGGTCGCGGCAGCCCCGCCGTCACCTCCGTGTGGCCGCCCACCAGGGCCACTCCTACCGCGGCGCAGGCCTCCGCCACCTCGGCGAAGAGTTGCTCGACGTGCACTTCCCGGCTCTTGCCCTCGGGCAGGAGCACGGTGGCGAGAAACCATCGTGGTGTCGCGCCCCGCACGGCCAGATCGTTGGCGTTGACGTGCAGGGCGTACCAGCCCATCTCGTCGGTGGCGAAGGTGATGGGATCGGTGGTGGCCACGAGATAGCGGTCGCCCATGTCCAGGACCGCGGCGTCCTCTCCGACCTGCGGCCCGACGATGACGCGTGGATCGGCGCCGACGTACTTGCCGAAGAGTCGCTGGAGGAGCTGGGCGGGAAGCTTGCCCACGGGCAGCGGCGGCATGACCCGCGTAGTATAGGAGCGGCCGCAGGCATGGGCAAGACACGCAGGCCCCGGATCCATTCCCCGCACGAAGCGCGGATAGTGCGGCAGGGAGGGTCGCAGGCGAGATCGATTGGCCGGCTCGTCCGTTCAGCCGACCCGTGGGACGACCTATGAGCATCGGAAATGTGGCGGTTCCTGAATCCCCTGCCCCGCCGGGCCCGTCGAAACAGGCGGGAGGACATGAACATGACCGCGTGGATAGCAATGGGTATCGTGGCGTTGCTCTTCGTCGGCCCTCTCGTGTGGCGCACGTGGCGAGACCGTCTCGAGGATCGCGCGCTCTCACTACAGGCCGACCTCCAGGCGGCGGTGAATCACGCGCTTGGCGGGGAATCGCTGGTGGCGGTGCGAGTCAAGGCAGGGGCCCAGGACGGGACGGGCACGGTGGAGATCTACGTGCCGGTGGGCTGGGAGAGCGTGCTGGAGGAAGTGTGGCCGGTGCTGCTGTCGCACATACCGGCGGGCTACGTGCTGGTGTTCCGGCCCAGCCCTGCTTCTGCTCCTGCTCCGCTCCGCCGCGCCGCCTGACCTCGGCTTCACTCCTGCGGTGCTTTCCAAGACGATAGCTATCGCGGGGATCGTCATGATCCTCGCGATAGTTTGGGACGCCTTCGAAGCGCTCGTGCTCCCCCGCACCGCCAACCGGCGGTTCCGGCCCGCCCGCCTCTTCTATCGCGCGACCTGGCCGGCGTGGCTCTGTCTAGCGCACCTGCTCCCTCGGCGCCGCCGTGAGAACTTCCTCGCCATCTTCGGGCCGCTGTCCTTCCTGCTCCTCATGGCGTGCTGGGCCATGGGGCTCGTGTTCAGCTTCGCCATGGTGCAGTGGGGATTGGGCTCGCACCTGATCGTGCCCCAGGGCACGGGCGGCTTCTGGATCGATTTCTACATGAGCGGCACCACCCTGTTCACCCTCGGCATCGGCGACGTCACGCCGAGCGGCGCCTTCGCGCGCGCCCTCACCGTGGTGGAAGCGGGCCTGGGCTTCGGCTTCCTCGCCCTCGTCATCGGCTACCTGCCCGTGCTCTATCAGGGCTTCTCGCGACGCGAGGTGAACATCTCGCTGCTCGACGCGCGGGCGGGTTCGCCGCCCAGCGCGGGCGAGCTGCTCCTGCGTCATGCGGGGGACATGGCCGGCCTCGAGGCGTTGCTGCGCGACTGGGAGCGCTGGGCTGCCGAGCTGATGGAGAGTCATCTCTCCTACCCCGTGCTCCTCTACTTCCGTTCCCAGCACGAGCATCAGTCCTGGCTCGGCTCGCTCACCGCCATCCTCGACGCGAGCGCGCTGGTCATGGTGGGCATCGAGGGCGGTCCCGCGCGCCAGGCGCAACTCACCTTCGCCATGGCCCGGCACGCGGTCGTCGATCTCGCCCAGGCCACGGGCACCGCACCCTGCGCCCCCGATCCGGATCGGCTCCCCCCGGAGGACTTCCGCTCGCTGCGGTCTCACCTGATCGAAAACGGCGTGGCACTGAAGGAAGGCGCGATGGCCGAGACCGCGCTCGTGACCTTCCGCGGCCTCTACGAGCCCTACGTGGCGAGCCTGGCCGCCCGCCTCCATCTGACGCTCCCGCCGTGGCGGGCGCCCGTGGACGAAGCGGACAACTGGCGCACGAGCGCCTGGGAGACGGGATCGTCGAGAATCGCCCGGCTCTCGCGCCACGACCTGGGCGAGCACCCGGAGCGCTGAGCGGACGCGGCTACTGCCCCTGCGTGGTGTCCCAGTCGACTTCGGTGACGATCACGCGATAGACGGGCGCCCGCACCACGGTGCCGCAGAACTGGAAGCCCGACTGGCCCACGATCTCGCGAGCGACGTTGGGAATGTTGCGCGAGATCACCCGGTCGCCGTCCACGCTCTGGACGAGCAGGCTCACGTTGCGCGCACTCACCCGCTGCTCGTTGTAGATGCGTCCGCACACCGCGGTGAAGTCCCGCGTCTGCGGCTCCACCGTCCACTGGATGCGCAGCCCGCGGCTCTCCGTCGTCTGCATATCGGGCACGGGCGCCTGCGCGCCGACCGAGGTGGCGAGGGAGAGCACGAGCGCGGCGACGATGCCGAAGCGCGACGATCGCATGGCTAGAAGAGTCCCGAGGCGGCGCGAAGGGCGGCCATCACGAGCGGCTTGGGATACACGCCCAGACCCACCACCCCCGCCGCGCACACCAGGATGGAGACGGCGAGATAGGGAGAGACGGGTACGGGCTGGCGGCGCTCGGGCGGGTCGATGTACATCCGCTTCGCCACGAGGAGGTAATAGAAGAGCGCCACGACGGTGAGGATAGCACCAACGAGCACGAGCCAGTACATTCCTCGTTCCGCGGCGGCCCAGAACACGTAGAGCTTCGCCCAGAACCCCGCCACGAAGGGGATGCCCCCGAGCGACAGCAGGAAGAGCAGCATGCAGAGCGCGAGCACGGGCGAGCGCTGGGCGAGGCCCTTGTAGGCAGCGATGGCCTCGGAGCCGTCGGACTGCGCCACCGCCTCCACCACGAAGAAGGCGCCCATGTTGCCGAAGAGGTAGGCGACCAGATAGAAGAGCATCATGGCCACGCCGTCCGCGGACACCGCGGCGAAGCCCACCAGCATGTAGCCGATGTGGGCGATACCGGAGTAGGCGAGCAGTCGCTTCACGTTCTGCTGCGGGATGGCCATGAGGTTGCCCGCCACGATGGTGATGGCGGCCAGTCCCGCCGCCACGGGGACCCACAGGAGCACGGGATCGCCCACGCCCTCCAGGTAGAGCCGGAACATCACCACGAAGCCCGCGGCCTTGGGCGCCACGGAGAGCCAGGCCACGAAGGGCGTGCTCGCCGCCTCGTACGTATCGGGCACCCACATGTGGAACGGGAAGGCGGCGATCTTGAAGCCGAGACCGCCCAGGGTGAGGATCATGCCGAGGAGGAGCAGCGGATGTCCCTGCTGGAGCGCCGTCACCACGCCGGAGAGGTCCGTGGTCTTGGCGATGCCGTAAACGAACGACAGGCCATAGACGATGAAGGCGGAGGACACTGTGCCGATGAGGAAGAACTTCAACGCAGCCTCCACCGACTCCCCGTCCCGCTTGCGGAAGCCCGACAGGACGTAGAGGGGAATCGACATGAGCTCGAAGGCCACGAAGAGCAGGATCAGCTCGCGGGCGGAGGCGAGGACGAGCATGCCGAGGAGGGAGGCGAGCATGGCCACGTAGTACTCGGTGGCCCGCCGCGCGAAGGTCTCCGCGCGGAGCCCCAGCGAGCCCACCACGCCCAGGAGGGTAGCGAGGAGGAAGAGCCGTTTGGAGAAGACGGCCAGCTCGTCCTGCACGAAGGTCCCACTGAAGAGCACGGTGCCGGGCTCGATCCGGAACGAGAGGGCGAGGAGCACGAGGAGGCCGAGGGCGGCGAGGACGCCCACCCGCCGCCGGTTCGCGCTGCGGCTCAGGATGCCCGCGAAGAACACGAGGAGGATGAGGAGGCCGAGCCCGAGCTCGAGGCCCATGCCGCTCATCATTGGAAGACTCCGAGCCGGATGAGGAGCGGCACCGTCGCGGTGTCCACGGGACCGAGGGCGATGCCGGGGGCGACGCCGAAGAGGACGAGGGTGAAGACCAGGATGATCAGGGCGGCCCACTCCGGCCCCTGCGCGTCGGGCAGGTGCTGGAACTGCGGATCCGTGGACTTCGGTCCCCAGAAGATCTGCTTGGCCACGCGCAGCACGTACACGGAGGTGAGATAGGCGCCGAGCACCCCGGGAAAGAGCCACCACGACGACGGCGACTGCCAGGCCCCGAGGAAGGTGAGGAACTCCGCCACGAAGCCCGCGGTGACGGGCAGCCCGAGCGACGAGAGGCCGGCGATGGTGAAGGCGGTGGCGATGCCCGGCATCATCTGGCCGAAGCCGCCCATGGAGAAGATGGCGCGCGAGTGCGCTTTCTCGTACACGAGACCGACCAGGGCGAAGAAGAGACCCGTCATGATCCCGTGGGCGAACATCTGGAACACCGAGCCATTGAGGCCGTTCTCGGTCAAGGTCGCCATGCCCAGCATGACCACGCCCATGTGCGACACGGACGAGTAGGCGATGACGTACTTGAGGTCGGTCTGGGCCATGGCGGACAGCGCGCCGTAGACGATGTTCACGCAGGCGATGGCCCCCACCAGCCACACCCACTGATTGGCGCCGTCGGGGAGCAGCCCCAGCCCCAGCCGCACCACGCCGTAGGCCCCGAGCTTCATGAGCACGCCCGCGTGCAGCATGGAGACCGCGGTGGGGGCGGAGGCGTGGCCGTCGGGCGACCAGGTGTGGAGCGGCCAGATGCCCGCGAGGATGCCAAAGCCCACGTAGAAGGCGAGGAAGACCCAGGACTGCAGCCGCGGGTCGAACTCGGCCAGCTCCATCTCGAGGAACGAGAACGAGGTCGAGCCACCCGCCACATAGAGGGCCAGGACGCCGACCAGGATGAAGGCCGACCCGAAGAGCAGGTACAGGGTCAGCTTCATCGCCGCATATTCCTTGGTCCCGACACCGGTGCGCCGGAACGCCCAGCCGAAAATGCCCTGCGGCCGGATCTCACCGCTACTGCCCCAGATGCCGATCAGCAGGTACATCGGCAGCACCGCGATCTCGTAAAAGAGGAAGAGCACGAAGAGATCGAGGGAGACGAAGACGCCGAAGACGCCGGTGACCAGGACCAGCAGGAGGGCGTAGTACTCCTTCGGCCGGTCGGCGATCTTGAAGGAGATGACCACC
>JBKOVG010000233.1:0-5299 GCA_046723845.1 Candidatus Methylomirabilota bacterium | reverse complement strand
CCCATCTCCTCGGCGAGCGTGAGGGCCCGCTCGAGATCGGCCCGGGCCGAATCGAACTGGCCGAGCATGGTAAGAATGTCGGCGCGTGCCTCGCTCGCCGAGCAGCCGGCTTCCCGACCTTGCAGCCGAACTGGTTCGCCTTCCCGTCGACGTGATTGTTGTTGACACAACGCCAGCGCTTCAAGCGGTTCGACAGGTCACTCGAACGATGCCAATCGTCATGGTCGGCTTCGGGGATCCCGTCGCCGAAGGCTTTGTTGCCAGTCTGGCGCGGCCAGGTGGGAACATCACAGGTTTGTCGTGGTTGACGCCCGAGGTCGCCGGGAAACGGCTCGAGTTGCTCCACGAGGTTTTGCCGAAGCTGACTCGCGTCGCCGTGCTCCTCGATCCAAACGACACCGTCGCGGTCGTAGAGCGAAGCGCAATCGAAACCGCCGCGCACGCGACCGGAGTGACGATCGAGACCTTCGAGGCACGGGACCCGGCCATGCTCCCCGCAGTATTTGCGGCGATCAAGAAGGCGAGGGCCGAGGCGCTCGTGGTCGTCTTCACGGCGCGCACGGCGCGCCAGGGAGGGCAAATCGTGAACCTCGCGACAGCGAACAGGTTGCCCCTCGTGAGTGAACAAAGAGAGTTAGCTGACGCGGGAGGCCTAATCACGTATGGCCCCAGGATGCTCGATCTCTACAAGGGTGTGGTTCGTTACGTGGATAAGATCCTCAAGGGCGCCAAACCAGCCGATCTCCCCATCGAGCAGCCCACCAAGTTTGAGCTTGTCATCAACCTCAAGACCGCGAAGGCGCTCGGCCTCACGATTCCGCAGTCGCTGCTGGGGCGGGCGGACGAGATCATCCAGTAAGTGATGTGAGAATAGGGAAGGGTCAAAGAGCGGGCCGTCATGCCTGTTGTGGCGACGGCTTGAAAAAATCAAGCAAAAATCCGAGGTGGGTGCGCTTATCGCCCTGACCTCCGATTCCCCCCGGGGTTTACCCAGTGGCGCGGCTCTCCTCCCACTGCCCGCCCGTGCAGCCCAAACCGTCCCTTACAAGGAGAAGGACGACATCATGGGCAACATCCAAGACCTCGACGCTCGCATCGCCGCCGCCAAAGCACGGCAGGCCGGCATCACCATCACCCCGGGCCAGATCGAGAGCGGCACCGATGCCGCCAGCAACCTCGTGGGCTCCACTCGCCCCGATGGTCGCGAGATGGTCAACGTACCCTCGGCGAGGACACGCGAACAGATCCTCGACCAGAAGATGAACGCCCGCACGCAGCACGGACCGAGCGTGACGGAGATCAGGACCGCTGACACGTCGTTGCTGCCGAAATCTGATGGCAGTGCGGGATCTGCTGATCTACCCCTCGAACGGAGGTGGCTGGGGTGAGAACGACTGCATCTCGGTGCAGACCCCGGACGGCAACATCGAGCGCAGGCCAGATGCCGTGCTGCGCTTGGTTTACGAGGCCGTCCTCGCCGGTGCGTCGCCGGTCTTGTCTCAGGAGGCGAAGTAGCCGTGACCACCTGCAATGGCATTCCCGCTCGCCGGCTGATCCTCACCGGCTTGAAACAACGGCTCGCTCTCCTCGCCGGCCCCGATGACGAACATGGATGACCCGCAAGGTCTCCGTGCTCGCGCCGAGAGGCTGAGCGGCCGGCATGGACTCGTCGCGGCCATCGCACAGCTCGAAGTGGAGATAGCTCAGGCGGACGGAGTGCAGGTCTCGAAGTAGTCCTCGTTCACCACCTTCCTCGTCGCATCCTGCATCCTCCCCTCTCGCTCGATCTTCATGGACAACGGCGGCGGCCTGCGTCCTTGAGGGCAATCGTTGCGGAGAAGGGATGCGCGAAGCGACGGGGAAGTTCAACATCAATTCTCAGCAGATAGGTCATCAAAGGAATAGGATCGTGGACTCGACATTAGACTGGATACAGAGTGCGAGTGACGATCCTCATGATCCGCTCCTTGGGTCGAGGTTAGCCTGCTTAGGCTGCGAACTGAACACGTGATACTCGATCTCGTCCTGACCCGTGCCGCAGTTGCTGATCAACACCTTTGTGCCATCGGTGATGGTGTTCGCTTGCTTCGCCATCTTCTCTCGTACCTCGACGCACCGCTTCAGCGACTCGAACTCATATACCCTTGAGGACGCTTTGCCTTCGTTCCATCCATCCGACCCGCTAGCACCGAAAGTCAACATCACTACGATGAGAAGGATCATGGCTACTTACCTTCCTTTCTCTTGAGGTAATCCGGATCGCACACCGGACCGTGACAGGAGCCGACGCTGCGCTGCCGATCACCAGGGCGGCTGGCCCCCGGATAGGTGTCCATCTGGTGACTCCCACTGCCATCGTGTTGAGGTAGCAACACGGGTGCCAATGGAGGATGTTGCTTGACTCGGCGAAAATATTGGGCTGTTGTCGGGTTGACAGTCCCGGAAATGGGGGACCTGACCACCACGGACAAGGCGGGCGCCGGAGAATGGCGTGAATCTTCTGCGCCCACCCGTCGGTCCCGGCACGAAGAGGAGATCGATGTCGAGAGTCGAGACCGTGGACGATCCCGAAGACCCTCGTCTCATCGACTATCGCGACATCCGCGACGCCGAGCGGATGCGGCGCACGGGCACCTTCATCGCGGAGGGCCGAGAAGTGGTGCGTCGGCTGCTTCGGACCCGCCGCTATGCGATACGCTCCGCCCTCGTCACGCTGTGGCATTGCTCCTAGGGCGTTCCGTGTCCGAGTCTGGCAGATTACGTCAGGGGGACGGGGACCACGAGGGGGGCAACCGCTGCCGGAGGGTGCTAGTGTTGGCTATCCTCTTCAGTCCCGTCAGGTACGACAGCGGAGGAATCAATGACGACACAACTCGAGCAGATCCGGGACCAACAGCAGGCAACCTGGGACAAGTTTTCAGGAGGCTGGAAGAAGTGGGATGAACTCGTGCTGGGCTGGCTCGCGCCCGTCGGCATGGAGCTTCTGGACAGTGCCCGCCTGCGGCCCGACTCCCACGTTCTCGACATAGCGTCTGGGACCGGAGAGCCGGCGCTCAGTGCGGCCTCTCGCTGCCCGCGAGGCAACGTCATGATGACCGACCTCGCTGAAAAGATGCTTCTCGTCGCCAAGGAGAGCGCCGCGCGTCGTGGTCTCCGCAATGTTGAGACGCGCCAGTGCGACGCTGGTGCTCTTCCCTTCGCCGACAACACGTTCGACGCGGTCACGGCCCGCTTCGGCTTCATGTTCTTCCCCGACGTCTCGGCGGCAGCCCGCGAACTCACCCGTGTGGCCAAACCCGGCGCCCGCGTCTGCACCGCCGTGTGGGGTCCGCCAGAGAAGAATCCGTGGGCGACCACCATCATGGGTACGGTTGCCAAACACGTCGAGATGCCCGCGCTGCCGCCCGGCTCGCCGGGCCTGTTCCGTTGCGCCACGGCCGGCTACATGGCCGGGGTCTTTCGCGACGCCGGCCTGAGGAACGTGACCGAAAAGGAGGTCGGCGCCCCGGTGCAATTCAACAGCCCTGAAGAATACTTCACCTTCATGAACGAGATCGCCCCGCCGGTGGTGGCGGGTATCGCCAAGGCGGACGAGCCCACGCGCGCCAAGATCAAGGAGGTGGTCCTCGGGCTGGCCGCTCAGAGCTCGGCCGGCGGCAAGACCCGTTTCAACGGATCCGCGATCGTCATCTGCGGCGAGAAGTAACCCGGCCACCTGCCGCGGGTTGAGAGATGTCAGGGCGGAAGGCGAGCATCGCTTCCCCCCCGAAGTGCGGCGACGCAAATACTTGGCGTCTCAAAGGAAGCGCCCGCCGCCGTGCTGCAGGCCGCTGAGGAGTTCAAGACCCCAAAGGACGACGCCCCCGCACTCCTCGCCCACATGGGAGGATTCGAGAGGAGCTCAATCACGCGCACGCCCAGCGAGTGGCGCCAGCCGTCGCGCCCAAGCCGGCGCCGCCGAGCCGAAAACTGCGGGTTGGTCGGTGATGGCCGCGGAGGCCGGCGCCGCATCTGGCTTCAGCTTGACGATCTCGGGGTGGCCGCTATCTCGGTATCCCCCGAACCAGGCCGCTCAGCGCGACACCGGGTGCATTGCCGTCTCGATTATCCAGCAGCGTTGGGACTTGCCCCCCCCAGACCATTTCTCAAGAGAACTCTGCTCTGAGATTTGAACGGGGAAGCTACCCCCGATTTCAGGTCTTGGGGTTGTGGGGTCGGGGGGTGTGAAAGCAGAGCGCAACACTCATGGGGTTTGCACGAGTGACTGAATGGAACGAGAGACCATACGCAAGATTCGTGAGGCCGTACGAAGCGGAGCCTTGGGACAGTAGTTCACGCCAGAGGACGTGAACCGGAAGCTCGAGATCGATTGGGCGGGCACGTTCCTTCCCAAACACCGGAAGGGCAATCCCGGCGGGTACACGGTCCTCTTCGTCCGAGTAGAATGCGGCGTGTACAGGCTCGCGTGATCCAATGAGAGACGACCCGGCTCCCACGCTCACCATCGACGCCTTCCTCGGAGAGCATCGGCGCTGCTGGCGACTGCACTTCAACGGGACGTGCCACAAGACCGCAAGGTGCTGGTCGTTACGCACAAGTCTCTCGCGTATGCCTTCGAGGACTACCGAGGCCCGGAGGACGCTGAGGGCAAGCGGATTCCTCCTCACTTCACTGCCTTCGACGTGATGACGTGGGGAGCCATCGACGGAAGCAACGCATGGCAGGACTTCGACACCATCGCCGTCTTTACCTTGTTCCATTTACCACCGCGCTGGGCGCTAGGGACGTACATGGCCCTCCAAGGTCTCCAGGACCAGAAGTGGCTAAACGAGTATCAAGAAATTCTCAAGTCCATCCACGAGGGGCATCTCATCTCGTCGCTGGTGCAGGCCATCGGGCGGATTCGTTGTCGGCGCGTGGTGGACAAGCTAGGCAACTGTGCCCCAGCGAGCGTCTACCTTGTCCTTGGTGCAAGAAGAGAGGGCGAACGCCTCGTCTCCGCAATCCGCAGCATGCTGCCGTCGATGTCTGAGCCACAGCCGTGGGAGTTCGCCGGAGCGAAGCGTGGGTCTCGCCCAATATCACTCCATGCCAACACTTTGGTGAAGCTCATGGACTCCTCTAAACCTCGCTGGTGGTCCGCGACGGAACTACAAGGCATGCTCGGGATAGATCGGCACGCCTGGAAAGACGTAGCCTCGGATCTGCGGAATCCGCTATCGCCCCTCTTCTCCAAGCTCGCCGCACTTCGGGTGCGCTACCACGTCGAAGGCGCCGGACGTGGCGCACGGTCATGGCT
>JBKOVG010000322.1:0-20286 GCA_046723845.1 Candidatus Methylomirabilota bacterium | reverse complement strand
CTTCCAATACTGCCTCGTGGCCGCGGACCCACTCCGGCAGATGGTCGATCCAGGCGCCGGCACCCAGGTCGGTCCGCGCGAGGCCGGAGAGCGACGGGTCGAAACCCGGCTCTTCGGCGAAGAGCGTTCCCTGACGTATCAAAGGATGGGATATAGTACTCATCAGACGAATAGTATCCAGCCCGATCGATCCTGTCTAGTCCAGCCTGCTCACCCTAGTCACCGCGTCCTCTCCCCCTTCGAGGGCGAGGGAACCCCGAGAGATGCGTATAATCCAGCGGAGCGAACGGAGTCAGAACTTCTGATCCTCAGACAGGAGCCACACGATGCGCAACTTCTACGACATCAAGCTCTACGATCACTCCATCACCAAGAGCGACCTCGAGGGCGAGGCCGTGGTCAAGGCGGGCCGTTATCTGATCGCCAAGACCCTTCTCGAGCTGGGGGCGGCCACCGTGGATCCGCTGTCTTCCGCCAACCCGCTCATCTTCTCAGCCGGGCCCTTTTCCGGCTCGAGCTTCTCCAACGCCAATCGCACGAGCGTGGGATGCAAGAGCCCGCTCACCGGCGGCGTCAAGGAGGCGAACGGCGGCGGCACCTTCAGCTACGGACTCGGCCAGCAGAAGATCGCGGGCTTCACGCTGCACGGCGCCTCGCCGGACTGGGTGGTCATCCACTTCAAGAAGGACGGCACCATTCACTTCGACGACGCCGCGCCCTACATGGGCAAGGGCAACTTCGAGGCGCAGAGCATGCTGCACGCGCACTACGGCAAGAAGGTCACCATCGCGCTCTGCGGGCCCGTGGGCGAGTATCAGGGGCTCCTCGCCGGCATCTCGTTCAGCGACAAGGACGGCCGACCCGCCCGGCTCGCCGCGAGGGGCGGCGTGGGCGCGGTGATGGGCTCGAAGAAGGTCAAGGCCATCGTGGTCGACCTCGACAAGATCCCGCCTTTCCACGAGCCCAAGAAGGTCAACGCGAGCATCAAGGACTACGCCAAGATGCTCCAGGCCGACGGTATCGTGCAGAACTTCTACGCCAAGATCGGCACCATGGGCATGGCGGACGTGCAGAACCAGATGGGCGGCCTGCCCGTGCGCAACTTCAGCGCCGGCCGCCTCGCCGACGTGGCCGCCGGAGAGAAGTTCAAGATGGGCGGCGACTACATCGGCCAGCTCAACACGTCACGCGGGGGCGAGCAGACGCACGCCTGCATGCCTGGCTGCGTGATCCAGTGCAGCAACGTCTACCACGACGCGGCGGGCAAGGAAGTGGTGTCGCCCGTGGAGTACGAGACCCTCGGTCTCCTCGGCACCAACTGCGGCCTCACCGAGCCGGACGACCTCGCCCAGCTCAACCACATCGCCAACGACCTGGGGGTGGACACCATCGAGCTCGGGGCGACCCTCGCCGTGCTCATGGAAGCGGGGCTGGGCGCCTTCGGCGACGCTCGGTTCATGACGGAGTGCCTGGTGGAAATCCGCCAGGGCACCGAGAGGGGACGCCTGTGGGCGCAGGGCACCGCGCGCGTGGGCGCGCACTACAAGGTGCGCCGCGTGCCCGTCATCAAGAAGCAAGCCATCAGCGCCTACGATCCGCGCGTGGTCGAGGCCACCGGCATCACCATGATGGCCACCGCGCAGGGCGCCGACCACACCGCGGGGAACCTGCCGCGCCTCAAGACGCGCGAGATGGATCTGGAATCGCTGCTCAGCCAGAGCCTCGCCCATCAGGCGCGGGTGGCCGCCAACGACTCGCTCGGCCTCTGCATCTTCGGGATGAGCGTGACCAATCCGAATACGGAGTGGCTGACCAACGCCATCAACGCCGCGCACGGCACCGAGCTCACCCCGGCCTTCTTCGAGCAGCTCGGGCGCGACGCGCTTCGCTACGAGAAGGAGTTCAACCGCCAGGCCGGCTTCACGGAGAAGGACGACGAGCTGCCCGCCTTCTTCTACGAGGAATCGCTGCCCCCCACCAACCACGTGGCGCGCTTCCACGCGGCGGACGTGCATCGCATGTACGAGCGGCTGCCCGCCTGATCATGCCCGCGGCCCTGTGGGTCGCCGCCGCGCTGGCCGGGCTCGTCCACGTGCTCTTCTTTTGCATGGAGAGCCTCTGGTGGACGAAGCCCACGGTGTATCGCCGCTTCCGCAGCACGGAGGCGCAGGCCCTCATGACCCGGTCGCTCGCCTTCAACCAGGGCTTCTACAACCTCTTCCTCGCCGCGGGCGCGCTGGGCGGGCTCGGTCTGATCGGCACCGGTCACCCGGGCGCCGGCATGGTCCTCGCGGCGTGGAGCTGCGCTTGCATGCTGGGCGCCGCAGTGGTCCTGGCCGCCTCCGCGCCCGAGATGCTGCGCGGCGCCCTCATCCAGGGCGTGCCGCCCCTCGTGTTCCTGGCCGGCGTCGCCTACCTGCGCTGGAGCTGACGCTCTCTCAGCCGCCCGCCTTCACCTCGGCGAAAACCTGCTTGGCGGTGAGGAAAGCTTCGCGCACGAGCGGCGCACCCACGTAGCCCGAGAGGTGCAGGAGCACCTCGGTCAGCTCCTCCTCCGTCCAGCCCTGGCGCAGGGCCATGCGGAGATGGATGGCCAGCTCGGGCTCCTGGCCGGTGGCGGCGTCGGAGACCACGCACACGAGGGTGCGGGTCTTGAGGTCGAGCCCGGGCCGCGTCCACAGCGAGCCGAACACCGTCTCCGTGACCACGTCGATGAATTTGCGGGTGACGGGATCGCTGTAGTTCTGCTTGTTGGCCCTCTCCACGTAGGCGTCGCCCAGGAGCTTGCGGCGCATCTCCACGCCCTTCTTGTAGGCCTCCGATTCCGCCATGGGTCCGGTCTCCTCAGTCGATGGGAACGAAGATGCAGTGGCGGGGCTTGTTGTCGATAGCCTTGGAGGGGTGTCCCTTGCCCCAGGTGTCCTCCACGAGCACGACGTCGCCCGCCTTCACCCGGCGCACCTCACCGTCGCTCGCGGTGAGCTGCACGCCCGCGTCGAGATTGACGATGTACTGTCGCCGCGGGGCGGGATGCCAGTCGAGGTTGTACTCGCCCGGCACCTCGCGGAAGATGATGCCGGTGGCAGGCTGCCGCGCCGACACGCGCCCGGAGGGCGTGGGCGCCTCGAACTCGACCTCGATGTCCTGGAAGAGGGACTCGCCTTTCTCGTCCGCGTAGAGGCGGATGATCTTCATCGCGCTCCTTCCTGGGCATGGCCCGGCCGATGAAAGTAGTTGGCGTTGTAGAAGTCGAGGACGAGGTCGCGGTACACCGCGGGCGGATAGTGCGGCGGATCCTCCGCGCTCGTGCAGCTGGGCAGGCACTCGATGGTCGAACTCACGTTGGGGCTGTAGAAGAAGGCGATCGAGTAGCGGTCCGTGGCGGAGTCGTTCAGGACGCCGTGCGGCGTGGAGAGGAACCGATCGTTGGACCACCGCTTCATGATGTTGCCCAGGTTCACGAGGAACGTCCCCGGAATCAGGGGCGGGGCCAGCCATTCCCCGCTGGGCAGCCGCACGGCGAGGCCGGGCACCTCCATGCGCGCGAGGATGGTGATGAAGGAGTTGTCCGTGTGGGGCCCCTGCCCAAACTGCTCGGGATCGTCCGACTCCTGCGGCGGATAGTGGAGGAAGCGCAGATTCACGTGGGCCTCGTTCTCGAAGAAGGGCCGGAAGTGATGCGCGGGCATCCCGAGGGCACGGGCGAGGACGGGGAGCATGCGCTCTCCCACCCGCTCCAGGGTCTTGAAGTAGGCGAGCATGGCCGCGCGCATCTGCGCGTGTCCCTCAGGCCACTGGTTGCGCCCCCGGAGCGGCGTGCCCGCGAGGACGTCGGGATGATCGGGGCCGCGGTCGTGGCTGATGAAGAAGCTCTCGTTGTAGTTGGGGCGGGTGGCCTTGTGCACGGTGGAGGCCCCCTGGATGCTCTGGTTGGGTGCGAGGTAGCCGATGTTGTTCTCGTTGATGCGCAAGGCGAGCTTCTCGTCGAGGGGCATGGCGTGGAACTCGCGCGAGGCCGCGAAGGCAGCGTCCACGATCTCGTCGGGCACGCCGTGCCCGGCCAGATAGAAGAAGCCCACGTGCTCGCTGGCGTGACCCACCTGGCTCGCCACCGCCTCCAGGCCTCCCGGCTCGCCCTGGAAGGCGGGGGCGAAGTCGATCACGGGAATGGAGCGGGTTGCCACCTCCACGCTCTTCACGGCCATGGTCTTGAAGATGTTCACGATGCGTTCTCCTCGCGGCTGCGCAGCTCCTCCGCCTCGAGGCGGAAGCGGGTCGCGGGCGCCTCCTCGCCGACGAGCCCGGGGTAGTGACGGGTGAAGATGTCGAGGATCTCGTCCACGGGCACGTCGGCGGACGGGCCGTGGTCGTCGATGTACTCCATGTGACGCCGCCCCGCCACGTCGTAGGGATGGAAGAGCGAGTCCGCCCGCCCGTCGAACTCCAGCGGCCGCACGCCGAACTTCTCGCAGAGGCGTCGATCGAAGGCGGGGGTGGCCTTGATCCACTTCCCCTCGAGGAAGAGCTCGGTGTAGCCGTGGTGATAGAAGGTGTCCGTGCCCATGAGCCGGCGCAGCTTGGGCGTGGTCAGGTGGTTGCGCACATCCGCGAATCCGACCCGCGCGGGAATGCCCGCCGCACGTGCGGCCGCGGCGAGGAGCGCGGCCTTGGCCACGCAGAAGCCCGATCCCCGCGCCAGGCAGGCGCTGGCCCGAAAGGTCTCCCGGGAGCGGAAGTCGCAGTACGGCGTGTAAACGATCTCGTCGCGCACGGCGTAGTAGAGCCGTACGGCGCGAGCGAGGTCGTCCGTCGCGTCCCCGCAGACCCGCGCCGCGAAGGCCGCGATGGCCGGCGAGGCGCTGTCGACGTACTCGCCGGACTGGAGGCAGGCGTCCACGAGCTCGGCGGTCATGAAGGCGACAATAGCAAAGTCGCGGGGGTGAGGCCGGCCGATTCCGCCGATCGTGTGCGAAAGAGCCCTCGGCTAGACTTGGCGGATCGGCAGGCGGAAGGTGAACGTCGAGCCGGCTCCGAGGGCGCTCGTCACCCAGATCTTGCCTCCGTGCAGCTCGATGAACTTCCGGCACAGGGTAAGCCCGAGACCGGTGCCTTGCTGCCTCGCCGCGCTGGAGCCGACCTGGCGGAACTCCTCGAAGACGGCTTCCCGATCCTCGGGCGCGATCCCGATCCCCGTGTCGCTCACCGACACCTCGACGGCGCCGTTCTCGCGCGCGGCGCGCACCTCGATCCGCCCGCCCTCCGGCGTGAACTTGATGGCGTTGGACAGGAGGTTGAGCAGGACCTGGCGCACCTTGCGCTCGTCTGCACGCAGCGGTCCCACCCCGCCATCCACCGCGGGGGCGAGCGTGATGCCTCGCCGGGTCGCCCGCTCGCGCACCAGGGTCAGCGCGCTGTCGATGGCCGAGGGCAGATGGAAGTCCGTCAGCTCCAGCTCCATCCGCCCCGCCTCGATCTTCGACAGGTCGAGGATGTCGTTGATGAGCGACAGGAGGTGCGTACCGGAGGCGTGAATATCTTTTAGATACTCGTCCTGCTTCTCGTTGAGGTCGCCGAACATGCGCTCGTTGAGCACCTCGGAGAAGCCGATGATGGCGTTGAGCGGCGTGCGCAGCTCGTGCGACATGTTGGCGAGGAACTCCGACTTGTGCTGGCTGGCCGCCTCGAGCTGCCGGCTCTTCACCTCGATCTCCCCGAAGAGGCGCGCGTTCTGGATGGCCAGGGCGGACTGGGTGGCGAAGGTCTTCAGGACTTCCACCGCCTCCGCGGAGAATTCGCCGGGCGTCTTGCGGTTCAGCGACAAGCTGCCGATGATCTGACCCTCCCGAAGGAGCGGCACGGACAGCAGCGCCCGGTAACCGGCCCTCAGCAGTGTGTCGCGGATGTGGCTCCGATACGCGCCGGCCACCTGGATGTCCGTGATCTGGACAGGCTCCCGCGTCTCCGCCGCGCGGCCCATCGCACCCTCGCCGCGGTGCAGAGGCGAGGCTCGGAGGGCGGCCACCATTGCAGGATCCAGGTTGTGCGTGGCGCGGATGTGGAATTCCTGCGTAGCGTCGTCATACTCGTAGATCGCGCCGCCGTCGCAATTCGCGAGCTGGCTCGCCCGCGACACCACCGTCTGCAGCACGGTTTCGACGTCGAGCGTGGAGCTCACGGCGCGGCTGATCTCCCCCAGCGCGGTGAGCTGCCCGACCGAGCGCGTGAGCTCGGCGGTGCGCGCCTGCAACTCGGTGAACAGGCGCACGTTCTCGATGGCGATGACGGCCTGATCCGCGAAGGTCTGGAGCAGAGCGATCTGCGCGTCGGTGAACAAGCGGATCTCGGTACGCCGGAGCGCGATGACCCCGATCGCCTCCCCCGAGCGCAGGAGCGGTACGGTGAGCATCGTGCGGACCCCAAGGCGTCGTGCCACTGCGGTGCCCTCGGGATACTCGCCCTCCTCGGCCTGGTGATCGGCGAGCTGGATGGTGCGTCGCTCGAGGGCGACGCGGCCTGTGAGGGAACCGCGGACCGGGACGGTGAACTCGCCGACCGGTCCGAGGGCGATGGGACCCAAGTGAGTGGCCAACCGCAATTCCTGGCCATCCACGAGGAAGATCGCGGCGTCAGGGACCTCGCAGAGACGGGCGGAGCTCGCCGTGACCGCTTCGAGAACGGGCTGGATGTCCGTGGGCGAACTACTGATGACACGCAGGATCTCCGCCGTGGCCGTCTGCTGGGTGAGGCTGTCGGTGAGCTCCCGGTTGCGCTTCTCCAGTTCCGTGAAGAGGCGCACGTTCTCGATGGCGATGACGGCCTGGTCCGCAAAGGTCTGGAGCAGCGCGATCTGCGCGTCGGTGAACGGCGCGACCTCGGTGCGCCGGAGCTGGATGACACCGATCGGCACGCTCTCTCTCATGAGGGGCACGCTGAGGAGTGTGCGGTGGCCGAACTGTCGGGCGAAGGGCACGGCCAACGGGAACTCGCCATCGTCGAGCTGCGCATCGGCCACCTGGATGGTCCGGGCCTCGACAACCGTGCGCCCGCCGACTGTGTCACGGCTCACGGGAAGCATCAGCTGAGGCGTGGCGGGGACGGGGCCGTGGTGAGCGACCAGCCGCAGGACATCGCCTTCCACCCGGAACACGGTGACGTCGTAGGCATGGCAGAGGCGGGCGGCGCTCTCTGCCACCGCAGACAGCACAGGCTGAATGTCCGTGGGCGAGCGCGAGATCACGCCCAGGATCTCGCCGGTCGCGGTTTCTCGTCCCAGCGCCTCCGTCAGCTCGCTATTGCGCGCCGCGAGCTCCCGGGACAGCCGGGCGTTCTCCAGCGCGATGGTGGCCTGCTCGGCGAAGCTCTTGAGCAGCGCAATCTGATGCGCGGTGAAGGGGCGGACGACGCGGCGAAGGACCACAAGGGAGCCGATCGCCTGCCCGTCACGAAGCAAGGGCGTGGCGAGCATCGTGCGCAGGCCGACCGCGCGCTGGACCGACACCGCGTCCTTGAACTCTCTCGGGGCAACCGTCTTGAGGTCTCGGACGTGCACGGTGCGCCGGTCGTGCACGGCACGCCCGGCCACGGAGCCACGACCGATGGGGAAACCCCCGCCGACCGCGACGGAGTGAGGCAGCGATCCATGCTTGGCCACGTTGCGAAGGAACCCGCCGTCCACGAGGTACAGGTGACAGTGGCTCGCATCGCACAGGCGGGCCGCCGTCCGCACGATGGCGTTCAGGATCGGGTCGCTGTCGGTCTTCTTCTCGCGCGGGGAACGCTTCGCCTGGGATCTCGCACGCCGCGAAGACATCGAAGGGTGAGAGTAGCCCGGGGACTGGAGACCGGTCAAGAAGGCGTGGGTCGAGTGTAGACTCCGGCGGGGACGAGGAGCCCCGTGACCATGGACTTGCTGCCCGTGACGCCGAAGCTGGAGCGGCTCTTCCACGCGGTGGTGGAGATCGGGGCGCCCATCAGCGTAGGCATGACGCCGCTGGGCGAGCGGTGCATCATTCCCATCACCGGGGGCCATTTCGAGGGTGAGCGGCTGGCCGGCGAGGTGCTGCCAGGCGGGGCGGACTGGCAGCTCGTGCGCGACGACGGCAGCACGCTTCTCGAGGCGCGTTACACCCTCCGCACGCGAGACGGCGCTCTCGTGTACGTGTGCAACCGCGGCGTGCGCTCGGGCCCGCCCGAAGTCCTGGCGCGTCTCAGAGCCGGCGAGCCCGTGGAGCCGGCGAGCTACTACTTCCGCACCACGCCCACCTTCGAGACGGGGGCGGCGCCGTACGCGTGGCTCAACGATCTCGTGGCGGTCTGCTCGGCGGCGCGCGCGGCGAGCGCAGTCACCCTCGACTTCTTCGCGGTGCGGTGAGGCCGCGATCGTGCGGCCCGCTCTCCTCGCCCTCGGAGGTCTGTCCGCCATGGCCGTCGCCGTGGGCATCGGCCGCTTCGTCTACACGCCCATCCTGCCCTTGATGGTGGAAGACCTCGGCATGACGAAGAGCGCGGCGGGCCTGCTCGCCTCCGCGAACTTCGCGGGTTACCTGCTGGGCGCCCTTGTCGCTGCCCTCCCCGGCTTGCCGGGCTCGCGACGGCGCTGGCTGATCGCGGCCCTTACCGTGAGCGCCCTCACCACCGCGGGCATGGCCGTGCCCTCGTCGAATGTGGCGTTCCTGGTCCTGCGCTTCGCGGGAGGCGTGGCCAGCGCCTTCGGCCTCGTCTTCTCCTCCGCGCTGGTGCTCGACCGGCTGAGCGCCATCGGTCGGCCGCGGCTGGCCGCGCTTCATTTCGCAGGGGTCGGCACCGGCATCGCCATCGACGCCGTGCTCGCCGCCGGCCTCTCGGGGCGAGGCTGGCGCACTCTCTGGCTGGCCGCCGGCATCGTGTCCATGCTCGCCGTCGCGGTGGTCGCGGCCGCCATCCCCGACCGGTCCGGCGCCGCCACCGCGGCATCATCCGCTGGTGGCGCTCGCGCGCCGCTCGCCAGCCTGGTCGTCGCCTACGGGCTCTTCGGCTTCGGCTACATCATCACTGCGACGTTCCTGGTGGCGATCGTGCGCGGCTCGCCCGAGGTGAGGGCCATCGAGCCCATGGTGTGGCTCCTCGTGGGGCTCACGGCGGCGCCGTCCGTCGCCGTGTGGACCATGATCGAGTCGCGCCTCGGCATCGGCCGTGCCTTCGCGCTCGCCTGCGCTCTCGAGGCGATCGGCGTGGCGGCGAGCGGCCTGTGGATCGAGCGGCTCGGCATCCTCCTCGCCGCCGCGCTCCTCGGCGCCACCTTCATGGGCATCACCGCCCTCGGTCTGATCTGGGGTCGGCGGCTCGTCCACGGCGACCCGCGGCGAATCCTCGGGGTGATGACGGCGGCCTTCGGGCTCGGCCAGATCGTCGCCCCCACCCTCGCCGGCGTGGCCTTCGACGCCACCGGAACCTTCGTGCTTCCGTCGGTCGCCGCGGCGACCGCGCTCCTGGTCGCGGCCGTCCTCGCCATGCTGCGCGGCGTCGGGCCCGCCCCCTAGCCTGAACGAGTGCCGTACGTGCGATCGGGCGGGTGGCGTCGGGGGCGGGGGAGCGCTCCGGCGGAGTGGGACCCCCGAAGCCTGTGCGCCGCCCGGAGAGCGGCGATTCAGGCGAGTGGGTGACGCAGCTGGAGCTCTCCCCGCCCCTGACGACGGGCCCCGACCCGCCTCGCGCTCCGCGTGTTCGCGAATACTTCGGGCTAGCGCATGGGCTTCGGCATGGCCTCCCAGATCGGCTTGTAGTCGTAGGTGGGATAGAACTCCGTCCGGTAGGCGCCCCACGCGCTCTCCTCGACGGCGCGATTCACCGCGCGAAGCATCTCTGCGGGCAGCCGAAGCGTCACCACCTGGCCGATCCCCATCGCGATGTACCAGGAGACGACCTCCACGCTCTTCGGCGGGAACTTGTCGTAGTAGCGGTTCTTCTGGAGCTGGGCGTTGATCTCGTCGAGCGTCTTCGACTGGTCGTGACGGAGGAAGATGGTGAGGAGGATCGTGCCCTTGTTGGGATCGGCGGGCGTCTGGGCGGCGGCCGAGGGCGGCAGGATCATCGAGCCCGCGGTCACCACGAGGAGGAGGAGCGACAGCACGTATCTCATGAAGGTCTCCTTTCGAGAGTGTTCCGTCCGATCAGGTGCACCCGGCCGGCCACCGCGCGTACCTTCCGCGGCGCGGCGAGCCAGATGGCCACGGCCGAGAGCAGGCTGACCGCGATGGCGATCCAGTACACGAGCCGGTAGCTCCCCGTCACGTCGTGCAGGACGCCGGCGATCCACGGTCCGGCCGCGCCGCCCGCGATGGCCGAGAGCATGAGCGTGCCGAAGATGCTGCCGTAGTGTCGGCCCTGGAAGATCTCCGCGGGGATGGCTCCCACCACCGAGGTGAGCCCATAGCCGAGCGCGCCCTGCGAGATGACCATCAGCCACACCAGAGTCGAGGACGGCGTCTGCTCCATCAGGATCAGCGCGAGGTAGCAGAGGGCGAAGCCGAGGCTCCCCACTGTCCACACCCACTCGCGCCCGATGCGGTCGGAGAGATGGCCGAGGGCGATCTGGCCCGGGATGGCCACCAGGCTCACGAGGCCGAGGGCCCACGCCGCGTAGGTCGGGCTGAAGCCGATCTCGATCAGGTACTTGGTCTGGTGCACCTGCACGGCGTACCAGGAGAAGAGCCCGCCGAAGTAGCCGGCGGCGATCCACCAGAAGCGTCCCGTGCGCACGGCGCGGCCGAGCGTCCAGTCCACCGCGGCCCACGCCGCGTCCACGACGTTGGCGGCGTGGGTCGTCCCGCTCTGGGCCGACGTCGCATCGCCGTCCGGCGCGAGCCCCAGATCCTCGGGCCGGCGGCGGACGAGCAGGTTGAGCGGCGCGAGCAGCACGAGCACCACGATGGCCACTGCCCAGCACGCGGCACGCCAGCCGCTCCGCCCGATGAGGAACTGCATCCACGGCAGGATCACGATGGAGCCCACCCCCACCCCGGAGTAGGCGAGGCTCATGGCGAGGCCGCGCCGGCGCACGAACCAGTGAGGCAGGAAGAGTCCCTGCCCCGTGTAGCCGAGACACACGCTGCCGCCGCCCACGAGCACCCCGAGGGTGAGGTAGAGCTGCCACGGGTCGCGCACGAAGGTGGCGAGGAGGAGGCCCGCGCCCATGGTGAACACGCCGATCTCGTTCACCACGCGTGGGCCGCGCCGGTCCATGAGGCGGCCGAGCATGGGGCTCAGGATGGCCGAGACCACGAAGCCGAAGGAGAATGCCCCCGCCGTCACTCCACGCTCCCAGCCGAACTCCGCGAGGATGGGCGGGAAGAGCAGCGAGAAGGCGGTGCGCGCGTTGACGCCCACGCCCATGGTCACGAAGACGACACCGACCACGACCCAGCCGTAGAAGAACGGGAGACGCATAGAGTGCCCATTGCGGAGCGGGCGCGAAGAGAGTATCAAATGACGAGGAGGGCAGCAGCCCATGGGATACAACCTCGAGCAGCTCGCCGACACCCTGCACCGCATCCTCAAGGAGGATTCCGGGCCCACGGGACGCGAGAAGGTCTGCGCGGTCGTCCAGGACGTGCTGGTGGACGAGGCGTTCCTCAAGCAGTACCTCGGCGACGACGTGCCGGAACGCAAGATCCTCTACGAAGATCCCGAGCTCGGCTTCTGCATTCTCGCCCACTCCTACAACGGGGCGAAGGAGAGCCAGCCCCACGATCACGGTCCGTCGTGGGCGATCTACGGACAGGCGCGCGGCGAGACGGTGATGAGCGACTGGACGGTGGTGGAGGCGGCCTCGGAGGGCAAGCCGGCCAAGGTGCGCCACGCCCGCGCGTATCCGCTCAAGCCGGGGATGGCCAAGGTCTACAACGTGGGCGACGTTCACTCGCCGCGACGCGAGGGACCCACCCGGCTCATCCGCATCGAGGGCACCAACATGGACAAGGTGAAGCGCCTGTCCTTCGAGAAGGTCTAGCGCAGGTCTTTCCGGATCTCCCCCTCACCCGAGCCCTCTCCCCTCTGGGGAGAGGGCAGGGTGAGGGGCGCCGTGGGCCCTACACCCTCCGCGAGTTGTCGTCCGGGAACGGATACTCCATGTTGCGCGCGGTGGCGCGCCCCACGGCCTCGCCGAAGTAGCGGATGACGATGCGCAGGGCCATGTCGATGCCCGCCGAGATGCCGGCGGAGGTGACGACGTGGCCGTCCTCCACCACGTGGAGCTTCTCCTCCACTGTCACGGAGGGGTAGGCGTCGCGCATCCGGGACAGCGAGCGCCAGTGCGTGGTGGCGCGGCGTCCGTCCAGCAGCTTGGCCTGGCCGAGGAGCATGGAGCCGGTGCAGACCGAGGTGAGCGTCTCCACCGAGCGGCCGCGCGCGCCGATCCAGTCGATCAAGCGCTGATTGTTGACCTCGGTGCGCGTGCCCCAGCCGCCCGGCACCACGAGGATGTCGAGGGGCGGGCACGTGTCGATCGTCACGTCCGGCACGACCTTGAGCCCGCCCGTGGCGACCACGGTGTCCATGTGCTCGGCGACCAGCAGCACCTCGAAGGGAGACGGCTCCTCGCGGCGGGCCTCCTCGTTGAGGCGCGTCACCGAGAACACCTCGAAGGGCCCGCAGAAGTCGAGGACTTCCACGTCGGGGAACACGAGAATGCCTACTCGCTTGCGATCCATGGTCGTCTCTCCGTGACGGGCTAGAGGAAGGTGGTGTCGGGCTCGAGTCCGAAGAGGAAGCGGCCCACCGTCTCGAAGTGCGCCTGCCGTCCCTGGAGCTGCTGGGTCACGGCATGAATGTCGCGGAACCCGCGGTCGAACGCGCTCTCGACGAAGATGGCCGTCGCCCCCGCCGCGTGGTGCGTCATGTCGGCCACGCCCTTCGCCTGGTGGATGGCGTACGTCGAGGCGAGCCGGATGAGCACGCGCTGATCGAGGGTGAGCATGCCTGTGCTGCCCACCGCGCGCCAGATCTCGTCAAGAGATCCCAGAAGGAAGCGGCGCGCGGAGCGGAGCTGCGCTTCCGCCTGCGCCACCTGGGACTGGATCACCGCGTTTTCGGCGAGGGGGCGCTTGAAGCCGCGCGGTGTCTTCTCCACCGCGAGGGCGCGGAAGGAATCCAGCATGCGGCGCGCGATGCCGAGTGCCACGCCCGCGAAGCCCGACGCGTAGAGCGAGCCCGCGGGGAAGCAGTAGAGCGGTCCGGGCTGGCGCCGCTCCGCGGGATCGTCGCGCGAGATCGAGTACTCGTGAGGAACGAAGACGTCCGTCACCGTGAAGGCGTCGCTGCCCGTGCCCTTGAGCCCGCTCACGTGCCACACGTCCACGATCTGCGCCTGGTCGGCGGGGATGAGCAGGGTTCGCTCGACGACCTTGCCCGCACTGTTTCGGCGGAATGATCCGTCGGGCTCGCAGATGGGAGCATGCCCCCCGAGCCACGTGGCGTGACGGCAGCCGCTGGCGAAGCTCCACAGGCCGCTGAGACGATAGCCGCCATCGACGGCGACGGCGCGGGCGTCCGGCCCCGGGCCCCAGGCGAGCACGGATCGCCGGTCCTTGCCGAAGACCTCCCACGCGATGTCGGGCACCAGATAGGCGGCGGCCATCGAGCAGCCCGAAGCCTGACACAGACACCACGCGGTGCTCGCGTCGGCCTTGGCGATCTCCTCGATCACCGTCACGAAGGTGACAGGATCGATCTCGGCGCCGTCGAGCGAGCGCGGCAGGAGGAGACGGAACATCCCCTGCGCAAAGAGTGCGTCCAGCACGGGGCGGGCTAGCCGCCGCTCGCGCTCGATGTGGTCCGCCCACGTCTCGATCTGCGAGGCCAGCCCGCGGGCCCGCTGCACATGTTCGTTGTCGGTGAAGATCGGTGTCCACGTATCCATAGAAACGGACTATATCGTAAAATGCCCGCAGTGGCGTCTCCCTGCACCCTGGGCTAGGATGGGCAGCATCCCGCTCACGAGGAGGATCGACATGAAGCGCTACGATCGGCACCAGCAGGACGTCGGCAACATCCTCATGCTGGAGCACGTGAACGTGCGCGTGCCCGACCAGCGGCTCGCCACCGCCTTCTACATCCAGGGCCTCGGCTTCACCCGCGATCCGTACATCATGGTAGGGATCGAGAACATGTGGATCAACATGGGGCAGACGCAGTTCCATCTGCCCACGGGCGAGCCCAACGTCATGCGCGGGCACGTGGAGATCGTGGTGCCGGACCTGGAAGCGCTGACCCAGCGCCTCGCCGCCGTGAAGGACGTTCTCGGGGGGACCAAGTTTGCCTACAGCATGGAGAACAAGTACCTGTCCGTCACCACCCCGTGGGGCAATCAGCTCCGGCTGCATCCGGCGGGGCCCTCCTTCGGCGACATGACCCTCGGCATCACCCACGTGGAGTTCCCCGTGGAGCCCGGGCGCGCCGCGGGCATCGCGCGCTTCTACGCGAAGGTCATGGGCGCGCCGGCCAGCGTCACGCCCGACCCCGACGGAGTGGCCGCCCACGTGCGCATCGGGCAGCGGCAGGAGCTGGTGTTCCGCGAGACCACCGCGCCCATCCGGCCCTACGACGGCTATCACATCGCCGTGTACATCGCGAACTTCTCCGGCCCTCACGAGTGGCTCGACAAGCACGGACTCATCAGCGAGGAGAGCCAGGACTACCAGTACCGCTTCGAGAAGATCGTGGACGTGGACACGCTCGAGGTGCTGTGCGTGATCGAGCACGAGGTGCGGAGCTACACGCATCCGATGTTCGCGCGCCCGCTCGTGAACCGGAACCCCGCCCAGCGGCAGGCCACGTATCAGCGCGGGCGCGACGCCTTCCACCCCGCGGGCTAGCCGCGGGGCGAAAGGCTAGTGCGCCTCCAACGAGTATTGGCGACACGTCACGTGGTCCCGCAGAGTGCCGGGCCCAAATTGCGAGCCAGACGAGGCCCGAGGGAGGCCGCAGCCCGAGGCGTACGTGGGTGTACGTTGAGGATGGCGAAGTCAAGTTGGACCGGCACTAGCAGGCCGCCGGCGGCTCGCGCCCCTCGATGAAGGGGCGCAGCCGTGGCTCGGCTTCCGCGCGCGACCGGAAGACGTGCGTGCGCCACCCCGTCACCTCGACGAAGGCCTCCCACATGCGGGCGATGCCGAAGGCGAGATCGCCCGGCGCCACGATCGCCACCGCCATCGACCGCCCCGCCACGGCGGCGATCTGCACGTCCACCGCCACGAACTCCAGCACGTGCTCGCGCGAGATGCTGAGGGCGTCGATGTCCGTCACGTCGACGAGCGCGTAGGTGAGGGTCTTCAGCCGATCCGGTGATCGCAGGAGCCCGGCCTTGGCCTCGAGGATCTCCTGGCCGGTGAGCCGGCCCTGGCCCACGAAGCGCACGCCCCTCCTGTCGTCGAGAAACTCAGTCGAGAACGACACGCGCGGACCTCGCCAGCCGCGGCGGGACGATCAGAAGCCGGGATTGGCGGCGGCGCTCAGGCGGATGAAGGAGCAGCCCATGAAGTGCACGACCTGGCGCGGTTGGCGCCGGTCGCCCTGCCGGCGCTCCACGTTCACCGGTCGCGCGGAGACGCGGCGCTCGCCCTGCCGGCGATCGAGGATGACCTGCACGCCCTCCAGGGTGGCAAGGCCGCGCGTGAGGTACTCGTACAGGCTGCGATCCTGGGCGCCCACCACCACGATGAGCCGAGAGCCACTCACCGCGGGCTTGGCGCGGGGCGCGGTGAGAACCTGGGCCATGTGACGCGGGCACACCCCATAGGTGTCGCCGGGATTCTCCAGGGGCTCGCGCTCGCCGAGATAGTCGGGCACTCCTTCTGCGCGACACCACGAGCAGTGAGCTTTAACGATCGGACGGGACGAGCTCAATTGGGGACGATGGCGGCTCGTGTGACGTGGCCCTTGTCCTGCTCCGTGAAGGCCTCGTTGATCTGCTCCAGCGGATACTTATGGGAGACCACCCGCCCCCACGGATACTTGGTCAGGGTGCGGCGCATCAGATCGAGGGCGCCGCGCAGGTGCTCCGCCTCGTAGTGGGCGAGCCCGATGATCTTGCGGTTGCCGAAAATGATCCACGAGGGATCGAACTCCGCCTTCCACCCCACGTTGATGTTGCCGATCTCGAGATAGGTTCCCTCGGGCGCCGTCATGCGCAGCCCCTCGTCCACCACCCCGGGATGGCCCACTAGCTCCAGCACCACATCGCCCCCCCAGTCGTCGGTGAGCTTCTTGACGGCGGCCACCCGCTCCGCCGGCGTGGAGTGCCGGCGCATGTCGACGACGTCGGTGGCCCCGAACTGCTGGGCGAGCTCGAGGCGCTCGTCGAGACCGTCGATGACCACCACCCGGCTCGCGCCCATCTCGCGCGCGACGGCGCACGCGTAGACGCCCAGCCCGCCCGCGCCCTGCACCACCACCGTCTGCCCGGCGCGGAGCGGGGCGATCTCCAGCCCTGCGTACACCTGGGTGTACGCGCAGTTGATGCCCGCCGCCATCTCGTCGGTGATCTCGGGGCCGATCTTGAACACCGCGTGGTGAGGACGGAGGTAGAAATACTGACCGAAGCCGCCCTGGAAGTGAGGCCACACCTCGCAGGAGACAAGCCAGTTGGCCTGGCGGGTGGGGCAGGACTTGTACTGCCGGCGCAAGCAGGCCTTGCAGTGTCCGCACGGGCAGAAGTAGCGATACAGCACGCGATCGCCAATCGCGAGGGGCTGGCCGGTGGAGTCCGTGGTCACTCCCGCGCCGAGCTTGGCCACCGTGCCCATGTGCTCGTGCCCGGTGTTGAGCGGCAGCGGCCGGCCCATCTTCACGTAGTCCTGCTCGCCGCGCCAGTAGTGCATGTCCGAGCCGCACACGTTGGCGAGCGAGATCTTGATCAGCATCGCTCCCGGCTCCGGGTCCGGCACCGGGTACTCGCGGATCTCGAAGGGCTTGCCCGTCCCGTGGAACACCGCCAGCCGTGCCGTCTCGGCCATCGCGCTACCTCCTCAGAACTCGTAGTGGCGTGCCGCCCCTCGGGGCCGCGCTAGGATACCAGATCCCCGAGGGCTCTGATACGGCTCTCCTCTCACCTCGGCACGCACGGCGTCACGTCGATCTCGATGGTGCGCCCGCGCGACCCTTCGAACTCCACGAGAACGATGCGCTGGAACTCCCGGAGCCCCAGACGCCCGTCGCGCACGGGAACGGACAGCGAGGGCCCCACCAGCGGGCTCAGCACGTGTGCGCGCACGTGGTGTGAGGGAGGAAGAGACCGCACGTGCCGTCGCCCGCAGCGGCGACGCGGGTCGCCACCTCGTCGGTGACGTCGATCACCTCCTCGGGCGACTTGCTCGGGACGACGAGCGCGCTCATGGGCCCCCATACTGCCTCCGGCCACCGATGCCGTCCAGAGCCCATGACGCCCTGCTATACTCCCGCGGGTGCGCGACGATTCGCTCCCGCTGGACGGCCTGCTCGTCGTGGATCTCACTCGCGTGCTCGCCGGTCCCTACTGCACGCGCCTCCTCGCCGACATGGGGGCCCGCGTCATCAAGGTGGAGCGACCCGGGGCGGGCGACGAGACGCGCATCAACGTCCAGCAGCTCGAGCCGGGCCGGACGGATCAGAGCAGTTACTTCACGCGCGTCAACGCCGGCAAGGAGAGCGTGGCCGTCGATCTCTCCAGTCCCGACGGCCTCCAGGTGGTGCTCGACCTCGCCCGCCACGCCGACGTGTTCGTCGAGAACTTCGCTCCCGGGGTGGTGGGACGCCTGGGCTGCGACTATCCGGCCGTGCGCGCGGTGAAGCCAGACGTCGTGTACTGCTCCATCTCCGGCTTCGGCCAGACGGGACCGTGGCGCCACAAGCAGGCCTTCGCGCACATCACCAACGCCATCTCGGGGCTCATGCATCTCGAGCAGGGCGACGAGGCGCACCCGCGCGCCTCCAACCTGCAGGCCGCGGACATGCTCGCGGCCACCCACGCCGCCGCGGCCATCCTGGGCGCGCTGCTCCGGCGCACGCGCACGGGCCGGGGCGCCTATCTCGACGTCTCCATGCTCGAAGCGCTGGTGGCCTCCGACAGCGTCACCTTCGCCTCGGTCCTCAACGGCGGCAAGGAGCACGGCAACCCACGGCCGGGGATGATGGTCCATCGCATCGGCGACCGCTATCTTGCCTTCCAGATCGCGGGCGGCACGGTGATCTGGGCGAGGCTGGTGGGACTGATGGAGCGCCCCGAGCTGGCCGACGATCCGCGCTTCAAGTCCTCGGACGGCCGTCGGCAGAACTGGCACGCCCTCCGCGAGCTCCTCGGCCAGTGGCTCGATGGCTTCCCCACCGTGGCGGCGGCCCTCGAGGTGCTGGAAAAGGCGCGCGTGCCCTGCGCCCCCGTCCTCCATCCCGCGGAGGTCATCGCCTCCGCTCACCTCGCCGAGCGCCAGTTCTTTCCCACCCTCCCGCATCGCGGCCGCGGCAGCGTGCGGGTGACGGCGAGCCCGTACCATCTCGATGGCAAGCCCACGCATCCCCGGCGGCCCGCCGCCTATCGCGTGGGCGAGGACACGCGCGAGGTGCTCTCGAAGCTCCTCGGCTATGACGAGTCGCGTATCGCATCGCTCCTCGCCTCGCGCGCGGTGGAGGCACCGTAGCTCGTTCCTGGCGAACGCGCACCAAGGAGGTGTGCATGACCTACACGGGCATCACGAGCAACACAGGGACCTACACTTTCTCCGAGGAGCGCGATGGCAAGACGATCTCGCGGCCGGCCCGCTTCAGCTTCGTCTACCGGAGTCGCGACGGCCGCGGGCTGATCGTGGACGAGTAGCCGCCGCCTGAGAAAGGCTTGACGGCGCCATCCTATATGGTGGATATTGTGTCCATCATCATGGATGGCGCCGTCGCGTCCGATCTGAACCAGCGCATCGCCGAGCGCGTGCGGGAGCTCCGCGCGGGTCAGGGCCTCTCCCTCGAGGCGCTGGCGGGCAAGAGCGGCGTGAGCCGCTCGATGATCTCGGTCATCGAGCGCGGCGAGAGCAGCCCGACTGCCGTCGTGCTGGAGAAGCTCGCGGCGGGGCTGGGCGTGATGCTCGCCTCGCTGTTCGACGCGCCCGCCGCCACGGGGCCCGCCTTCAGCGGTCCGGTGGCCCGGCGCGACGAGCAGCCGCAGTGGCGAGATCCGGCTTCCGGCTATCTCCGCCGCAACGTCTCGCCGCCCGGCGTCCCCCAGCCGATGCAGATCGTCGAGGTGCATTTCCCCGCGGGCGGTCGCGTGGCTTTCGAGACCGGGGCGCGCGACGTGCGCGTGCACCAGCAGGTGTGGGTGCTCGACGGCGCCATCGAGGTCACCCTGGGCACGGAGCGCCATCGGCTGCGCGAGGGCGATTGCCTCGCCATGCAGCTCGACCGCCCCACGATGTTCCACAATCCCACGCGACGGCCCGCACGCTACGCCGTGGTGATCGCCTCCGAGGGCGCCTCCCGACGATGAGTGCCTCGACCTGGACCCTCCGGCGCCTGCATGCCGTCGACGACGCGCAGATCGAGGGGCTCGCCGAGGTGCTCATCGATTGCGTGGAAGGCGGGGCCTCTGTCAGCTTCATGCAGCCCCTGTCGCACGAGCGGGCGGTGGCCTTCTGGCGTCACGTGGCCGCGGGGGTGGCCAGGGGGGCGCGCGCCCTCGTGGTCGCCGAGGATGCGCACGGCGTGTGCGGCACCGTGCAGCTCGTGCTCGACCAGCCCGAGAACCAGCCGCATCGGGCCGACCTGTCGAAGATGCTCGTGCATCGCCGCGCGCGACGCCAGGGAATCGGCGCGGCGCTGATGCACGCCGCGGAGGCGGCCGCGCGCGAGTGCGGCAAGACCCTGCTCGTGCTCGACACCGCGAGCGACGACGCCGAGCGCCTGTACGAGCGCCAGGGGTGGGTGCGGGTGGGCGTGATCCCTGGCTATGCATTGCTGCCGCACGGGGGCCTCTGCCAGACCACGGTGTACTACCGCAACCTCGATCGCTAGGCGCGGACGCCCGCCGCATCTTCGACGACCCGCTCTCTCTCCCGATCATTTCCGCCACGGAGATCACCAGACCGCGCTAAGCTGTGGCGCACGGTGCGCGCGGCCCGTGTGGACTCCCGCTTTCCCCGCTCAACGACATGGCCAGGTCACGTCGACGACAGAACCGGAGGCGAGCATGCCGATCTTCGCGGTGATTCGCACGCGTGGCTCGGCCTGGCAGGAATCCCAGGCGCTGGAAGGCCAGCCGGAGTGGACAGCGCACGCCGCCTACATGAACGC
>JBKOVG010000169.1:0-7828 GCA_046723845.1 Candidatus Methylomirabilota bacterium | reverse complement strand
ACGTTGACCTCCCCTGTCTGGATGATCGCGGTGCGGGTGGGCGCCTCCAGGACGAAGCGCCACTGGATCTCATCGAGATAGGCGGGGCCCTGGTGCTCGGCCAGCGCGGGCGCCCAGTTGTAGGCGGGGTTCTTCACGAGGACGACCTGCTCCTTGTTGATCCACTCCTTCACCATGAACGGCCCCGTGCCCACTGGCTTCCGCGCGAACTGATCGCCGAGCTTCTGCACCGCGGTGGGCGAGATGGCCCCGAGCGGCGACAGGGCGGCCATGCGGAGGAACGGCGAGTATGGCTGCTTGAAGCGGACGCGGAAAGTGCTCGCGTCGACGGCCTCGGAGCTCTCGTAGGGGCCGATGAAGGAGCGCGCCACCCCGGGCGCGCCCAGCGGGGTCTGGATGCGGTCGAAGGTGAACTTCATGGCCGCAGCATCGAAGGGCGTGCCGTCGTGGAACTTCACGTTCTTGCGCAGGTGGAAGGTGTAGGTCTTGCCGTCGGGGGAGACGTCCCACTTCTCCGCGAGTCCCGGCTTCACGCTGCCGTCCTTGGGGTCGATGACGACCAGGGTGTCCAGGAACTGGATGAGGATCTTGCGGGTGGCCGCTCGATTGGTCACGTGCGGGTCGAGGGTGTCGATGTCCTGCCGGGCGGCGAAGACGAGCCGTCCGCCGGCCTTCGCCGCGACAGTGAGGCGAGGCACCGCCACGCCACCGAGCACGGTGACGAGCACGAGCCAGGGGGTGAGCTGTCGCAGCAGACGGCGGGCGGGCATGATGGCCTCCTTTACTCGATCACGAACATCTCGGTGGTGTTGAACTTCGGCGAGAGCAGCTCGGGGCCGCGGGCGCGCACCACGGCCATGTCTTGCAGGTGGAGGAAGCCGGGGCCGGGATCGAGCCCGTGCGGCTCCAGGGCGAGCACCATCCCCTCCTCCAGCGTGAGGTCGCGGCCGCGCGCCACGATGGGCTCCTGCTGGTGCCACCACGCGCCCACGCTGTGGCCGACGAGGATCGACGTGTACTTCCAGCCCAGCTTGGCGAAGGTCTGGACGGCGAAGTCGTAGACGCCGCCCGCCGTCACCCCCGGCCGGCAGTGGTCGATGATCTTGACGTAGGCCTCCCGGTACTTCGCGTAGTCGTCGTGGAGGGCTGCGCTCGGCTTGCCCAGGATGGCCACGCGCGACTGGTGCCCCGGATAGCCGTCGAGGTAGGCCACGTAGTCGGTGCGGACCACGTCACCCTTGAGGAACAGCTCGTCGCTCTCCCCCGCGTAGGGGATGGTGTTGCGGTTGGAGTTGAGGATGCCGTGCGCCCAGTTGGCGCCGCGCCGGAGGCAGCTCCCGATGAGGCGGCTGTGGACGGCCCGCTCCGTCTCCCCGTGCTTGATGGTGGGAAACACCTCGAGATAGGCGTCGTCGAGGAGGTCGGCTCCCTTGCGCAGGAGGGTGAGCTCGGCGGGCGTCTTCACCCAGCGCACGGCGTCCATCATGCGGTTGCAGTCGACCATCTCCGCGCGCGGCAGCCCGCGGCGGAGCTCCTCCCAGTGCTCGGCGCTGAGATAATTCTTCTCGAAGCCGATCCGCTCGCCTTCCAGGCCGGCCTCATTGATCACCGTGCACAGCTGGGCGTAGGGCGACTCGTTGTAGGCGTCGTACACCGACACCTTCTTCACCCACGAATCGCGCACGGTGAGCTTCTCCGCGATGGCGTTGAGCACGATGACGGGATCGCCGTGGCGCGGCCACAGCAGGAGCACTGCCCGCGTCGAATCGGCGATGTCCACGTGGCGGGCCAGCGTGCCCGGATAGGCGAGGCCGGAGAGATAGGTGAAGTTCTGTCCCGAGCGCGCCACGACCGCGGCGAGCCGCTCGCGGTCCATGAACTCGTGCAGGCGCGCGACGTTGACGGTGTCCCTGCTTCCACTTCCGATGCCCATGGAGTCCTCCGGGTCGCTTGAGGTCAGCCGCAGAGTCGATACGTCGCGTAGGCGACCGCGCGCCCCGCGGTGACGAGGTCGGCCAGGGGCACGCGCTCGTCGGGCGTCGGCCACTCCTTGTAGATACGGATGTCGCCCGCGCCGTACTGGACGGTGGGAATGCCCGCCTGCTGCAGGATGTTGCCGTCGCCCACGTTGCCGAGGCGGCCCCAGCCCCCGACCACCGGCTCCCGCTTCGAGGCGCGGCGCTGGCCCTCGGCGAGATGGGCGACCAGGGGATGGCTGCGCGGCACCTCCATCGGGTCCTGGCACCAGCCCTCCTCGGTGCCCGCGGCGGGCACGGTCAGCTCGTAGTCGAAGGCGGGATGCTCGCGCTTGATGCCGTCGAGGAGCCGCGTCATGTCCGCGCGCACGGACGCCACCGTCTGGCCGGGCACGGTGCGGATCTGGAAGAGCAGGTCGCACTCGCGGCTCGACATGCCCGTGTAGTTCTTCTGGTAGTAGTGCTCCTTGTGCATGGTGTCGAAAGTGTGGGTGGGGAATCCCGGCAGGTCCGGATGCGGCGTGAAGGTGAGCCAGCCCCCTGGAGGAATGGGATCGAGGCTGGGGCCGATGCGCCGGATGATCTCCGCCTGCTGCTCGATGGGATTCCAGTACGCGGCCTTCGCCTCGGCGCTGTAGCGGAAGAAGAGCTCGGGCGCCTTCGTCTTCACGTGGATCATCACCACCCCCACGCAGACGTTGGCGATGGTGTTGGCGGAGTGCTCCATGTTGATGGCGAGATCGGTCTTCACGCCGTGCTTCAGGAGGGCGCGCGTGCCCGCCCCGCCCAGCTTGTGCGCGACGACGGGGCACACGAGCACGTCACCCTTGAGGCGCGCCCCGGACTTCACGATGGCCTCCACCCCGCAGATGGCGGCGACCACTCCGCCCTTGTCGTCGTGGGCGCCCATGCCCCACACCCAGCCGTCCTCGTACTTCGCGCCGTAGGGATCCACGGTCCAGCCGCTCATCTCGACGCCGGGATCCATGTGCCCGTTGAGCATGAGGCTCGGCCCGCCGCCCGTCCCGGCGAGACGCGCGATGGGCTGGCGAGTGGTCTTGCCAGGCTTGGCGGAATGCGTCACCTCGAGCATCTCGACCTTGAGGCCGATGTCCGACAGATGGTTGGCGAAGAGGTCGGCGATCTTCTGCTCCTCGAAGGTCGTGCTGGGAATGCGGATGGCCGCCTGCTCAAGAGCCAGGATCTGCTCGTCGGTGACCCGCGCCATGATGCTGTCCGCCAGGTCTCGCGTCATCGTCGTCTCCGATCTCCGCGGCCTTCTGAGCGATCGGCGGCGGAGGCGCCGACCATAGCATCGGGGCCGGAGTGGGTCAAACCAGGCGACGCAGAACGGCGCATCACCGCCGCCGCGGTGTGGCATGATGCCGCCCATGCCATGACTCGCTACGGAGGATGACCATGTTCAGAATCGCCCGGCTCCCTCTCGCACTCGTTGCCGCTTCCCTCGCCGCCGGCGTGCTCCTACCCGTGCTCGGCGGCGCGCAGCCGAAGCCACTCCGGCCCTACACGCTCATCCTCGACTTCGTGCCCACCGGCGAGTACGTGCCGCACTACACTGCGCTGGAGAAGGGCTTCTACCGGGACGAGGGCCTCGACGTGAAGATCGTGCGCGGCCAGGGATCGGGCGACACCGTGAAGCGCATCGCCGCGGGCCAGGGCGACGTGGGCATCGCGGACATCTCCGCCCTCATCGCGGCGCGGGCCAACACCGACGTCAAGGTGAAGGCCATCGCGCTCTGGTACCGACGGCCGCCCCACGGCATCTTCGTGCGGAGCGACTCGCCCATCAAGAGCTCCAAGGATCTCGAGGGCAAGAAGCTCGCGATCTCCCCCGGCAACAGTCACCAGATCCTCTGGCCGGTGTTCGAGAAGCTCAGCGGGCTCAAGCCGAACTCCGTGTCGTGGGTGACCATGGACGCCGCCTCCATGCCGCCCGCCCTCATCAAGGGCGCCACCGACGCGGTGCCCTTCTTTGTGGTGCACGAGGCGCGCATCCGCAAGGTCGCCCAGCAGCAGGGAGTTGACATCCGGGTGCTCGTGGCCTGGTCCGACCTGGGCTTCGACGTGGCCTCGACCTCGCTCGTCGCGCGGGAGGACTCCATCGCGAAGGATCCGGAAGGCCTCAAGGCGTTCCTCCGCGCCACCTTCAAGGGAGCGGACTACGCGTTCCGGACCAAGCACTTCGAGGAGGGCGTGGGCTACGTGGTCAAGCACCACCCCGAAGTGGATCCGGAGGGCGCCGTGGGCGCCGCGCAGGTGGGCGCGCGCTTCGTCTACGCGGAAGAGGTTACGAGTGGCAAGGTGGCAGTGGGGCAGTTCGAGACGCCGCGGCTCGAGAAGACGCGCGATCTCTACACGCAGTACCTCGAGCTCAAGCGCAAGGTGGGCCTCGAGGAGATCTACACGAACGACCTGCTGCCCGAGAAGAAGTAGGGGAGGGAGGAGCCATGAGCCTCGTCATCCGCGGCGGCCGCCTCCTTACCGGTACGCCTCCGGCCGTGACGCGCGCGGACATCCTGATCGAGGGCGAACGGATCAGCGCGGTGGGCGCGGGCCTCGCCGCACCCGCGGGCGCCCGCGAGATTGACGCCCGGCAGCATCTCGTGCTCCCCGGCCTCGGCAACGCCCACACGCATGCGGCGAGCCATCTCGCCCGCGGGCGGGCGGGGAGCTGGACCCTCGAGGATCTCCTCACCTACGCGCCGGCCAACTACGCCTTCCGCACCCCGGAGGAGGAGTACCTCTCGGCGGCGGTGGGCGCCATCGAGATGCTCAAGACGGGCTGCACCTCGGCTTATGACCTGTACATGGCCGTGCCCGCCATCACCGAGGAGGCGCTAGAGGCGGTGGTGCGGGCGTACGAGGACGTCGGCGTCCGCGTCGTCCTCGCTCCTGCGGTGGCCGACGTCGTCTTCTTCCAGACCGTGCCCGGCCTCCTCGATCTCCTCCCCGACGACCTGCGGCGCACCGTGGAGGCGATGCAGCCCGCGCCCACCAAGGGCTTGCTCGATCTCACGGAGCGGGCCATCCGCCGCTGGCACGGCGGCGCCGACGGGCGCATTCGCATGGCGGTGTCGCCCACCATTCCCAACCAGGCCACCGACGAGTTCCTCGACGGCTGCGCGGGACTGGCGCGCGAGTACGGTGTCGGCATTCACACGCACCTCGCGGAGTCGAAGGTGCAGGCGGTGGAGAGCCAGCGGCGCTGGGGCAAGAGCATCGTCGCCCGTCTCGGCGATCACGGCGTCCTCGGCCCGGGCTTCGTCGGCGCGCACTCGATCTGGCTCACCGACGACGACCTGCGCATGCTCGCCGACGCGGGCGCCGCCGTCGCCCACAACCCCGGGAGCAATCTGCGCCTGGGCGCGGGCATCGCCCCCGTGCGCGAGATGCTCGATCGCGGAGTGGCGGTGGGGCTCGGCACCGACGGCTCCGTCTGCGCGGACAACCAGAACCTCTTCGAGGCGCTCCGCATCGCTTCCGTGGTCAGCACGATCCGCTTTCCCCACGCCACGGAGCGCTGGCTCGACGCGCAGACGGTCTGGAGCCTCGCCACCTCCGGCACCGCGCGCGTGCTCGGCCAGGCCGAGGACCTGGGCGCCATCGCGCCCCGGGCCAAGGCCGACCTGGTGCTCCTGCGCGCCGACTCCGTCTTCCTCCGTCCCCTGGCGGATCCCGTCACCGCCCTCGTCTACGCGGAAACGGGCGCGAGTGTGGACACCGTGCTGGTGGGGGGCCGCGTGGTGGTGGAGGGCGGCCGCGTCACCACGGTGGACGAGGATCGCATCCTCGCGCGCGCCCAGGAGGCGGCGGACCGGCAGCGCACCCAGAGCGCGCAGGCGTGGGCGGTGGCCGAGCGCCTCGCCCCCTACGTCGCCGCGGCCTGCCGGGGCGCGGTGGCGACACCGCTCACCATCAACCGCTTCGCGGCCGCCCTCCCGCCCAGCGTGTGATCCGTCTCGATCGCGTCGCCAAGACCTATCGCACCCGCCGGGGCGATCCTGTCGAGGCGCTCGCCGAGACGTCGCTGACCGTCGAGGAGAACGAGTTCGTCACCCTGGTGGGGCCGAGCGGCTGCGGCAAGAGCACGCTCCTCAAGCTGGTGGCCGGGCTCGTGCCGCCCACGCGCGGGACGATCCGCGTGCGCGAACAGGAGGTGAGCGCGCCCTTTCCCGACGTGGGCTTCGTCTTCCAGCAGCCCGTACTCCTGCCCTGGCGCAGCGTGCTCGACAACGTGCTCTTTTCCGTGGAGATGCTCGGCCTCGATCCGCGCCAGTACCGGAAGCCCGCGCGCGATCTCCTCGAGCTCACGGGGCTCGCGGGCTTCGAGACGAAGTATCCGCACGAGCTGTCCGGGGGCATGCAGCAGCGCGTGGCCATCTGCCGCGCCCTGCTCCCCGATCCCGGCCTGCTCCTGATGGACGAGCCCTTCGGCGCCCTCGACGCCATGACGCGCGAGGAGATGAGCCTCGAGCTCCTGCGCATCTGGGAGGAGCGGCGCAAGACTATCCTCTTCGTCACCCACAGCATCCCCGAGGCCATCCTCCTCGCCGACCGCGTGGTGGTCATGTCGCCGCGGCCCGGGCGCATCGCGCGCGTGATCGCGGTGGACCTGCCGCGCCCGCGCACCATGGACCTGGAGTTCGACGCACGCTTCAAGGCGCACAGCGACGAGGTGCGCAGCCTGATCTTCTCCGGCCGCAAGGTGCGCGCGTGAGCACCGCGCGGCGGCTCCTCGGCGAAGCCCTCGTGCCCGTGGCCACCCTCGTGGGCGCCCTCGTGGTCTGGGAGGCAGCCACGCGGGCCCTCCGCATCCCGCGCTTCATCATGCCGGCGCCCTCCGCCATCCTCGGCGAGGGCTGGGAGTGGCGCTACCGGTTCATCGAGCATACGTGGGTCACCCTCTACGAGACGCTGGGCGGCTTCGCGCTCTCCATGGTGGTGGGCGTGCCGCTGGCCGTGCTCATCGTGTACTCACCGTTCCTGCGCGGCGCGCTGTACCCGCTGATCGTCCTTGCCCAGTCCGTGCCCAAGATCGCCATTGCGCCCGTGCTCCTGCTCGTGCTCGGCTACGGCGAGCTGCCGAAGATGGTGGTGGCCTTCCTCGTGGCGTTCTTCCCCGTGGTGATCGACACGGCCACCGGCCTCAACGCCACGCCGCCGGAGCTGCTCGACCTGAGCCGATCCTATCGCGCGAGCGCGTTCAAGACCTTCCTCAAGGTGCGGCTGCCCATGGCGCTGCCCTTCATCTTCGCGGGGGCGAAGGTGGCCATCACGCTCTCCGTGATCGGCGCGGTGGTGGGCGAGTTCGTAGGCTCGGACAAGGGCCTCGGCTACGTGATCCTGTCTTCCACCTCCTACTGGAAGACGGAGCTGGCCTTCAGCGCCATGATCCTGCTCTCGTTGATGGCCGTCGTCCTCTTCGCCGCGGTGTCGCTGGTCGAGCGTCTCACCTGCCCCTGGCTGGTCCCCGAGCGAGAGGCCTGACACTCCCGAAGCCGTAGCAATCGCGCGGCCGCGACACGTTGTCCGTCGTCTGGCGCCGGGCCCGCTACTTCCCGGCGATGATCATCCACGACACGCCGAAGCGGTCGGCGACCATGCCGAAGCGCGATGCGAAGAAGGTCTTGGTCAGGGGCATGTCGAACGGGCCGGCCTCGAATCGACAGCGACGCCGGCGGTCCAGCTCGGACGATTCGGGAGCCTCAGAGCGCCAGACGGGTCGGGGCCCGTCGTCGGGGGGCGGAATGCGCTCCAGCTGCGTCACCCGCTCGCCTGAATCGCAGCCCTGCGGGCCGCGCACAGAACGAGGGCGTCCCACTCCGCTGGAG
>JBKOVG010000024.1:0-16436 GCA_046723845.1 Candidatus Methylomirabilota bacterium | reverse complement strand
CCCTCGACCTGTGCGCAGCCCGCAGGGCTGCGATTCAGGCGAGCGGGTGACGCAGCCTGAGCGCACCCCTCCCCCCGGCGACAGGACCCGGCCGTCTCGCGTGCGACCGCTCAAAGAGACGAACGAGGAAATACCGAACCCCGGCGACGGCCGCCGCGCGTACAACCGCTTCCGATTCTCCGGAAGGATCCGCGTTACCGAGTGGTTTCCCGGGCCTGGACGGGCTCGGGCCGCTTGCCCGCCCCCCGCAGATCCACGAGCCGATTCAGCAGGTCGAACCAGAATGGCGCGCCGAGGCTGATGGCGAGGCCCGTGACCAGCCAGCCCAGAATCTTCACGAGCCACTCGCCCGCCGCCGTCGCCCGCGCGTTGTGCCAGCACTTCCCCACCACGCTGCGAATGTGGCTGCCCGGCCCGACCTCGGCGGGACTCACGCAGGCGAAGCCCACGGGCAGGCCCTGCTGCTGATAGGCACTGAGACCCGCGGCAAACTTCTTGAGGTCTTCCTGGGCGATCTTGACGTCGCCCTCGTTGACGTCGAGCGCCACGCCGTTGAAGCGCTTGGTCTCCGCGACCTGCGTCGCCGCGTCGGCCAGCGACTTGCGCAGCTCGGCGGAGCGCGAGAGCTGGGTGGCGATAGACAGGGTGTCCACGTTGAAGCCCACCGCCACGATCATGCCGATGACGAAGAGTACGCGGCGGGCGTGCTGCTTGTACCAGCCCGCCACCCGGTCCATCCCGCTCGTGTACCAGGCCTCGAGGTTCTTCCGGGCCACGTCGAGGTTGCCCTGGGCGGCGTCGAGGAGGGGCAGGATGGCGTCGGCGACCTGATAGCCGCCGTGCTTGCACGTGAGGGTGGCCGCGCGCACCTGATCGAAGGTGAGGGTCGGGGGCGCCCCGCCCGCGAAGGCGGGATCGATCTGCCGCGCCTTGAGCACCATGATGTCGAGGAGCGCGTTGACGATCGTGCTCGGAGGAATGTACGAGGGCGTGCGCGGCCGGCCCGGCACGTCGCGGTACAGGCTGGAGACGAGCGGATGGTTGATGAGGCGCAGGAACAGCCAGCGGTCCTTCACGATGTTGATGAGCCCCTCGCGGAGGAAGCGCCCGCGCCGCCCCGTCTCCTGGGCGATGGCCTCGTTCAGGCCCGAGCAGAGGACGCTGGCCAGGAAGTACACGAAGACGAGGCCGATGATGGTCTCGAGCACACCGGACAGTCCCATGACCTCTCTCCTCGCTCGGTCTAGGCGTCGCGGGGCCGCTCGCGGCCCGGGACGAAGCCTTCACCCGGCTCCACGTCGCGCCGGCCCGCGAAGGCGAAGTTCTTCGGCCGGTAGTGCGGATCGGCCGCCCACTTCATGTGGGCGGTCTCGTCGATGGTCTCGCCCACCCCGCCCACGAGCATGGGCCGGTAGTAGCGGCCGCGCAGGGCGATGGTGCGCAGGACGCGATAGATGCCACGCAGGAACTCCTTGTAGGAGTCGCGCACGGGCGAGAGGTACTCGTCGCCGCGCAGCTTGAAGTCCTCGGGCAGGGCGTTCTTGCACTGCGCGCGGCCCAGCCGCATCTGGAACTCGTCGGTGAACTCGAGCCCGAGGGCGAGGCCCTTCTCCGCGATCCACTTGAGTGGCGGATCGGGGAGCAGGTCGTCCTGGTAGCCGCCGCCCACGTTGGCATGCGCGCCGGGGAACCAGCGCTGCTCCACCTCGCGCGTGCCCACGGGATGCGCGGCTTCCCACAGCGTCACCTGGTAGTCCTCGCGCTGCTCGTCGATGGCCACCGCATGGTACGCGTGCTCGATCACGCGGCCGAGGCTGGTGTCGTAGAAGCCGTATTTGGCCCGGGCGAGGGGACGGTTGGAGAAGGCGGGCACGCCGAGGGCGCCCACGGTGTCCCACACCCCGAGCATCTTCACCTTCACGTTCCAGCAGTGCTGCTGGCGGTAGGCGACGCATGGCGCCTGCATGCGTCCGTCCGTGCCCTTGGGAAAGCGCAGGCGGTAGAGATCCCACGCCTGCTGCACGAGGCGGGACTTGGTGTTGGCGCGATCGTCCACCTTGCTCGTGATGCGGTTGCGCTCGCCCGCGAAGAGCTCCTTGCGCGGCACCCCGCAGCGGTTGATGAGGCCGGCCAGGCTCCGCGCGGTGTAGGCGCCGCGGCTGAAGCCCACGATGAAGATGTCGGGCCCGACGTCGAACACCTCGCCGTCCGCTTCCGGCGCGGCCCGCGGCACGCCCGCGAAGGACAGGAACTCGTTGATGAGCCAGCAGTAGCCCTGGAGGATGTTCTCGTCGAGCCCCCAGCCGAGGGCGCCGCCGGTGAGACGCGAGCCCGTCATGGTGCCCACGCCCGTGTCGTAGAACTTGAGCTGTCCCTGGCAGCCGCCGTAGACGTCGGCGATGGCGGCGTAGAGGCGCGAGACGTTGGTCTGATCTTCCGGGCTGTTCCAGGTGCCGTCGAAGCAGAGGATGAGACGCTTGATGCTGCCGGTGGCGGGAAGCGCTTCCACCATGTGTGTGGCTCCTCCGGATCGGGGAGTCGACGCGCGCATGCGAGACCTTGCCGCGCATCGAGGGTACGGTCGAGGGCTGGGCGCGGTCAAGAATCCTCCGCGCCCCCGGCTTCGTCATTCTCCGTATCGCGGCGCGTCGCGCGATTGTCTTTGACAGCGTGACGACGCGCCCGTCTAATTGTCCCGCCATGCCGACCACCAGCGCGGCGCGAGCGGCCACGGCCTCGTCGTGGCCCAGGTGACGGTCACCCGCGCGGACAACGGCCGGGTCGTCGCCGCCAAGGTCGGCGACACCATCGCCGTGCGCCTCGCCGAGAATCCCACCACGGGCTACACGTGGACCATCGCCTCCATCGACGGCGCGCGCCTCGAGGCCGGCTCGCCCACTCGGGAGATGGGCGCCGGCGTGGGGGCGGGCGGGACGACCACGTGGCCCATCCGGGCGCTCGCCGCCGGGCGCGCCCGCCTCGAGCTCGTTCACGCGCGCTCCTGGGAGCGGAATGTCCCCGCCGCGGAACGCTTCGCCGTCACCGTCGACATCACGTGAGCCCATCACCCTTCGCGCCAGCCCGAGAGGATCCCTCATGCGATCGATCGCGCTCCTGATCTCCACTGTCGTGCTCACCGCCGCGTGCGGAGGTCCCACGCCGCCGAGCGGACCTGCCTCCGGCGATCTCCGCGGGCAGTATCCGGGGCCCGCGGTGGCCGGGCTGCAGGGACGGCCCGTCACCGATCAGCCGCCGCAGGTCGGACAGATCCAGTGATCCGGCTCAGCCTGGAACGGACACCACGGGAGGAGCCGACATCGCCATGACGACCAGCGACGACGCGGAACGGCCGGAGCCGCGGGAGCCCTCGTGGCTCGAGCGCCTCGGTCGGAAGCGATGGGCGAGGTGGCTGGTGGTGCTGCTCATCCTGCCCACGCTCGCCCTGCTCGGCCTCGGGCTCTACGTGCTGTACGTGTTCAACGAAGACGAGCCCGTCGTCTACGCCAAGATCGAGGATCACTTCAAGTACGGGTCCACGGGAGGCGAGCGCGAGTCGGGCTTCCCCTACTGGATCTTCCAGGCGCTGCCCCAGGTCTGCGCGCTGCACCTGCCGGGCCCGGGCTGGGCCTCCCTCGGATTCACCTTCGAGGAGGGGAAGGACCTCCCCGTCGGCATGTCGAGGCGGCGCTACCAGGGCATCGATCGCACCTTCCTCAACTGTGCGGTGTGCCACGCGAGCACGGTGCGCGACAGCGCGGACGCCAAGCCGCGCATCTACCTGGGCATGCCCGCCCACACCTTCAACGTGTGGGGCTTCCAGAAATTCCTCTTCGATTGCGCCAAGGATCCGCACTCCGCCGCCGAGTACGTGGTGCCGGAGATCGACCGGCTCATGCGCGCCAAGGAGGAGAAGCTAGGCCTGCTCGATCGCTACCTCATCTATCCCGTGGCCATCGCCATCGTGCGCGAGCGCCTCCTCATGCTGCGCGGGCGCTTCGAGTCGCTCCTGCCGTATCCGGAGTGGGGGCCGGGGCGCGTGGACACCTTCAACGCCGCCAAGGTCCTCTTCAACTTCCCCCTCGGTCAGCTGAGCGAGCAGGAGAAGAATGGGCCTTCGGACTTCCCGTCGATCTGGCTGCAGCAGCCGCGCAAGGGCAAGCAGCTGCACTGGGACGGCAACAACACCATGGTGGAGGAGCGGAACAAGAGCGCCGCCTTCGGCACGGGCACCACGCCGCCCACTATCGATCTCGTGGCCATCGGGCGCATCGAGGACTGGTTGCTCACCCTGGAGCCGCCGAAGTACCCATATCCCGTCGACGCGGCCAAGGCCGGCCAGGGCGCCCCCGTGTATCAGCGCTACTGCGCGGCCTGTCACGGCACGAGCGGGCGCGACTTCTCCGGGGAGTACGTGGGCAAGGTCACGCCCATCGACCAGATCGGCACCGACCGGCGTCGCCTCGATACCTACACCTACGATCTCGCGGTGAACCAGTCGACGCTCTACGCGGGCTACCCCTGGCGCTTCCAGCATTTCCGCAAGACGTTCGGCTACGCCAACATGCCGCTCGACGGTATCTGGCTGCGCGGGCCGTATCTCCACAACGGCTCCGTGCCGAGCCTGCGCGACCTCCTGGAGCCCGCCGCCCAGCGACCCAAGGTCTTCTATCGAGGCAACGACGTCTACGACCCGGCGCGGGTGGGCTTCGTGTCCAGCGAGGCCGTCGTCGGTCCGCGACGGTTGTTCAGGTTCGACACCGCGGTGCCGGGCAACGGCAACGCGGGGCACGAGGGCAAGGCCTACGGCACCGAGCTGACGCCCCAGGAGAAGGACGCGCTCGTCGAGTACCTGAAGACCTTCTGACGGGAGACCGACCATGGCCGTCATGCGGCAGGCGGGTTGGGCGAAGCGAAAGCTCCTCATCAAGACCTTCTGACGGGAGACCGACCATGGCCGTCATGCGGCAAGCGGGTTGGGCGAAGCGGAAGCTCCTCATCTGCCTCGCCGTCCTCGTGGTGCTGGGTGCCCTCGGCGGCCTCTTTACCTGGTACAAGTTCTTCCGCGAGGAGCCGCAGCCGGACTGGATCACCAAGGATCCCGACATGCGCTTCAAGTACGGCTCCATCGGCGCGGAGTCGGAAGCGGGGATGCCGTACTGGATCTTCTACGTGCTCCCGCGCATGTTCCCCGACAAGCTGCCGGGGCCGGGCGGCCTCGCCGCCCTTGGCGTCTCGTGGGAGCAGGGACAGGAGCTGCCCATCGGCTTCACCAAGAAGGTGGTGGGCTTCCCACGCGTCGCCAACAACTGCGCCTCCTGTCACGCCGCGGGCTATCGCACCTCGCTGACGGAGAATCCGGTCTTCGTGGGGGCGGGGCCCGGCCACAGCCTCTACCTGGAGGGCGTGTTCCGCTTCTTCGTGGACTGCGCCAAGGACCCGCGCTTCAACCCCGACAACATCATGCAGGAGATCCGCCTCGTCACCCACCTCTCGTGGATCGACCGTCTGATCTACCGCTTCCTCCTCATCCCCATCACCAAGAAGCGGCTCCTCGAGCGCGAGGGCCAGTTCGCATGGATCTATCGCAAGGACCTGCCCGACTGGGGCCGGGGCCGCGACGACGCCATGAACCTGACCAAGTACTTCCTCCTCAAGCTGCCCATGGACAACAGCACGGGCCCCACGGACATGCTGCCTATCTGGAACCTCAAGAAGTATGACAAGGAAGGCACCACCATGAACTGGGCAGGCGACAGCCACGACGCCTACTCCGTCATCATCGACTCCGCCCTCGGGGTGATCGGGGCCGCTCCCAAGAACAACGCGAGATTCCTCGAGGAGGTGAAGTGGCTCCAGCAGTATCTCCGCGAGAAGCCGCCGCCGAAGTTCCCGTTCCCCGTCAACGATCAGCTCGCCGCCCGGGGCAAGCCGATCTTCGACGCGACCTGCGCGAGCTGCCACGCGAGCGACAAGACGGGCAAGCGCATGCCGCTGGCCGCGGTGGGGACCGATCCCGAGCGCATCTGGACGTGGACGAAGGAGAACGCGGTGGCGGCCAACCGGGTGGTGCGCGGCTTCGGCATCGAGCGCAAGGGCCTCGTCGAGGAGCCGCTCGTGGGCTACAACGCCCCCTTCCTCGACGGCCTGTGGCTGCGCGCGCCGTACCTCCACAACGGCTCCGTGCCCACCGTGCGCGATCTCCTCACCGCGCCCGAGCAGCGCCCCAAGGTCTTCTGGCGCGGCTACACCCTCTACGATGCCGTGAACGTGGGTTTCGTCTCCCAGAGCGACGGGGCGAAGGCGGTGGGCACGCGCTTCGACACCACCGCGCGGGCGGGGGGCAACCAGGGCCACGCCTTCGGCATCGATCTCTCTCGAGGCGACAAGGACGCGCTGATCGAGTATCTGAAGACGCTCTAGGATCGTCATGCGTCATCGCGGGTGGGCGTGGTGTCTGGCGGCGTGTCTCTGGATGGCCGAGGCCTGCAGTCACGCCCCCGAGTTTCCCCCTGACGACGCAAAGGCGGCCGGGCTGACCGCGGCGGACTTTCCCCAGGCTTCCGCCGACATCTTCAAGGAGATGGATGGTGGCCTCCTCCTCACCGAGGACGAGATCAAGGGGCGCAACACCTGGCTTCTCTGGACGGCGGGGAACCAGGTCTTCTGGGACCGGCTGGCCCGCGAGAGCTACGGCCTCGTCGATCTGCTGAAGACCCTCGACTCGCGCCGGCGGCCCACGCGCTTCGCGGAGATGGGCCTCATCAACGAGCCCGGCTTTCGCGCGGCAGCGCGGCCCGATCAGTTCGGCCTCTGGCTCGACGAGCGAGTGGAGGCGGCCCCGCCTGGCATCGACGAGACGATCTACGGGCGATCCTCCGGGGTAATCGGCCTGCGGATCTTTCCCAATCCCGCCTTCGACAACCGAGCGCGACAGGCCTGGAAGCCCGACCTCTACTATGGCGATCCCCGCTACGCCGCGGATCCCGCCCTCGTCAGGCCCTACCGCGTGGGCGTGACCTGCGCGCTCTGCCACGTAGGCCCGTATCCGCTCAATCCGCCTCCCGATCCCGAGAGCCCGCGCTGGGAGCACCTCGCCTCCGCCATCGGCAACCAGTACCTGCGCGAGGGCAAGGTCTTCGCGCCCGGCACCGCGCGCGGCAGCTTCCTGTGGGAGATGCTCAACGCCCAGCCTCCCGGCACCTCTGACACCTCGCGCACCGCCACCGATCACATCAACAACCCTGGAGCCATCAACGCCATCTTCGATCTCGACGCGCGTCTGGCCATCGCCGTTCCCGAGCGCATGCCGGACGGGGAGACGCGGCGTGTGCCGCATATCCTGAAGGATGGGGCGGACTCCATCGGGGTGGCGGGCGCGGTCATGCGCGTGTACGTCAACGAGGGACTGTATTCGCAGCGCTGGCTCACCGATCACGATCCGCTCCTGGGCCTCCGCTCCCAGCGACCCTTCCGCGTGGCGGAGGCGGCGCAGCATTCCGTGTACTGGCAGGCGACCTCCGACCGCGTGGGCAACCTCGCCCGGTTCTTCGCGCGCCTCAAGCCCATGCGGCTCGAGGCGGCCCGGGGCGGTCTCGCCTATCTCATGGCCGACGAGGCGACCATGCAGCGAGGGCAGGTCGTGTTCGCCGACACGTGCGCGCCCTGCCACTCGAGCAAGCAGCCGCCGGCCGGCGTGGACCCGGGCACGGAGGCGGCGCGCCAGTGGCATCGCGCGGCGGCGGTGCGGCCCGATTTCCGCGACGACAATGTCCTCTCCACGGAGCGGCGCTATTCCGTGGCGCGCATCAAGACGAACGCCTGCCGCGCCCTCGGGACCAACGCCATGGCCGGGCACATCTGGGACGAGTTCTCGTCCGAGACCTACAAGAGCCAGGAGTCGGTGGGCGTCATCGAGACCCTGGATCCCCTGGAGCCATCGAAGCCCTTCCGCTTCCAGACGGCGGGCCGCGGTCCCGGCTATTACCGCGTCCCTTCCCTCGTCTCCCTGTGGACCTCCGCGCCTTATCTCCACAACAACTCCGTGGGCGCCTTCACGGGCGATCCATCGGTGGCGGGCCGCATGCGCGCCTTCGCCGACGGCATGGAGAAGCTCCTGTGGCCGGAGCGGCGGGCCGGCCGCGCCTCGGTGTGGACGACGAGCGAGGAGAGCGCGATCCGCATTCCCGAGCCACTGGTGCCGCCGCTGCTCAAGCCGCTCGTCCGCAAGGGCGTGCTCGAGATCGGCCCGATTCCCCGCGGCACGCCCATCAACCTCGTGGCCAACATCGAGCCGCGCCTCGACAGCCTGCTCATCTTGATCTCCACCGTCAATGCGGGCTTCGTCGACGCCTCCGCCCGGCGCCTCGATCTCCTCCACCCCGCGGCCGGGGCCACAGGCGACGAGACGCGGCGACGGCTAGTGGCCACGCTCATGGCGGCCAGCACCTGCCCCGATCTCGTGGAGGACCGCGGCCATCTCTTCGGCGCCGATCTCCCGGACACGGACAAGCGCGCTCTCATCGAGTTCCTCAAGACGCTCTAGCTCTGCCTGTTCGCGAGCGCCGCACGTGCGACCGGCCGGGTGGCGTCGGGGGGGGCGCTCAGGCGGAGTGGGACCCCCTCGTCCTGCGCGCCGCCCGGAGGGCGGCGAATCAGGCGAGCGGGTGACGCAGCATGAGCGCACCCCTCCCCCCGACGACAGGCCCCGGCCGTCTCGCGCTCCGCATGCTCGTGAATAGTCCGGGCCAGCGTGTTGACATCTTTGCGACGGCTGGGAGAGGATGCGCGGAGATTCCTCACAGATCCGCGACAAGGGAGAGACCTGTCATGATCGGACACCGGCTGCCCTGGATCGCCGTGCTCTTCCCCGTCGCGCTGCTGCTCGTGGCAGGGTGCGGCAAGGATCGGCCGGGCCAGGTCCTCGACGAGGCGAGCCGCGCCGGCCGCACCGCGGCATCGTTTCCCGCGGCGGACGAAGACTACTTCCACGACATGGACGGCGGCATTCCCCTGAGCCACGAGGAGATCCAGGGCCGCAACACGTGGATCGTGTGGACGGGCGGCAACGATCGCTTCTGGGACACCATCACCGTCAACAGCTTCGGCAACTTCGATCTGCTCAAGATCCTCTCCTCGCACGCCTCGCTGAAGTTCAGCCGGGACAATCGCTGGAACTACCTGGGGCTGGTCAACGAGCCGTGCTTCGAGAAACCCACCGGGCCCGACCCCCAGCGCTACGGTCTCTGGCTCGACAAGCGCTCGGCAAGCTGCCCCGCGGATCCCTTCGAGAACGACCGGAAGTATCCGGGAGTGGTCCTCGGGGCGCGCGGCAAGAACCTGCCCGCGGGCTCCTTCTACGGCTACGCCACGGGCATCGTGGGCCTGCGCCTCTTCCCCAATCCCGCCTTCGACGAGGCGGCGGCCAAGAAATGGGACGCCGAGCGCTACTACAGCGACGAGAAGTACTACCTGGACAAGAGCCTGGTGCGCCCCTACCGGGTGGGCATGTCATGCGCCTTCTGCCACGTGGGCCCCAATCCCGTGAAGCCGCCGGCCGATCCCGAGAACCCGAAGTGGGAGAACCTCAGCTCCAATGTGGGCGCGCAGTACTTCTGGGTCGACCGCATCTTCACCTGGAAGTACGACCCGTCGAACTACATGTTCCAGCTCCTGCACAGCTCGCGGCCGGGCTCGCTGGACACCTCGCTCGTCTCCACCGACTACATCAACAACCCGCGCACCATGAACGCCGTCTACAACCTGGGCGCGCGCCTGGGCATCGCCAAGCGCTGGGGGAAGGAGACCCTGACGGGCGGGGGCCTGGAGAACCGCCAGTTCAACGACTACGTGAAGGATGGTCCTCTCACGGAGTTCTTCCAGCGCCCCGACACCGTGTGGACGCCGCACGTGCTCAAGGACGGCTCCGACTCCGTGGGGGCCCTCGGCGCGCTCAACCGCGTCTATCTCAACATCGGCCTCTTCAGCGAGGAGTGGCTCCTGCACTTCAATGCCCTCGCGGGAGGAACGCCCATCTCGCCCATCGAGATCGCGGTGGCTCGCAAGAACTCCGCCTACTGGCTGGCTACCGAGATGCTGACGCCGTCCATGGCGCTGTTCTTCCTCAAGAGCGCTACTCCGCACTATCTGAAAGACGCGCCGGGCGGGGCCGGCTACCTCTCGCGCGACGCGTCCACCCTCGCGCGCGGCAAGACCGTCTTCGCCGAGCGCTGCGCGCGCTGCCACTCGAGCAAGGCCCCACCCGCCGCGCCCGGCCTCGATCCCGCGGGCTGCGCGGGGCCGGGCTACATGTCCTGCTGGCTCAAGTACTGGGAGTGGACGAAGACGGACGAGTACAAGCAGCAGATGCGGGCCATCGTCATGGCCGACGACTTCCTCGCCGACAACTTCCTCTCCACCGACGTGCGGGTGCCCGTCACCCTGCTCGAGACCAACGCGTGCAGCCCGCTCGCCACCAACGCCATCGGCGGCAACATCTGGGACAACTTCTCCTCGCAGTCCTACAAGGACCTGCCCTCCGTGGGCACCATCACCGTGTACAACCCCTTCACGGGCGACCCGCAGCAGTACGTCATGCCCGCGGGGGGCCGGGGCTACACGCGCCCCGCCTCCCTGGTGAGCGTGTGGTCGACGGCGCCCTTCCTGCAGAACAACAGCGTGGGCAAGTTCGATCCGAGCCCATCCGTGGAGGCGCGTCTGCGCTCCTTCGACGACTCCATCGAGCAGCTGCTCTGGCCGGAGAAGCGGCAGAAGGATCCCCTGCTCGGCGACAAGATCCCCGGCCTTATCGATCGCACCACCACGCGCAGCTACCTGCGGGTGGCCGGCGGCTACCTCCCGCCCTTCCTGCGCCCGCTCCTGGGGCCGCTGCACCGCTACGTGCCCTGGCTCTTCGGGGAGGGCGGGGTGCAAATCGGCCCCATTCCCTCGGGCGTGCCCGTCGATCTCTTCGGCAACCTCGAGCTCATGCCGGACGGGGGCAGCGCCGCCGACCGGGTCAAGCACGGCTCGGACATCCTCAAGCTGCTCCTCGACATCAAGGACAACCTGCGCACGCTGCCGCCGCAGGCCACCGACGAGGAGGCGCGGCGACAGTTCGCGGAGCTGGGCAACCGGCTCTTCAAGCTCAGCAAGTGCCCGGACTACATCGTGAACCGCGGGCACTACTTCGGCACCAGCGCCTTCAAGGAGGAGCCGGGGCTGAGCGACGACGACAAGCACGCCCTGATTGAGTTCCTCAAGACCTTCTAGCGGTGACGGAGCCCATGGCGGCGGATTGCGAATACGTCGTCGTCGGCTCGGGGGCGGGCGGCGGCACGGTGGCCGCCCGGCTCGCGGAGTCCGGCCACTCCGTGATCCTCCTCGAGGCGGGCGGCGATCCGAGGGAGCTGCGCGGCGGCGATCCCCTCGATCCCGACGGCAACCGGATGCCCGACGACTACGACGTGCCCGTTTTCCACGGCTTTGCCTGCGAGAACGACGCGATGGCCTGGAACTTCTTCGTGCGCCACTACGGCAGCGAGGAGCGGCAGGGGCAGGATCCGAAATACCTCGAGGCGTGGGACGGCGCCCGGGTCGACGGTGTGCTCTATCCGCGCGCGGGCACCCTGGGCGGCTGTACCGCCCACAACGCCATGATCATGGTCTACCCGCACGACGCGGACTGGGACGACATCGCGCGCCTCACCGGCGACGCCTCCTGGGGCGCCGATCGGATGCGGCGCTACTTCCAGAAGCTGGAGAACTGCCACTACCGCTGGCCGTATCGCCTCCTTGCCAAGATCGGCATCGATCCCACGCGCCACGGCTGGAAGGGCTGGCTCCACACGGAGAAGGCCGTCCCGGAGTCCATGTTCGACGACCGGGCGCTCCTCCGCCTGATCGAGGCCGCCGCGCGCGAGGTGCTGCTCACCTTCGACGAGGAACCGCTTCGCGGCGCACGATGGCTCGTCAAGGGCCAGCTCGACCTCAACGACTGGCGGCTGGTGAAACAGAACGCGGTCGGCATCGGCTACGTGCCCCTCACCACCCATCGCCATGCCCGGACGGGGACGCGGGAGCGCGTGCTCGACACGGCGCGCCGGTTCCCCGGGCGGCTCCGGCTCGAGCTGAACGCGCTCGCCACGCGGGTCCTCCTCGACGAGCAGCGGCGCGCCGTGGGCGTGGAGTACTTGCGCGGGGAGCGGCTCTACCGCGCCCATCGCCGTCCCGGCGAGGGTCCGGGGGAGCGCCGGCAGGTGCGCGCCTCCCGCGAGGTGATCCTGGCCGGCGGCGCCTTCAACACGCCGCAGCTCCTCATGCTCTCGGGCATCGGCCCGCGCGCGGAGCTCGCGCGCCACGGCATCGATGTCCGCGTCGACCTGCCGGGGGTGGGGCGCAATCTCCAGGACCGCTACGAGGTGAGCGTGGTCAACCGCATGAGCTTCGACCACTGGGAGGTGCTGAAGGGCGCCACCTTCGGCCGGAGCGACGCGTACTATCGGGAGTGGGCGAGCCGGCGCACCGGCGTGTACGCCACCAACGGCAGCGTGCTCGGCGTGATCAAGCGGTCCGCGCCCGGCCGGCGCCTCCCCGATCTCTTCTGCATGGCCCTCCTCGGGCGCTTCGAGGGCTACTATCCGGGCTACTCCCGCGCCCTCGTGGAGCATCTCAACTATCTGAGCTGGACCATCATCAAGGCGCACACCAACAACCGGGCGGGGGAGGTGACGCTGCGCTCGGCCGATCCCCGCGATACTCCCCACATCAACTTCCGCTACTTCGAGGAGGGGAGCGACGCCTCCGGGGAGGACCTGGACTCCCTCGTGGAGGCGGTGAAGTTCGTGCGGGGCGTGACCCGGAGCATCCAGAAGGACCACCTGATCGGCGCGGAGGAGGTGCCGGGCGAGGCGGTGCAGTCCGACGACGAGATCCGGGAGTTCGCGCGGCGGCACGCGTGGGGACACCACGCCTCCTGCACCTGCGCCATCGGCCCGCGGGAGCGCGAGGGCGTGCTCGGCTCCGACTTCCGCGTCCACGGGACGGAGGGGCTGCGCGTGGTCGACGCCTCGGTGTTCCCCCGCATCCCCGGCTTCTTCATCGCGAGCGCGGTGTACATGGTCGGAGAGAAGGCGGCGGACGCCATCCTCGCCGACGCGGCGCGCGCGCCTCGATCGTCATCCTGACTAGAGGAGGCTCACCATGGCGTACGACGTGCCCCAGCTCTTGAAGATGAGCCAGGCCCAGCTCGACGAGCTGTTCACCTCGAGCCCTGCCGGCGAGATTCCCGACGGCGAGGCCGACGGCACCGCCATCGTGGCCGCGGGCTCGACCTTCACCCCCGACATCGCGGCCTTCATCAGCCACTTCGCCTGGCAGGGGAAGATCTTCGACGCCAAGAAGGGCGTGCTCAAGAACCGCATCAGCGTGTTCGGCCTCCACGCCATCATCGCCAAGATCTACAGGGGACCGAGCTGGCTCGACGGCAAGGAGTGCATCGTGCTCGACTACTCCGAGACCTCGTTCGTGGCCCACTGGATCCGCGACGAGATCCGGCAGATCGAGCCGAAGCTCTATCTCGGCAAGGTGTACTGGGAGCGGAAGCGGCTCTTCGACTTCTGCCTCAAGTTCTGAGGTCGGCCCGCCGCCCCGACGGCAGCCGGAAGGAGCGAGACCTGCGGAGGCTGGACTCGATCATCGGCGTCCTCCGAGAGCGTGGAGCGGTCTCCTACACGCGGAAGGACACGTGCTCCGCCGTCCACTGCTTGAGTAGATCGGGATCCGGCTCCTGCTCGATGCCCGGCACGCGCGAGGTCCTCACCTCGCCGGGACCGCTCAGCACGATCTCCGGCTTGCCCACGTCGTTGTTGTAGAAGTAGGCGGAGGGGAAGATATCCCCCGCGTAGGTGAAGTTGGGCAGCGTGGCCAGCTCCGCGCAAATCGCCCCGCCCACCGCGCTCTCCAGCATGCCCCCGACCCAGCAGGGGATGCCGTGCTCGGCGCACAGCGCCTGGATGTCACGCGAGGCGGAGAGGCCGCCCACGCGGGCCATCTTGATGTTGACGACCTTGCAGCTGCCCAGGCGGATCGCCGCCTGCACGTGGGCCAGGCTCAGGGCGCTCTCGTCCAGACACACGGGCGTCTCGATGGCCCGCTGCAGATCGGCGTGATTGACCAGGCTCATGCCGTCGTCGGCCAGCGGCTGCTCGATCATGGCGAGATGGAAGCGGTCGAGCTTCCGGAACATCTCGGTGTCCGCCGGTGCGTAGGCGGCATTGCAGTCGATGTGGAAGGTGTGGCGCGGGAAGGTCGAGCGCACCGCTTCCACCATGGGCAGGTCCCAGCCCGGCCGGTACTTGAGCTTGATGCGCGGGAAGCCCTGGTCGATGGCGACCTGGATCTTCTGCAGCAGGATGTCGATGGAGTCCTGGACGCCGAAGTCCGCGCCAACCGCCACCCGGTCGCGGGTGCCCCCGAGAGCGCGATGCAGGGGCAGGCCGCGCCGTTTGGCATCGAGGACCCACCACGCGATCTCGAGGGCGGCGCGGGCGAACTGATTGCCCTTGACCATGGCGAGGCGATCGAGGAGATCCTCGGCGGTCTCGATGTCCTGCCCGATGATCCGCGGCGCCATGTGCTCGCGCACGGTGTGGAATGTGGCGAGCGTGTGCTCGGCGGAATAGCCGGGGAGGAGGGGCGGGCAGCTCTCGCCCCACGCGGAGTGGCCGCCGCCTTCCATGCGCACGAGAATGGTGTCGGTGTAGTACTGGTCCGCGTAGGAGGTCTTCCAGACGAAGGCGAGGGGAAGCCTCGCCCAGTAGACGTCGATGCTCTCGATCTTCATGCGGGGGTCCTTTCGCGTGAGGCGTGGGAGAGGCGTCGTCGTGTGACGCGAGTCTAGGCGGGGAGGTGCGCCGTGTCAAAGGCCTTCCCGCCGAGTGGGAACGATCACTCGGCGTGGCCCGTTGATGGAGCGCGGGAGGAGATCATGCGCGTCCTCCGATCATCGCTCGCCCCCCTGTTTCTGACCGGCTGTCTCCTGCTTGCCGCCGGCTGCGCCTCGTCCTACACCTCGCTCGCCCCCGAGCGGGTGGACGCCGTGCCCGCCGGCGCCTACCACGTCAAAGTTTCCGAGGATCGCGGCGCCGGCCAGGGCTATGCCGCCGTCCTTCTCGAGAAGGAGACGAACTCGGTGGTCGTCGACTCGCCGATGGTGGATCGCGGCAATGCCACGGGAGCCGGCGCTTTCCAGGCCGGCATGCGCCCCGGTTTCATCGTCTACGCGATCCGGGGCAGCTCGGGCGTAGTGGAGGCCTATCTCCTCACCTCACCGCGCGCCCGCGTGCGCGTGTGGGATCAGCCGGGCCGACCCGGCGCCCTCGTGGTCACCCTGAGCGATACCACGAGCGAGCCTGAAACGGGCGGTGGCGGTGGGGGCGGCGGTGGCGGCGCGGGAGGAGGAATGTAGTAGGATCGGCGCGCGCCGCCATGAGGCGCATCGCCGTGCACGCAGGTCTCCCGAGGACACGTCATGCGGCTTGCGGGCAAGGTAGCGCTCGTAACGGGCGCGCAGCAGGGCATCGGTCGGGCCATCGCCATCGCGCTCGCCCGCGACGGCGCCGACGTTGGCGTGAACTTCCTCGACGATGCCGCGGCGGCGGAGGGCGTGGCGGGGGAGATCCAGGCGCTCGGTCGGCGCGCGCTCCTCGTGCAGGGTGACGTATCGCAGGCCTCGAGCGTGGCCGCCTTCGTGAAGACGGTGACGGAGTCGCTCGGCCCGCCCGAGGTGCTCGTGAACAACGCCGGCGTGTTCCCGCGCGCGGCCTTCCTGGAGCTCGCGGAGCGCGAGTGGGACCACGTGCTCGGCGTCAACCTGAAGGGCAGCTTCCTCTGTGCGCAGGCCGTGGCGCGCGCGCTGGTGGCGGCGAACCGTCCCGGGGCCATCGTCAACATCTCGTCCTCCGCGGTGCGCGGCGATCCGCGCGGCGTGCACTACTCGTCGAGCAAGGCGGGCGTGGTCGGCCTCACGCGGGCCATGGCGCTCGCCCTGGCCCCCCACCGCATCCGGGTGAACGCCATCGCTCCCGGCCTCACCGACACCGCACAGCCGCGCTACGGCAACACGGAGGTCCAGATCCTGGAGCGCGCGCGCGAGATTCCCCTCGGGCGCATTGCCCAGCCCGAGGAGATCGCACGGGTCGCAGTGTTCCTCGCCACCTCCGAGGCGGGCTGGATCACCGGCGAGCTCATCCACGTCAACGGCGGCTTCTACATGGCCTGAGTGGACTCGGAGGAGGGCTTCGCCCCCCTTCCGAACCTCCCCCCAGGTTAGGTTGCGCCGGCGGAGGCTGACTCGGGGGGGGGGGGGGGCCCCCCACCCGAACAACCCCCCCAAAAAACGGTTGGGCCCCCGCGCCCGGGGGCGGGCCCACAAAAAGAAC
>JBKOVG010000239.1:0-6692 GCA_046723845.1 Candidatus Methylomirabilota bacterium | reverse complement strand
CCTTCAGCCACTGAGGCGCGCTGGGCCCCCAGAGGATGGCGACGACGGCGTCGAGCTCGCCGGCCTTGCTCTGGATCCGGGTGACGTAGGGGCCCATGTCCATGGCGCCGAGCGGCATCAGCACCTTCTCGACGGACTGGCCGCCGCTCTCCCTGAACGCCTTGATGAATCCGTCGGCCTGCTCGTGGCCGGCCACGTAGTCGAGAGCGACGACCGCGATCCGCTTGTGCCCGAGCCTGGCCGCCACATACCAGCCGCCGGCCGCCTCCTGCTGATAGCTCGACATCGCGCTCCGGAACAGCGATGGGCTGGCCTTCTCGGCGGTCAGGCTGTTCGCGGTCGCCTGGGTGATGATCGTGGGGATCGCCCGCTCGCTGACGTAATCACGGATGGCCACGGCCACGGCGCTCGACACCGGTCCGAGGATCAGGTGGACGCGATCGGACTCGACGAGCTTCCTAGTCTTGGTGAGCCCCACGTCCGCCTTGCCCTCCTCGTCCTCGACGAGCAGCCGCACGGAGCGGCCCGCCACCTGGCCGCCCATCTCGTCTTCCCAGTAGAGCCGGATGCCCTCGTTGATCTCCGTGCCGTTGACCGCGAGCGGCCCCGTCATGGCGTTGAGCAGGCCGATCCTGATGGGCTCACGCTGCCCCTGGGCCACGAGGGCCGCGCCCGACACCACCAGCGCCACAATGAGCCCCACGAGCACGCGAGAGAGCCGGGCGACCCTTTTCTGTCCCATCGTCGTATCCTCCCTCTCATGAACGGCAACCGTCTTCGACTCGGGCTGTTCGGCGCCAATTGCTCGAGCGGGAGAACCTACGCGGTGCTCCCGGAGCGCTGGCAGGCCAGCTGGGAGAATAACCTCAAGCTGGCGCAGATGGCCGACGAGATCGGGATCGAGTGCATGGTGCCCATCGCGCGATGGAAAGGCTATGGCGGCGATTCCAACCCCAACGGGTCCAGCTTCGAGTCGATCGCCTGGGCGTGCGGCCTGCTGGCGGCCACCCGTCGCCTGCGCGTGTTCTGCACGGTCCACGTTCCCCTGCACCATCCGCTCGTCGCCGCCAAGCAGATGGCCACAGGCGACCACATCGGGCAAGGGCGCCTCGGCGTGAACATCGTCTGCGGCTGGAACGAGGACGAGTTCCAGATGTTCGGCGTGACCAAGAAGGAGCACGACGCCCGCTACGCGCAGGGCGAAGAATGGTGGAGCATCGTCAAAAGGGTCTGGGCCGGCGAAGCCCGCTTCGATTACGAAGGAAGCTACTACCGGCTCCACGACGTCGAAGGCTCGCCGCGACCCTTCCGGAACGCAGACCCGCTGATGATGAACGCCGGCAGCTCCGACACCGGTCGCGGGTTCGCGATCCGTCACTCGGACATGCACTTCGACGCGGTGGAGACACCCGAGGCGAGCAGCGCGCGTATCGCCGAGACCAAGAAACTGGCGCGCGAGCGCGGCCGCGACATCCAGGTGTGGACGCCCGTGGGTATCGTCTGCCGCCCCACCCAGAAGGAGGCGGATGATTATCTCCAGTACGTCGTCGATCACGCCGACTGGGGCGCCATCGGATATCTCGCCGATCTGCATGCGAAAGAGGGCCGCCGACAGAACGACCCTCAGCGCCTCGTGCACAGCGCGCACAATCCGCTGGCGCGACGGGCGCTCGCGCGTGGGTCCTATTGCGTTGTCGGTGATCCCGACGCGGTCGTCAGGGAGTTCTCGCGGCTTCGGGCGTTTCCACCGCGTCGAAGTGCATGTCCGAGTGGCGGATGGCGAACCGGCGTCCCGTCTCGGAGCTGCCGGCGTTCATCATGAGCGGATCCCCGTCGCCAAAGGGACGCGGCGCCCCTTCCACGGCGTGGAGACGATAGTAGGTCCCCTCGTAGTCGAAGCGGGCTTCGCCAGCCCAGATGCGCTTGACGATGGTCCACCACTCTTCGCCCTGGGCGTAGCGGGCGTCGTGCTCCTTCTTGGTCACACCGAACATGTTGAACTCGTCCTCGTTCCAGCCGCAGACGATGTTCACGCCGAGCCGGCCCCGGCCGATGTGATCGCCGGTGGCCATCTGCTTGGCTGCGACCAGCGGATGATGCAGCGGAACGTGCACCGTGCAGAACACGTGCAAGCGCCGGGTGGCCGCCAGCAGACCACACGCCCACGCGATCGACTCGAAGCTCGATCCGTTGGGGTTGGAGTCGCCCCCGTAGCCCTTCCAGCGCGCGATGGGCACCATGCACTCGATCCCGATCGCATCGGCCATTTGCGCCAGCCGGAGGTTGTTCTCCCAGCTGGCCTCCCAGCGCTCGGGCAGTGTGGCGTAGGTTCTCCCGCTCGAGCAGTTGGCGCCGAAGAGCCCGAGCTGGAGCTTGTTACGAGTGGCGCGCGCCGCCTTGCGTTGTCCCATCGGTCCGCTCGACCACGTCCGGATAGCGCTCTTCCTTCATCAGGAACAGCAGGAAGATCCCGACGATGTACGTCCCGCTCAACACCGTCAATGCGGTCGCGAATCCTGCGTGGTCCATGAGGTAGCCCGTGACCAGCACCCAGAACGGCTGGGAGAGGAAGCCGAGCAGGAAGTACAGGCTGAACGCCGCGTCCCGGTCTTCGTTCGAGGCGGCGTCGGCGACGATGGCCTGCGTCTGCGTCCCACGCGAGGAGGTAAATGCGCTGTAGAGCAGGAGGCTGGTGAAGAGCAGCGCGACGCCGGGCCCGAGGTGAGCGACCCACAGGGTGCCCATGCAGGACAGGCCCAGCGAGACCTGCAGCATGCGAACGCGGCTGAACCGGTCGGAGAGCCAGCCGAAGAAGATCGGCCCCAAGATGCCGCCGGCGCTGATCGCGGTGATCAGGACGCCGACGGTCAGCTTCGAATAGCCGAAGTCGTTGGCGAGATGCGGCGCGAAGTAGATCTGGTTCACCCCGCCGTCGCGGCCGGCGCCGCCGACCATGAACACGCAGGCGATGACCATCATGTTGCGGTTCTTCAGCATGCGCCGGTAGCTGCCTAGGCCCTGGACGAGTCTTGCCCGTCCGGAGCCGGATCGATTCGGCACGCCGTAGTCGCGGAAGAGAAAATAGACCAGGCCCATGACGACGCTGGCGATCGTGACGACGAAGAAGATCTGCCGCCAGCCCATGATGAGCAGGAGCACGGTCGCCAGCGGTGTCGCCACCAGGGTTCCCACGTTGGAGATGCTGGTGTTCAGCGCCATCACCGCGCCACGATTCTTCGGGAAGTAGCTCGCGAGGATGCTGTAGCCGACCGGGTGCTGGGCGCTCGACCCGACCGACGCGACGCCGCGGGCCACGATCATCGCGGGGTAGGACGGCGCCAGCCCGCTCATCAGCGTGCCGAGCGCGATGCCGAGATTGCCGAAACCCAGGAGCTTGCAGCGGGAGAAGAAGGGCGTCAAGAAGCCGTAGGCGCCCTGACAGACGCTGTTGAGCACCGAGCAGATAGCCGACAGGATACCCACGGCGGTGTAGCTCATGCCGAGGTCGGCCATGATGTACGGGTACAGCATCGTCATCATCTGGTTCTGGAAGTGGTTGACGGCGTGCGAGACGTTGCTCAGGTGGAGCATCGCCCGCTTCTCGTGGGCGCTGGGCTCCGCTTCCGTCGCGCCAGGGCCATTGGCCTGGACGCCGGTCACCGACCCAGGTCGAAGAGCGTCGGGACGACTGCTCACGCGCTCGGAAGCAGCTCGGCGCGGTAATTGCGCCGCAGGACGTGCAGCTTGAGCGGCACCGGCGATCCAAGCCACATCGCGTAGATGCTATGGTCGTCGACCGAGTCGTCGGTGAGCGGGTGGATCAGCACGTCGAGCCCATCGCGGTGCAGCATCAGCCACTCGACCACGGGCTGAAACTGGTCCGGCTTGAAGATGAGCTGTGCATTGGCGACCGGATGCGGCCCCACCGGCTCGTCGCGCAAGCCGCCGAGCTGCACCTGGAACTTCTCCTGGGCCACGGCGCACACCCGCTCGGCCGTCTGGCGCGTTTTCCCCGGATCGTAGTAGATATGCGCATGATAGCCCCGGTTCGTGACAGCATCGGCTGCGGTGGTCATCGGGCTCTCCTTTGCCTGGGGGCGATCCGCCGGCCTGCACCATGACACATTGCCAACGAGATAGATCGGTCCGGGGCGTTATGCAAGCAGAAAGGGGCTAACCGATGGAACTGTACGAGTCAATGCGCTCGACCTTCGCCGCCCGGGAGTTCACGGCCGATCCCCTGCCGGACGCCGTGCTGGCGAAGATCCTGGACCAGGCCCGATTCGCGCCGAGCGGCGGCAACCGTCAGGGCTGGCGCGTCATCGTGGTTCGCGAGCCCGCGACGAAGCGCGCACTCGGCGATCTGAGCGCCTTCGCCGGGCGGCGCTACGCCGCGCAGGCGGCGAACGGCGAGAGCCCGTGGAACACGATCGATCCGCCGCGCGTCGATGCCGCCACCATCGAGCGCACGCAGGTGCCGGCGCGCCTCACCGAGGCGATCGCGACGGCGCCGGTGGTGCTGGTCGTCTGCGTCGACCTGAAGGTCGTGGCCTCGATCGATCAGGACCTGAAGCGGGTCGGGATCATCAGCGGGGCGTCGATCTACCCCTTCGCGTGGAACATTCTTCTCGCGGCGCGGCACGAAGGCTTCGGCGGCACCATCACCACCCTGGCCACCGCGAAGGAGCCGGAGATCAAGAAGCTGCTCGGCATTCCCCCGCACATCGCCGTCTGCGCGGTCATGCCGCTCGGCCGGCCGGTACGCATGCTGGCCCGGCTCAAGCGCAAGCCCGTCGCCGAATTCGCCACGCGCGAGCGCTTCGACGGCGCGCCGTTCGGAAGCCAGGCGCGCTAACCCCCGAAACCGCCGACTACCAGAGCCACGGGATGAGGCGGCTCTTCACGCGGGCGGCGTAGGCCGCCCATCCCGGATCGCTGGCGAGGATTCGCTCCTCCGCGTAGATGCGGTAGACGAGCGCGACCCACCCCACCAGCACCATCAGCGCGGTGCCCTGGTTCCATTCCTGCAGGTTGTAGCCGAAGTCCGCGATCATGTAGGCCAGATACATCGGATGGCGGATCAGCCGATACGGACCCTTCGTCGCAAGACCTCGCAGAGCCGGCCGCACGCCGAATAGCCTTCCCAGGCTGAGGAGGGTCGCCAGGCTCAGACACGCCCCGGCCGCGACGATGTAGACCCCTCCTTCGGGCCACGGGGCGTCGCCGGGCACCCATCGCAGGTAGATGAGCTGGCCATACGGATACGCGTACACCACGACGATGCTGGCATTGGAAAGGAGCGAGCGGTCTTGCCGCTCAGGCGCGCGTCTGGTGAGGGCGACTCCCAGAACGAGGACATGCTGCAGGACGTAGACCCAGTCGGTAACCGTGAAGCTCGGCGTCAGCTGGAAAAGGAGGACCAGCTCGACCAGCGTGACGCCGAGCAGGACGATGTCGCCGTGGCTTCGCCCGAACAAGCGCGAACGCGACGACGATCAGATCGCTTTGTCGGCCTTCAAGCGCTCCAGGTCGGCCGCACCGAGCGAGAGCAAGTCCTTGTAGACTTCTGCGTTGTGCTGACCGAGCAGCGGCGCGGGCCGCACCTTCGTCGGCGACTTGGAGAGCTGCACCGGATTCGCCGGCATGGTGAACGGGCCCCAGCCCGGATGCTCGATGGTGGTGACCATGCCGCGCTCGATCAGGTGCGGGTCGCTCAAGATCTCCTGCGGCACCAGCACGGCGCCCGTGGGCACGCCGGCCTTGCCGAGGTCGGCCATGACCTCGTGCTTCGTGCGCGTCATGGTCCACGCCTCGACCATGGCGTTGACCTGGTCCTTGTGGGCGCCGCGCCACTTGGGATCGGACCACTCCGGATGGCCGATCAGGTCCGCTCGGCCGATCGTCTTGAGCAGCGCTTCCCACATGTGCGGCCGCACGGGCTGGCAGTAGATGTACGCGTAGTCGTCGCGCCCACCCGGCTTGCAGCGATAGATGCCCGAGGGCGACGTATTCGCGATTTCGTTGCCGCGCCGGGGCTCGAAGTCGCCGCCCGCGTAGGCGAGCCGCATGGCGATGCGGGAGAGATTGACGACCGCATCCTGCATCGAGCACTCGACCTTCTGGCCCTGCCCCGTCGTCTGCCGCTGCCAGAGCGCAGCCATCACGCCGAGCGCCGCGTGCATACCGGTGCCGGAGTCACCAATGGTGGGACCGGGCTTGAGCGGCGGCCCGCCCGGGAAGCCGGTCAGCGCCATCGCGCCACCCGTGGCCTGCGCGATCATGTCGAAGCTCTTGTACTCGCTGTAGGGTCCGTAGTTGCCAAAGCCCTTGACCGAGCAGTAGATCAGGCGCGGGTTGAGCGCGTTGAGCGTGTCATAACCGAGGCCGTTCTTCTCCATCATGCCCGGCGCCTGGTTCTCGACGAGCACGTCCGCCTGCTTCACCATGTCGAGGAACATGGCCTTGCCCTGCTCCGACTTCAGATTGAGCGTGACCGCGCGCTTGTTGGCGTTGAGCAGCAGGAAATAGCTGCTGTCGACGCCGGGCTTCTCGGCGCGGCCGTAGCGGCCGGGATCGCCCTTCCCGGGCTCCTCCACTTTGATCACGTCGGCTCCGAGCCAGGCCAGCATCTGGGTGCAGGACGTGCCCGCTTCGAACTGGGTCAGATCGAGGATGCGCACACCGTTGAGTGC
>JBKOVG010000131.1:0-21424 GCA_046723845.1 Candidatus Methylomirabilota bacterium | reverse complement strand
CTACTGGCAGGTGTACTTCGACACCAACCGGTCGATCTGCGAGGTGGGCGGCGAGGCGAACTTCCCGGCGCCTCAGCAGCACGTCTTCATCAACGGGGGCGGAGCTCGCGGGTAGCCAGCGATCCCGGCGGAGCGATCGGTGAGCCACGCGCGGATGAGCGTCTAGCCGCGTCCTCCTGATCGGTCTTCCCGGTCCACGGAGCAGGTAGAGCGTTCCCAGCGTCCTCATGTCCGCCGCGGGTCTCCGGCGCCGGTGGCCTCGTGGCCGGCGGGCGACCGGGCCGACAAGTTGGCGCCGCTGCGTCACGCTGTCGCGGATCGGCAGCCGCCGGGACGACGCAAGTGCTCGTCACCATGTACGGATGCATTCCGGCACGGGCTTGGCATTTTGTCTCCTCGGACCCGAGGTCCGTCCTTCGCACCGAGACCGGAGGAAAGGAGACATCTCATGAGGCACTACCTGGCCATTGTCACGGCACTCGTCCTAGGCAGCAGCCTGCTCGCGCCTTGTGCTTCGCCCGCCCAGCCGAAGGCGGACATCGTCATCGGCGTGCAGTGCGATCGCTCCGGGCCGACCCAGGTGGTCGGCACGGTCCTGTGTCCCGGCTTCCACGACTACATCGCGCTCGTGAACAGCAAAGGCGGGATCGACGGGCACAAGATCAAGGCGCTGGAGGTCGACCACGAGTACAAGGTGCCGGAGTCCGTGGAGGCGTACGAACGCTTCAAGCAGGCGGGCGCCGTGAGCATCGCCGTCTACGGCACGCCGCAGATCTACGCCCTCACCGAGAAGCTCACGGAAGATCGCATCCCGGGGACGTCACCCGGCTTCGGTCGGGCCGACGCGGCCGACGGCACCCGCTATCCCTACATCTTCCCCATCTCGGCCACCTACTGGTCGCAGGCCACCGCCGCGGTGGACTTCGTGAAGAAGGAGCTTAGCGGACAGCTCAAGGGCAAGAAGATCGCGTACATCTTCTACGACAATCCCGCGGGGCGTGAGCCCATTGTGGTCCTCGAGGATCTCGCCAAGCAGGAAGGGTTCCAACTGAGAGAGTTCGCCGTCCCGCCGCCCGGTGTGGAAATGGGCGCGCAGGTTGCCGACATCGCGCAGCGATATCACGCGGACTTCGTGATCGCCCACCTCTTCGGCGGCGCGCCTGCCGTGTCGATCAAGGAGTTCAAGCGGGTCGGCTATCCGCTGCGGAAGGTCATCTCCTTCGTGTGGGGCTCGGCCGAGGCCAACATCGACGCCGCGGGTGGCTTCCCCGCTGCCGAGGGCTACTACACGATGCAGTTCGCCGGGGTGGGCAGCGACTACCCTGTGCTGAACGAAATCCGTGAGATGTACCGGAAAGAAGGGCGGCCCGCGCCCCCGGAGATGGCCTCCACCGTGTACTACAACCGCGGGGTGGTCACGGCCGCGCTCCACGTCGAGGCCATCCGCAACGCCCTCAAAGCTCATCCGAACGGCAAGATCACGGGCGCCGACGTGAAGGCGGGCTTCGAGAAGATCTCCAACTTCACGCTCGGCGGCCTGATGCCCCCCGTGAAGCTCACGGCCACCGACCACGAGGGGGGCGGGCTCGTGCAGATCTGGCAGGTCAAGGGAGGTAAGTTCGTGAAGGCGTCCGACTGGTTCTCCGCCTATCCGGAGGTCGTGGCCAGGCACATTGGTCAGACGGCAGCCAAGAAGTCGTAGACGCAGCGTGGGGAGACGGGGGCCTCGCGACGAGGCGAGGCCCCCGCCGGCCTGCTACTTCTTCCCTGAGAAGAACTCCTTGATGTTCTCGCCGCTGAACTTGGCGCCTTCCACGACGGTATGACCGATGCCCGTAAACATTTCCTTGAAGCCGGGGCCGACCTGACCCTGACCGATCTGCTTGGCGCCCCGCTCGACCCGCTTGGTCGCCTGGTCCACCTTGGTTTTGTCGGCGGCGCCGGCGGTCCCGCTGGAGAGAGCGAGGGCCGCGAGAAATCCAGCAGCCATCCATAGCCAGAGACGTGTTCGTGTCATCTCCCACCTCCATCAGAGCACATGGCTCACAAACTCAGAGTAACTCGCGTCTGCGGCCACGCGGTACGATGCGACGAACCATCCGGAGCGTCTGATTGCATATCACGTGCCGGCGAGGCCGAATACGATCGGGCGGCCCCTGATAGCGTGCTCGGAAAGAACGCCGAAGGAAAATCCGTATCACTCGAGGTGTGCCAGCAATCTTTGCGACGATCGGTGCAACACCTGCGCAGCTGAGAGTCCGCTCGATCCGGGTGCTTGACAGGCTTGCCTTCTTGGCGATGGCTCGTCCGGCCGATGACCCTACACTCCGAGGAAACGCTGCTGGATGTCCGGGTCGGCGCGGAGCTCGTCCGGCGTGCCCTCGAACTGGATGCGTCCCTGATCGATGACGTAGAGCCGATGGGAGAGCGCGAGGGCGACCTCGAGGATCTGCTCCACGAGGAGGATGGTGGTGCCGCGCCGGTTGATCTCTCCGAGAATGGTGGTGAGGCTCTGCACGAGGAGCGGGGAGAGCCCTTCCGTGGGCTCGTCCACCAGCATGAGCTTGGGCCGGGCGACCAGCCCGCGGGCGATAGCGAGCATCTGCTGCTCGCCGCCCGAGAGGGACTTGCCCTTCTGCTCGTAGCGCTCGCGCAAACGGGGGAAGTAGCCGAGCACCTCGTCCACCACCGCGCCGTTGCTCCTGGCGGAGGCGGCGGGCGCGCCGAGGAGGCCCAGGCGCAGATTCTCCGCCACGCTCAGGTTGGGCAGGATGCGGCGCTCCTCCGGTACGTAGGCGATGCCTGCCCGCGCCACCTCGTGGGTCGGCAGGCGCCTCAGCTCGCGGCCGTCGAAGGTGATGCGCCCGCCGCGTGGCGGCACCAGGCCCATGATGCTCCGCAAGGTCGTCGTCTTGCCCGCCCCGTTGCGGCCGATGAGCGTGACCACCTCGCCCGCCTGCACGGTGAGGGAGATGCCCTGCAGGATATGCGCCTCGCCGTAGTAGGTCTGCACGTCCTCGAGGGCGAGCAGGGTCACTTGGTCGCGCCCAGGTAAGTCTGCTGCACGCGCTCGTTGGCGCGGATCTCCGCCGGGCTGCCCTCGGCCAGCACCTGGCCCTGGTGCAGGACGGTGATGCGGTCGGAGATGTTCATGACCACCTTCATCTTGTGCTCGACGAGGATGACCGTGCGCCCGGTGGCGATGCGGCGGATGAGCCGGATCGTCTCGTCCGTCTCCTCGGGGCTCATGCCCGCGGTGGGCTCGTCGAGGAGGAGGAGAACGGGATCGGTGGACAGCGCGATGCCGAGCTCGAGGTGGCGCTTCTCGCCGTGCGAGAGATGGGCGGCGAGAAGATCGCGCTTGTCCCAGAGGCCCACCTCCTGAAGGATGCGCCCGGCCTTGTCGCGGATGGTGGTGAGGGCCGCCGCGCGGCCCCAGAAGTTGAAGGCGAGGCGATAGGTCTGCGCGGCCACGCGCACGTTCTCCAGCACGGAGAGGTGCGGGAAGACGTTGGTGATCTGGTATGACTTGGAGACGCCGAGGCGCGAGACGCGATGCTGGGGCAGCCCGGTGATCTCGCGGCCGTCGAACCAGATGCGGCCCGTGGTGGGCGGCATCTCACCGGAGATGAGGCGAAAGAAGGTCGTCTTGCCCGCGCCGTTGGGGCCGATGATCGAGCGCAGCTCCCCGCGCTCCACCTCGAAATCGACCTGCGCCACGGCCAGGAGACTGCCGAAGCTCCGGGTCAGGCGCTCGGTACGGACGATGGGTGACGCCATGGAGGATGAGCCGGGGCGTAACATAGCAGGGCGCAGTTTCGAGCGTCAAGGTAGGATTCCCGCGTGAAGCCGGCGCCCTTCACCTATCACCGGCCGACCTCACTCGACGAGGCTCTCGCGCTGCTCGCGCGCTACGGGCCGGACGGCCGCGTCCTCGCCGGCGGCCAGAGCCTGGTGCCCGCGCTCAACATGCGCCTGGCCACACCGGCGGCCCTCATCGACATCAATCGCGTGCCCGGCCTCGATGGCATCGCCATGGAGGGCGACGCCCTCGTCATCGGCGCCCTCGCGCGGCACGATGCGGTGGAGCACTCCGCGCTGGTGGCGCGTCACGCGCCGCTCATCGCGCAGGCCATGCCCCACGTGGGCCACCGCGCCATTCGCGCACGCGGCACCCTGGGCGGCAGCGTCGCCCTCGCCGATCCCGCCGCCGAGCTGCCCGCGTGCCTCCTCGCCCTCGAGGCCGTCGTGCGTGCCGCCGGCCCCGAGGGCGCGCGCGAGATCGCCGCCGCGCGGTTCTTCTGCGGCATCTACACCACCGATCTGCGCGAGGGCGAGATCGTGACGGCGGTAACGGTGCCCGTGATGCGCGCGGGCTGGCGTTCGCGCTTCGACGAGCTCGCCCGGCGCCAGGCCGACTACGCCCTCGTCGGTCTCGCCGCCCACTGCCGCGTGGACGACGGCACGATCGGCGAGGCGCGCCTCGCCTACTGCGGCGTCGGCTCCGTTCCCGTGCGCGCCGCGCGCGCCGAGGCGGTCCTGGCCGGCCGATCTCCGGCGCCCGGGGTGCTCGCCGAGGCGGCGCGGGCGCTGGAGAGCGACCTGGATCCGCCGGGCGATGTGCACGCGAGCCCCGCGCTCCGGCGACACCTGGCGGGGGTGCTCCTCGCGCGCAGCCTCGCCGCGCTCGGACGAGGGTGACGTGGACGACACCGTGGCGATCTCACTCACCGTGAACGGCGCGGCGGTGCGCCGTCGCGTCGAGCCGCGGCAGAGCCTGGTAGACTTCCTCCGCTACGAGCTCGAGCTGACCGGCTCGCACGTGGGCTGCGAGCATGGGGTGTGCGGCGCGTGCTCGGTGCGGGTGGACGGAGCCGTCGTGCGCGGCTGCCTCATGCTCGCTGTGCAGTGCGACGGCAGCCGCGTGGAAACCATCGAGGGAGTGGCGGCCTCCGGCGAGGCCCGCGACCTGCAGCAGGCCTTCGCGGTCGAGAACGCGCTCCAGTGCGGCTTCTGCACGCCCGGCATGCTGCTCACCGCGCAGGATCTCCTCGCGCGGCGGCCGGTTCCTTCACCGGAGGAGATCCGCGAGGCACTGTCCGGCAATTACTGCCGGTGCACCGGCTATCACGCCATCGTGGCCGCTGTGCGACGGACGGCGGAGGCGCGAGGCCGCGTGTGAGCCGCATCGAGGCGGGACGGAGCTATATCGGCGAGAGCGTGGTGCGGCCGCAGACGGCCCGCCTCCTCGCGGGCCGCGGTGCCTTCACGGACGACGTCGTCCTGCCCCGCATGCTCCACGTCGCCTTCGTGCGAAGCCCCCACGCGCACGCGCGCATCGTGGCCATCGACGCCGCGGAGGCGGCGGCCCTCCCCGGGGTGACCGCGGTGGTCACCGGCGAGGCCATGGCCTCCGTGTGCTCGGGCTGGGTCGGCACCCTCGCGCACTTCCAGGGCATGAAGTCGGCGATGCAGCGCCCGCTCGCCGTGGGTAAGGCGTCCTGGCAGGGCGAGCCGGTGGCCGCGGTGGTGGCGGAGAGCCGCGCCCTCGCCGAGGATGGCGCCGCACGCGTGCGGGTGACCTGGGAGGTCTTGCCCGCCGTCACCGATCCCGCGACGGCGCTCGATCCCGCCACGCCCGTCATCCATCCCGAGCTCGGGGACAACCTCGCCTTCGAGCTCTCGCTCACCTCCGGCGATCCGGAGGCGGCCTTCCGGCAGGCGGACGTCGTGCTGAGCGAGACCTTCACCATGGGCCGCCACACTGGGGTGACTCTCGAGGCCCGCGCCATCCTCGCCGACTTCGACCCGGCCGAGCGCCGACTCACCGTCTACCACTCCTTTCAGGCGCCCAACATGATGCAGGACATCCTGGCGCGGCATCTCGGGCTGCCCGAGCAGGATGTGCGCGTCATCTGCCGCGACGTGGGCGGGAGCTTCGGCATCAAGGTTCACATCTACCCCGACGAGATGGCCACCTGCGCGCTGAGCGTCATGATCGGCCGGCCCGTGAAGTTCACCGCGGACCGCCTCGAGTCCTTCGTGAGCGACATCCACGCGCGCGAGCATCGCGTGAAGGCGGAGCTGGCCGTGCGCCAGGACGGGACGATCCTCGGCATGCGCGTGGACGATCTCACGGGCATCGGGCCCTACTCCGTGTACCCGCGCACGAGCGCGGTGGAAGGCAACCAGACGGTACGGCTCGCTCCCGGCGTCTACCGCTTCCGCGACTACGCTGCGTCGCTCCGCGTGGTCTTCCAGAACAAGACGCCCATGTGCCAGTACCGCGCGGTGGGCCATCCCATCGCCTTCGCGGTGATGGAGGCCATGGTCGACCGCGCAGCGCGGGAGCTCGAGCTCGATCCCGTGGAGATGCGCCGGAAGAACTACGTCACCGCCGACATGTATCCCCACACCTCACAGACTGGCTACTTCTTCGAGCGTCTCTCCCACGAAGAGGCACTCGACGAGCTGCTGCGCATCGCCGACTATCGCGGCCTCTGCGCGGAGCGCGACGCCCTGCGTGGCCGCGGCATCTACCGCGGGCTCGGCCTCTGCGCCTTCATCGAGCTGACCACGCCCGGCCCCGCCTTCTACGGGGTGGGCGGGGCGCGCATCTCCTCCCAGGACGGCTGCACCGTCAAGCTCGAGCCGTCAGGCACGCTCACCTGCCTCACCGGCGTGACCGAGCAGGGGCAGGGGACGGACACCATGATCGCGCAGGTGGTGGCGAGCGCCGTCGGCGTGGCGATGGAAGACGTGCGCGTGCTCACCGGCGACACGCTGGTCTCACCCTACGGCGGCGGCACCTGGGCCTCGCGTGGCGCCGGGATCGGCGGGGAAGCGGCGCTCCAGACCGGCCGGGCCCTCCGCGGCAACATCCTCAAGGTCGCCGCGGCCGTGCTCCAGTGCGACCCCGACGACCTCGACATCCGGCTCAGCAAGATCGTCGACGCGGCCACCGGCGAGATCCGGCTCGAGCTGCCCGAGCTGGGGCGAGTCGCCTACTTCCGTCCCGACACCCTGCCCAAGGACTTCCAGTCCGAGCTGACGGTGACCCGACACTACGTGCCGCGGCATCAGGGCTTCGCCTTCACCAACGGTATCCAGCTCTCTCACGTGGAGGTGGACGTGCAGACGGGCTTCGTGCGCCTCCTGGGGCACTGCTGCGTGGAGGACTGCGGCCGCATCATCAACCCGCGCCTCGTCGACGAGCAGATCCGCGGCGCCATCGTGCAGGGCATCGGGGCCGCGCTATACGAGCATCTCGTCTACGACGAGCAGGGCCAGCTCCTCACGGGCACCCTGATGGACTACCTCGTGCCCATGGCCGCGGAGATGCCCGACATCGTGGTCGGTCACGTGGAGACGCCCACCGCTTACGCCGACGGCGGCTTCAAGGGCGCGGGGGAGGCGGGCACGGCCGGCGCCCCCGGGGCCGTGCTGAACGCGGTGAACGACGCCCTGGCTCCGCTGGGCGCGCGCGTCACCGCGCAGCCCATCACGCCCGAAGTGGTGCTGCGAGCGCTGGGGACGCTCTGAAACAAGCGCGGCGCGGGAGGCGCGGCAGCGGCACGGTGAGGCCGAGAGCCGCTCCGAGGCGTCAGGCGGTTGCCACGATCAGCCGTCGCGACGGCCTCGCGCCCGGCGATCCGGCCTCCCGCGCGCGTGTGGACGCCCGCGATCTCGCTCCCGATGAGGAAGACGCCGAAGATCAGGTGCCTTGTCTCGCGTCTCCAGCCGCGAGTAGTGGCCACGGGGATCCGCTCCCGCACCACGTCGAAGCGCTCCTGGTAAACCACGGGCGCACGCTTTGCCCTCTCTGGCCACGGTGAGAAAGCGGAGCGACCGCGCCCAGTATAGATGGCGCGACTTCCCAGGCCAAAAAAGCCGGCGCGACCACCTTCGTGCGACTATCCGGGCACCGATGATCTTGCTGTCCGAGGAGAGAGACGATGCCGGGGAAGAGAGCGACAGCGGATTCGAGCCGGCCGGGAGCCTGGCGGGACCGGGTGCTCCTCGCCCTGACCTTCGCGGCGGGATGCGTGGACGCGCTCAGCTACCTGGGACTGAGCCACGTGTTCACCGCCAACATGACGGGCAACGCCGTGCTCCTGGGCCTGGCCATCGGGCAGACCCAGGAGCTACAGGTGGCGCACTCCACCGCGGCCATCGTGGGCTTCGTGGGGGGCGTGGTGGTGGCGGCCAAGCTCGTCGGCCCCCCTCGCGATCGTGTGGTGTGGTCAGTGCGTATCACCTTCGCGCTCGGCCTGGAGTTCCTGGTGCTCTTCGTGTTCGCGGTGGGCTGGCTCGGCGGGTCGCGCGCCACGGGCCCCGGCCTCCTGGGCATGATCGTCCTGTCCGGTCTCGCCATGGGCATCCAGAGCGCGGTGGCGCGCCGGCTCGCCGTGCCCGGCATCGCGACCACGTACATCACGGGCACCATCACCGCGCTGGTGGCCGAGCTCACCTCCGTCTCCGGCGCCGTCGGCGAGCGGCGGCGCATGACGGCGGTCATCGGTGCCCTCGTGGCGGGCGCCATCACGGGCGGGCTCATGCTCACCCACGCCCGAAGAGCCGCCGCCTTCGTGCCCGCGCTGGTGGTGGCGGCCGTGCTCGTCGCCGTGATGGGCCTTCCCCGTGCCGCCTCGGAGAAACCGGGGTAAGATGCCGCCAGCCATCGCTCTTGCCTCGGAGGAACACACGTCGTGAGCCTGCGTCCGATGACCGTGCTGATGCCGTTCTACACGCCGTTCTACACCCCCCTCGCCGCGGGCGTGGCCCTCGGCCATTTCCGGGAGGAAGGGCTCGACGTCGCCTGGCAGGCCGCGGCCACCTACGGCAAGAGCACCGTGGACGCCGTGCTCGACGGCAGCATCGAGATCTCCCTCGGCGGCCTCATGCGGAGCTTCGACCTCGCGGATCGTGGGGGTCGGCTGCTCCCCCACTTCGCCGAGGTGTGCAGCCGGAGCGGCTTCTTCCTCCTGAGTCGCGAGCCGCGGCCGAGCTTTCGCTGGACGGATCTGGTGGGCAGGACGGTCATTTCCTTCGCGGAGGCGCCCACCCCATGGCAGTGCATGCTCACCGTGCTGCGCCGCGAGGGAGTGGACCCGGCGTCCGTGCGCATCGAGCGCCACCGGCCGGTGCCCGAGGCGCTGGCCGCCTTTCGATCGGGGCACGGCGACTTCTTCGAGCAGACGCAGCCCATCGTGGAGCAGATGCTCGCCGCCGGCGAGGGGCACCTCGTCGCCTCCATGGGCGGGGCGACGGGACCCGTGCCCTTCACCTCGTACATGACCACGCCTGACTTCCTCCGCCGCGAGCCCGAGACGGTGCTGCGCTTCACGCGGGGGCTCTATCGCACCCAGCGCTGGCTCGCCACCCACGACGCCAAGGCCATCACGGGCGCGGTCGCTTCGGGCTTCCCCGACATCGACCCGGGGATCCTCGAGCGAGCCGTGGCGAGATTCTCGCGGCAGGGCACGTGGTCGGGCGATCCAATCCTCCGTCGCCCCGGCTTCGACTATCTCCAGCGGATTCTCCAGTCGGGCGGCTTCATCTCGAAGGCCCACCGCTACGAGGACCTCGTGGACACCGCGATCGCCGAGCGGGCGGTGGCGGAGGTCGAAGCGAAGGGCTGAGGCGGCGAGGTTGAAGCATCGCCCCCCTCACCCTGCCCTCGCCCCCGGAGGGGGCGAGGGTTTCAGATCCCCTCTCCCCTTGGGGGAGAGGGCAGGGTGAGGGGGAGACGCGCCGCCGCTACGAGCTGAACTTGTCGGGGAACTGCTTCACGATGGCCTCGGCGAGCGGATCGGCGATCATCTGCATGTGCCCCGCCGCCGTGCGCACCGCCGTGTACGCCTTGGCGGGATCCTTGGCCGCCTGGGCGTCGATGACCTCCTTGAGCGTGACCACGTGATGCTTCACGAGGTCGGCCACCACGCTCTTGGGCAGGTTGGGGTTGGCCGACTGGAGGAAGGCGCCGAAGTCCTGCGTGTAGCCGATGAGATCGGCCACCGCCTTGTCCTGCTTGGCCTTGTCGTTCGTGGCCACGCTCACCGTGTAGTCCACCACCATGCCGATGTGCTTCCGCCACAGGGGCAGGAAGGCATCCTCCGCGCCCTGGCCGTACACGCTGCCGATGGCCTTGGAGATGGCCACGGAGTTGGCGTCCAGCGCGGCAGCCGCGGCCTTGAACTCCGCCTCGCGGCCGCCCAGCGCGGCGCCGGTGGCAGCGGCGGCGAGATAGATGTGCTCCTGGAAGAGCGTGTTGAGGGTGGAGCGAAGCCCCGACGCCTTGGTGCTGGAGGTGGTCATGGCCGCCATGGTGTGACCCTGCTGCGCCTCCGCCCGCGCGATGGGCTCTCCGATGGTGACGGCCAGGAACGCCGCGGCCGCGACGGCTCCTACGATGCTCGAGACGACACGCTTCATGGCTCTCTCCTCCGGGTGAACGGGTTACTTGACGCGGATCTCGCCGCGCATCGACCGGTGCCGCTCGCAGAAGTACGGATAGACACCGGGCTTCGTGAGATCGACGGTGGCGGTGGCGCCCGTGGCCTCCAGGCGATGGCTGAACTTGCCGTCGGGGCTCTCGGGAGTGCCCGAGGTCACGGTGTGGGTGATGTCGTCCTGGTTCGTGAAGCTCACCCTGGTTCCTGCCGGCACCTCGATGGGCGTGGGCTTGAACTGAAAGGTCTGAATGGTCACGCTCTGCTCGGTGCCCGCCGGCGCGCCGAGCGTCACGAGCAGGCCGAGCGCGACCGCCGTGCCTGCCGCCGCGGACCGCCAACTCTGCTTCTCGTCCATCACCGCCTCCTCGGTGGCTGCCTCGCCACTCACGGAGATCTACGACGCCGGCGCGTGGACGGATTGGGAAGGAGACGCGGAGAGTCGGGGAGGAGGAGCCGGATCTGTTACTTACGCACGGGCAACCCTGATCGGATTGCCCCGGACGCTATTTCGCGAAGCGGCCGGGATTGAAGGCGTCGAGAGCGAGCTTCGTGGTGCCGGTAAGGATGAGATCGGCGATGGCGCGCCCCATGGGCGGGCCGTACACGATGCCCTTGCGCGCCGCGCCCGTGGCCATGTACACCTGCTCGAGCCCGGGGACGCGGCCGAGCAGGAGCAGGCCGTCGGAAGCGAGCGGGCGCAAGCACGCGGTCTGGTACACGACCTGGGCGTCGGCCAGCGCGGGCAGCATCGTCACCAGAGCGGCCCCGATCTCGTCGCGGGCCTCCGCCGTCGACTCCTCGTCGAAGCCCGCTTCCTCCTCGGTGGTGCCCGCCCACAGGAGGCCGTCGGTCTTCGTGGTGGCGTAGTTGTGCCCCCAGCCCACGGAGCAGGTCACGGGCGGCCCGGGGGCCTGCAGCCGGAGGATCTGGCCCTTGAGCGGGCGCACCTCGATGGGCGTGTCGATCCAGCTCGACGTCTCGCCGCTCCACGGGCCGAGGCCCAGCACCACCGCGGAGCACAGGATCTCGCCGCGCTCGAGGATGACGCCGGTGACGCGTCCGCCGGCACGCCGCAGCCCGGTGACCTTCCCGTGCCGCACGGTCGCGCCCAGCTGCTCGGCGGCGCGGGTGAGGGCGAGCACGAGGCGATAGGGCTCGACGTCCGCGGTGCCGTCAATCAGAACCGCCCCGATCGTCTCCTCGGAGATGCGCGGCTCCACGCGGCGAGCCTCGGGGGCGTCCAGCCAGCGCGCGGAGTAACCGGCCTGCTGCTGCTGCCAGGGCAGAGCGGCCTGGAGTCGACGCACGTCCGCCTCCGTGAGGGCGAGAGCGAGCGAGGGCCGCACGCGGAAGTCGACGTCCATCTTCGTCTCTTCGACGAGGGTCTCGGCCAGCTCGCGATGGAGTCGCATTCCCTCCTGCGCCATCTCCGCCAGGGGCCCGGGGATGCCGAAGCCGCTCAGCGGGCTCAGCCCGCCGTAGGCGTAGCCGGAGGCGTGGCTGCCGATGGCGTCGCGCTCGATGACGACGCTCGCCACGCCGCCCTTCGCGAGGTAGTACGCCGTGGCCATGCCCACGATGCCGCCGCCCACGATCACCACGTCGCCGCTGGTCATTCGAGAGATCCTTTCTTCGTGCGAATGGCGCCGATCCTGTCAGAGTGCGCAAAGCAAGTCAACCGACCACACGAGTCGGATGTGCTAGGCTCCCCCTGCTCGGCATCGCGAACGAACCCGAACGGAGGAATTGCATGCGGCGGCGCGACTTCATCTCCCTTCTCGGCGGCGTGGCCGCAGGATGGCCGCTGACCGCCGACGCTCAGCCGACGGCTCCGCCTCTAGTTCTCTCTCAACCTCAACCTCAAGACCGCACAGGCGCTCAAGCTGGTCATCCCGCCGCTATTCCTGCTGCGGGCGGACAAGACCATCGACTAGCAGCTCGCGGTGCATCCGGCTCGACTCGGCCGGCGAAGTGGCATGTGCGCGGACGCGGTCAACGGGACACACTCATCGTGGGCGTGTTGACCAGATCCTTGGCCGTCCACCCATCGAGGTCGTACTCCGCCATGCACGTTTCCGCGAACTGCTTCCAGCGATCGTACTGGCCGGAGGCGAGGGCTCCGAACAGGGCGTAGCGCCGGATCTCCTCGTGGCTGCCGGAGTAGTTGATCTCGTACAGCTCGTGCCGGCCGCCGAACTCCGTGCCCACCGCGTCCCACAGGAGCTTCATGAGCTTGACGCGTTCGACGGCGTCGACACCGCCCGATCCCCGTAGGTAACGATCGAGGTAGCTCCGGAGGTCCGCCGACTTGAAGTCCCGGGCGTGCGAGTTGAGGTAGATGAGCCCGCTCGCCACCGTCTTCTCGATGAGGTTCTTGATCTGCACGTACGCTTCGGGCGCCAGCACCTGATACGCGGCGGCCGGCTCCATGCCCGGGAGGATGCAGCCGCCCGTCCAGGGATCTGCCGTCTTGGCCATCGCGTCGGACAGGCCCCAGATCATGTTGCGCCAGGCGATGACCTCGCCGATGTTCGCCTCGACGCCCCGGAACGACCGCGACCCTGTGATCTCCGTGGCCTTGATGAGGAGCCCCGTGATGAAGTCGAGCTTGACGGCGAGGCGGGTGCAGCCGTGGATGAGAGCGCGCGGGAGGAAGCCGGTGCGCGGGAAGAAGTTGTTGGCCTTCTCCACGTCGGCGTAGACGAACACGTCCTCCCAGGGCACGAAGACGTCGTCCATCACGAAGATCGCGTCGTTCTCGTCGAGGCGGCTCGAGAGGGGATAGTCGAAGGGGCTCCCGAGCATGGCCGCGCGCAGCTCGTTCGAGACCCGGCAGATGAGCTTCACGCCCTTGGCGTTGGTCGGCACCATGAAGACGATGGCAAAGTCCTTGCCCTGCACGGGGATAAGCCCGTGATGGGCGACGAAGGTGAAATGGGTCAGGGCCGAGCCCGTGGCCACCACCTTGGCCCCCGAGACGTGGATGCCCGCGTCCGTCTCCTTCGTCACGCGCGCGCAGACGTCGGTGGCGCCGCCGGGGGCGCCGGGGGCGATGTTGCGGTCCACCGGCGGATGGATGATCGCGTGATTGATGAAGGGCACCCGCTCCTGGGAGAAGCGATACCAGCGGCGCGCGTTGTCCTGGTAGGGCGCGTAGAACTCGGCATTGGCGCCGAGTGTGCCCAGGAAGGCCGCCTTGTAGTCGGGGGAGCGCCCGAGCCAGCCGTAGGTGAGGCGCGCCCACGCCGCGATGGCGTCGCGGCCGGCGACCTGCTCCTCCACCGTGGTGGGAGCTCGGAAGTAGCGGTGGGTGAAGCCGCCCCACTCGGTGGGCTCGGTGAGCACGCCCCGGCCGCTCCCGTGGTCGTCGTGCAGCGCATCGTATAGTCGCGCGAGCATCCGGGCGCAGTTCTGGAAGGCGGGATGCGTGGTGATGTTCTTCACGCGCTCGCCATAGATCCAGACCTCGCGGCCGTCGTCGAGGCTCTCGAGGAACTCCTTCCCGGTGTAGGGAAGCGTGGTCTTCTGGCTGGACATGGTCACACCTCCTGAGAGATCAGCTTCGCCGGTGCCCCACTAAGACCCAGCCGCGCGATCTCGTCAAGAGGGAAGATTCCGTCGAAACCGGGTACACTCGGCCGCGATCCGGGACGCCATTGTCGCTCGGGAGGTGCCATGACCGCGATCGCGAACGTCCAGGCCGACCACTACCTGATCAAGCTGCCCGTGATCCTATCCGACAGCACCCACGGGCAGATCGCGCACTTCGAGCTGATCACCGTGCGCGTCCGCGATGCGGAGGGACACGAAGGCAGCGGCTACACCTACACGGTGGGCGCCAACGGGGCCGCCGTGCATGCGACCATCCAGCGCGATCTGGCCCCGCGGCTGATCGGCGGTCGCGCCGATCTGATCGAGGCGCTCTGGAAGAAGATGTGGTGGGTGCTCCATTACGGTGGGCGGGGCGGGACGGCGAGCATGGCCATCTCCGCGGTGGACATCGCGCTCTGGGATCTGAAGGCCCGCGCGCTCGGCGTCCCGCTCTGGACCTTGCTGGGCGGCCACGACGCCAGGGTTCCGTGCTACGCGGGCGGCATCGATCTCGACTTCCCGCTGGACAAGCTCCTCGCCCAGACCGACGACAACCTGAAGAAAGGCTTCCGCGCCATCAAGATGAAAGTGGGCCGGCCCCAGCTCTCCGAGGACGTGGCGCGCGTGAAGGCCATGCGAGAGCACCTCGGCTCCGACTTTCCTCTCATGGTCGACGCCAACATGCGCTGGACGCCCGACGAGGCGATCCGCGCTGCCCGTGCTCTCCAGCCCTACCAGCTTGTCTGGCTGGAGGAGCCGACCATCCCCGACGACGTGCTCGGCCACGTGCGCATCGTGCGGGAAGGCGGTCTGCCCGTGGCTACGGGGGAGAATCTCCACACGCTCTACGAGTTCGCCCAGATGATCCACGCGGGCGGAGTGACCTTCCCCGAGCCCGACGTGACCAATTGCGGCGGCGTCAGCGTGTTCATGAAGGTGGCCCGCCTCGCCGAGGCCTATAACCTGCCCGTGACCTCGCACGGCGCCCACGACCTCACCGTGCACCTCCTCGCCGCCGCGCCCAACCGCTCCTACCTGGAAGCCCACGGCTTCGGCCTCGACCGCTACATCGCGCATCCGCTGGTGATCCAGGACGGCTTCGCCGTCGCACCGGACCGTTCCGGGCACGGGATCGAGTTCGACTGGAAGGCGCTCGAGGCGTGCCGGGCGTAGCGAGGTGATGAAGCCGGGAGACTAGCCCTTGAGCTTCCAGCCGAGCCAGTTACAGACGGCGCGGCCCATGATCAGCTCCTTGTCCCTCGCAGACAGCCACGGCATCTCCTCGGTGAACATGGTCACGCACTGCTTCCAGGGGCACGGCATGCGCGTGATGTCCGTGCCCCAGAACATCCGCTCGGGGCCGAAGGCGTCGTGGAGCTTCCGGATGTGGCCGTGGATGTCGCGGTGGGGATAGGGCTCGCTCGAGTAGCTGGGGGCCCCCGTGGCCTTGAGGGCCACGTTCGGATGCTTGGCCGCGGCGACTAGGTCGGGCAGGTTCGACCACGCCGCGTCGGGCCGGCCGAAGTGATCGATGATCAGCTTGAGCCCGCGATGGCGCTCCGCGATGGTGCCGATGACCTGGAAGAGGCCGGGCCCGAGCAGCGCGATGGGCAGCTGCGCCCGCTCGGCGGCCACCCACAGCCAGTCGAGGCTCCCGTCGGTGAGCCACGTCTGCTGGTGCGGCCGCAGGAGCGCGAAGCGCAGCCCGAGCACGCCGGGCCGGCCCTTCACCTCCGTCACCTTGGCGCGGCTGTCCGGCTGGTCGAGGGGAAAGTTGGCGAGGATGGCGAAGCGGTGGGGATGCGCCTTCGATGCCTCCACGGCGAGGGCGTTGGAATCCGGGTCCCAGCTCGGCGGATGGATGAGGGCCGCGTTGACCCCGCCCGCGTCCATCTCGCGGAGGGCGTCCTCCGCGGTGTAGTTGGGGATCTGGCGGTGATTGGCGAAGTTCGACGGCTTGTTGTTCTTCCACAGATGGATCTGCGCGTCGACGATCAGCATAGTGGGCTCCTGTAGTCCGGCTTCTAGGCGACGAGCAATTGCTGCTGTTCGGTGACGGCGAGGGGAGAGAACAGGCGCGCGTGCTCCTCGACGGCCCGCAGGTGCGCGGTCACCGTATCCGCGGGGACGCCCGGCGGCGCGTATGCAACGTAGAGGACGTGGGATGTCCCGGCCGAGATGGGCGACCGATTGTCTTGCCCGTAGAGAATCGAGCAGCAGATCCCCTTCTCGTCTCGCATGATCATGTCGCCCGCCCGGATGACCTTGGCCGCCCCCTCCAATTGCGTCAGCTCGTCGCCCTCCCGCGACACGTCGATGGACACGGCGCCGTGCAGCTCGTCGACATCGTGACCGGCGGTCAGCACCAGGCTGTCCACCTCTGCGATGAAGTTGGAGTCGACGAGGGGCGAGACGTCGGGAAGGGACTTTCCCTTCAGGACGATGGACTCGACCTGAAGCTGAACGTGGTAGGTCTTGCCGAAGCGCTTGTAGTACCGTGCATAGGCCGCCATCACGGGCAGGGACAGGAAATCCTGTCGGGTGAAGCCCTGGTAGCGTTCGCGGAGTTGCGCTTCCGTCTTCCGCTTTCGCTCCTCGAGGGCGGGCGACGGCCGCGAGTTGTCGACCCGGGACAGCTCCAGCAGGCCGATGACGGCACCGGGGTGGGAGGCGCGCCATTCTGCGGTGGCCGAGATCACCGGCACGGAGGCTACGCCTTCGGCTTCCAGTCCTTGAAGCGCTCGCGCAGCACCTTCTTGTCGAACTTGCCCACGGAGGTCTTGGGCACCGCCTCGATGAAGCGCACCTCGTCGGGCAGCCACCACTTGGCCACGAGCGGCTTGAGGTAGTCGAGAATCTCGCTCTCCGTGAGGGAGTCCTTGAACTCCGGCTTGGGCACCACGCAGGCCAGCGGACGCTCCACCCACTGCGGGTGGGGCACGGCGATGACCGCGGCCTCCAGCACCTTGGGGTGGCCCATGATGGTGGTCTCCATGTCCACGCTGGAGATCCACTCGCCGCCGGACTTGATCAGGTCCTTAGTCCGGTCGGTGATCTGCACGTAGCCGTCGGGATCGATGGAGGCCACGTCGCCCGTGCGGAACCAGCCGTCCTCCGTGAACTGGGCGGCGCCCGCCGGATTGTTGTAATAGCCGCTGGTGATCCACGGCCCGCGCACCTGGATCTCCCCCACGCTCTTGCCGTCCCAGGGCTGGATCTTGCCCGCGTCGTCCACGATGCGCATGTCCACTCCGGCCACGATGGCGCCCTGCTTGGCGCGCACGTTGTACCGCTCCTCCTCGGACAGGCTGTCCATGTAGGAGCGGGGACGGCACACCGTGCCGAGGGGGGACATCTCGGTCATGCCCCAGGCGTGGAGCATGTAGGCGCCGTATTTCTTGTCGAAGAGCTCGATCAAAGTTTTGGGCGCCGCCGAGCCGCCGATGGGGATGCAGCGGATGGAGGAGATGTCCCACTGCGGCTCCTTCTCCAGGATGCCCTGGATGGCGATCCACACCGTGGGCACCGCGCCCACCACCGTCACGCGCTCGTGGTGGACGATCTCGATGATGTCGCGCGGCTGCGGATTGGGTCCGCCGAAGATCTGGGTGGAGCCGTTCATGACTCCCGCGAAGGGCACGCACCAGGCGTTGGCGTGGAACATGGGCACAATGTGGAGGATGACGTCGCGCTCACAGATGCCGAGCACGTCCACCGTGGACGACCCGAAGCAGTGGAGGTAGATCCCGCGGTGCGTGTAGAGGACGCCCTTGGGATGGCCCGTGGTGCCGGAGGTGTAGCACATGCCGGCGGCGTCGGTCTCGTTCAGCGTCGGCCACGTCTCCACGGGCTTGGCGTCGGCGAGGAGGGCCTCGTACTCCATGGCGCCCGCGGGGATCTCCGCGGCGGGCGTGTCCTTCATGACGATCACGTGCTGGACCGTCTTGAGGTCCTTCCGGATGGGCTCGAGGAGATGCCAGAGGCTCGCGTCCACGATGAGGACCTTGTCCTCCGCGTGGTTGATGATGTAGGTGAGGTCTTGGGGGGAGAGGCGGATGTTCACGGTGTGGAGCACCATGCCCATGAGGGGCGCCGCGAAGTACACCTCCATGTGGCGGTGCGAGTTCCACGCGAAGGTGCCCACGCGGTCGCCCTTCTGGAGGCCCAGGCGCGCGAGGGCGGCGGCGAGCCGGGCCACGCGCTCCGCGTAGTCCGCGTAGGTGTAGCGCAGGAGGCCGTGCCCGGGCACCCGGGTGGCCATGGTCTTCCGGTGGAAGAGCTTCCGCGAGCGCTCGAAGAGCTGCGTGAGCGTCAGCGGGTAGTCCATGATCAGACCCTTCATCGCCTCATCTCCTCACATCCGAATCGCCCCGGGGCAACGGGGAAACGACTGACGTCTACGCTGACGTCGAGGGCGGGCATCCTGTCGCGGCAGACCTAGAGGCTCCTCACGGGACGGTGACGCTGCGGGCGCGCGCTCGTTTCGGTCAGCGGCGCCGGGCGTCGAACTCCTCGGCGACCCGGTTGTCGTTGTCCAGCATCGCCTCCGCGTCGATGGAGGCGAAGTCGAGCACGCCCATGTCGCCGTAGGCCTTCTGCACGCGCGAGCCCCACAGGCCGATGTCCTTCACGGTGGGCACGATGCGGGTGAAGAGGCGCGTGCGGAACTGGCGCATCTGGTCCGACACCATGGCGACCTGGAGGCACTCGTCCACGGGCAGGCCCAGGGTCTCCCACACCTCGCGCTGGTTGAAGCGATCGCGCATGTGATAACAGGCCTCGACCACGAACTGCTCGCGCTCGTCGCGCTCGGCCTCGGTCAGCTGCGGGTAGTACTCGCGCAGGGCGAGCCGGCCGAAGGCCACGTGGCGCGCCTCGTCCTGCATCACGTAGGCGTTCACGGAGGCGGCGAGGGGATTCTTGGCGGTGTCGCGGATGCGCTGGAAGGCGGCGAGGGCCAGGCCCTCGATGAGGATCTGCATGCCGAGATAGGTCATGTCCCACCGGCGATCGCTGATGGTCTGCTCGATGAGCGTGCGGAGGCCGTGGGTGATGGGATAGGCGAGCTCGAACTTCTCGTGGAGCAGCCTCGCGTAGGCTTCCACGTGCCGCGCCTCGTCCATGACCTGGGTTGCCGCGTAGAACTTCGCGTCCACCCCGGGCACCGTCTGTACGATCTTGGCGGTGGCGATGAGGGCGCCCTGCTCCCCGTGCATGAACTGGGAGAGGGTCTGGGCCTGGAGGTTGTGGCGGACGCGCACCCGCTCCTTCTCGGTGAGCTTGTCCCAGATGGGCGAGCCCCAGATGGGCACCGCGCGATCGTCCATCATCATCGGGTTCTCGGGATCGAGATCCTGCAACCAGTCGATCCGGGTGCCCGCGTCCCACTGCTGCTTCTTGCCCTTCTCGTAGAGGTTGAGCAGCTTCTCGCGCCCGTCCTCGTACTCCCAGGTGAAGCTGGTCTCGTTCTTCCCCTCGAACTTCCACTCGGTCTGCTCGACGGGGATCTGATAGCGATAGGTGCTCGACATGGGTGCGGGACCTCCTTGCCCCTGAAGAGCGACCGTAAACTGCCGGGGCCCGGGGTGTCAACCGCTCCGTGGCGCGGCCGGATGGACGCCGGTCAGGCGAGCTTCCGGCCCACCGCGAGCAGGTGCGCGTGGAGGCCGAGGAGGGTGGGCTCGCGCTCCACGGCGCGAGCGGCCTGAAGGAGGCGCTCCCGCTCGGCCGCGTCGGCCCAGCGCCGCTCGATGTCGGCCAGGAGCCAGCCCGGTCCCTCCACGCCCAGGAGATCGAGCAGTTCGAAGCCCGCCTCGCGCACTTCCGCGTCGAGCTCCTCCGGGCGATGGAAGAAGGCCGTTGTGAAGTAGTCCTTGTCGGTCGGATTCCGGTGCTGGCCGTCGCGCAGGTCGCGTTCGACGATGGTGGCGAACACCGGATCGGCGAGCGTGTTCTCGAAGACGCCAGGCAGCAGCGAGGCGAAGCGATCCACCGCGGCGGCGAAGATAAGGCCGGCGGGCTCGAGGACGCGATGGGCTTCCCGCAGCGCCTGGAGGCGATCCTCGAGCTCGGTCAGGTGATAGAGCGGCCCCAGAAGCAGGACCACCGGCACGCTGGCGCTATCCACGTCGAGCCGCCTCGCGTCGCCCAGGCGGCACTCGGCGATGGGCGCATACGGCTGGCGCCGGGAGGCCTCGCTCGCCTGTCTCACGTGGAAGGGAGAGGCATCGATCAGCGTGACGCGGTGACCGCGAGCGGCGAGCCAGCAGGCGTATACACCGGGGCCGCCTCCCACGTCGAGGACGGCACAGGGCGGGGACGGCAGATGGCGCAGGATGATCTCCTGCGTGCGGGCGAGCTCGAGATGGCCATGGCCGTGGAACAGCCGGTTGGCCTCGAGGCCGAGCTCGTAGTAGGCCTGCATCTCGCGCGGGGTCGGCTCGCTCATGGTGGTTTCCTTCGCTCCGCGTCCAGTGTAGAGCAGGTGCTGGGCGAGACGCTGAGCGCCACCGCGGCGGCGGGCTTCGCCCTGTCCTCCCTCGGCGTGTGGCTCGCGCAGCGAGAGGCGCCCGCATCTTGAGGGTCCTCGCGGTTTCGGTTATGGTGTCGCCATGAACTCGCGCTGGGACGAGGCCGCCGCGCGCAATCTCGACGGCCTCGGCCTCCTCGTCTACGCCTCGCGGCTCATCGGCGCCGAGACCTCGCTGGTGGTGTGGGGCGGGGGCAACACCTCGATCAAGCTCGCGGAGCGCGACCATCGCGGCCGCGAGGTGCGCGTGCTCCGCGTCAAGGGATCGGGCTCCGATCTCAAGAGCATCGAGCCGAAGCACTTCCCCGGCGTGCGCATGGACGACGTGCTGGCGCTGCTCGAGCGCCAGAACATGGGCGATCAGGAGATGGTCGACTACCTCGCGCATGCGCTCCAGGAGCCGGCGAGCCCGCGTCCCTCCATCGAGACGCTGCTGCACGGCTTCCTGCCCGCCCCCGCGGTCATCCACACGCACGCGGATGCCATCGTCTCGCTGACCAACAACGACCGCGCCGCCGACGTGCTTCGCGAGGTGTACGGCGACGACGTCATCGCGCTCCGCTACCGGCGACCGGGCTTCCTCATCTCGCGCGAGGTGGCGGAGACCTTCGAGCGGCACCCCGGGGCCAAGGCGCTCCTCCTCGAGAAGCACGGGACGATCTGCTGGGGCGCCGACGTGAAGGCGGCGTATCTCGCGACGATGGATCTCATCAGCCGCGCCGAGGAGGCCATCGAGCATCGCGCCCGGGGCCGCGTGCGCTTCGGCGGCGTGGCGGTGCCGGCCGCCTCGCCCGAGGAGCGGCGCCGGGTCGCCCTCGCCGTGGCCCCCGCCCTCCGCGGGCTCGTGGGG
>JBKOVG010000123.1:0-5020 GCA_046723845.1 Candidatus Methylomirabilota bacterium | reverse complement strand
GATGCCGCGGCGCCGGAAGATTTGCCGGAGACGGGCCGCGTGACGCCCTCCGTGGAGGTTCCGGTCCGCGTCGAGAATGGCCCGCGCCCCCCGCGCGAAGGAGGTGAAGCCGTCGAGCTGGAAATGGCTGTCGATGATGTTGCGGTCGGCCACCCGTCGAGTGGGGGCGTTCCAGATGTCCCACAGGGTGGCCGACCAGATCTGCCCGTTGTCGTGCTCGTCGGCGTTCGCCCCGTGATCGAAGCTTTCGTAGGTGAGGGCGCAGTCGACCCGCCGCACGCCGGGCGGGATACCGTCGCCGCGCGCGCCATCTCAGCTCATCACCGTGTTGCGGTAGGCGTCGGGCTTTCTCGCCGCGAAGAAGCTGGCCGCGAGATAGTCGCCGAACCCTTCTCCCATGGCCGCCGCTTCCTGAGTCTGCCCGAAGTCGGGGCAGATGGCGTCCTGGAGGGCGTGGCCGAACTCGTGGAGCACGGTCTCGCCGTCCTCCGCGTCGTCGATGTCGCCCGTGCCGAAGGTCAACGTGCGCTCTCCCGGGCTGTACCACGAGTTGTCGTCACGCGTGCCGCGGGCGTTCACGCGAATCGGCTCGGCGAAGATGCGGCGGCCGCCCCGGTAGCCGAGCTTCTCCAGGTAGGCGATGGCCTCGTTCACGTGGTAGTAGGACGAGACTTCCTCGAAGCCCGCGTGGGTGCTCGGCATCACGAAGTCGAGGCGCGGGCTCGAGACGCGCTGCCTGGTGAGTTGGGTAGTCACGCGGCGTCCATCGAGCCGGCGCTGGCCACGCAGGCCGGTGAGGGTCACCGCGACGTAGGCGTTTTCCGGAGGACGCTGCACCCGGCCATTCGGGGTGAGGGGTTGAAATCCGTGGGCGCGGGCCATGGGATTGGGCAGGAAGACGGTGGCCCTCCCCGTCGCTTCGGCCAGATTGTCCACGCGGGAGATGATGCGGCCCGTGATGGCGTGCACGTACACGATGACCTCGGCACGAGGCCGGGTCCGATGGACGCGCACCCGCCACGCGGGATGGAGGAGCCGCCGCGACGGGTACCACAGGAGCTCCGGCCGCCCCACCACGCGCACGCTGCCCCGGGCGTGGCCGACCGCGGCGAGGGCGAGGCGGACGGCGCGGCGCTCGGGGAGCCTGGGCTCGTGGGTCCGGCGCAGGATGTCCTCGGGTACGGCGCGGCTCTTCACGAGGTAGACGCGCCGATCGCGGCCAATGTGCACGGTGACGTAAGCACGGTGAATGCGGCGGCGGCGCCAGATCTGCTGGTAGATGACGTGATCCGCGCCGAGGCCGTGGATCACCCGGCGGAGGTCGAGGCGATCGAGGGCCGAGGTGATGCCCAGGTGCTCGCGGTTGGCTTCGAGGAATTGCCAGGCGATGCTCCGCGGCGTCCCCCGGCCGCGCTCGCTCCGGAAGCCCCAGAGCTCCTTGGGGGTGGCGTAGCTCTTCCCCGGTATGGCCTTGAACGCGCTCGCGGCGAGGGCCTTCATCACGCGGTTCCCGGGGTCAGGCGCGAACGGTCTGGCTAGAGGACTTTGCGAGGATCCAGCGCGTCACGGAGACCGTCGCCGAGGTAGTTGATGCTGAGCACGGTGAGGAAGATGGCCGTGCCCGGGAAGATGGCCCAGTGGGGGGCGAAGTCGAGATTGTCCTTGGCGTCGAAGAGGATGCGTCCCCACGTCGGGATGTCGGGGGGAAATCCCAGGCCGAGGAAGGACAAGGTGGACTCCGCGAGGATGGCCGCGGCCACGTCGAGCGAGCCGGCCACGATGACGGGGCCGAGGGCGTTGGGCAGGATGTGGCGAATCACCTGCCGGAAGGGCCGGGCCCCCAGGCTCCGCGCCGCCTCCACGAACTCCTTCTCGCGAAGGGAGAGGAACTGCGCGCGGACCAGTCGGGCCACGGGCATCCAGCGAAGGCCCGCGATGAACACGACGATCATGACGAAGATGCCCATCTCGGGTCCGAACGCCTTGCTCAGGGCGTTGCGGAACAGGTAGACGATCAGGAGGAGCAGCGGCAGCTGGGGCAGGGCGAGGAAGAGATCCGTGACCCGCATCAGGGTATGGTCGATCACCCCCCCCGCCTGCCCGGAGATGGCACCCACCGCGGTGCCCACGGTGATGGCGATGAGCATGGCCGCCACCCCCACCGCGAGCGAGATGCGTCCTCCGTAGAGCATGCGGGCGAGGATGTCCTGGCCCAGATCGTCCGTGCCCATGGGATGCGCCCACGACGGGCCCTTGAGCTTGGCCTTGAAATCGATCTCGTTGATGGGCACGCGGTAGATCAGAGGCCCCGCGAGCACGGCGAAGACCATGACGGCGAGGATGGCCGCTCCGAGGGTGGCGAGCCGGTGCCGGCGAAAGCGACGCCAGGCCTCGGCGGCGAGGGACTCGGGAGGTCTCCGCGCCGTCACCATTGCGCGGTCGAGCACGACTTCGGTGGCCGTCCCGTTGGCCATGGCCCCTACCGGAAGGAGATCCGCGGATCGAGCCAGCCGTACACCAGATCCGCCACGAGGTTGAAGAGCAGGACGAGGGCCGAGAACACGAAGGTGATGGACATGATCACCGGAGTGTCGTTGGAGAGGATGGCGCTGATGAGGAGGGAGCCGATGCCGGGGACGCGGAAGATCTGCTCGGTGATGACGGCGCCCGTGAAGATGCCGGGGATCTGCAGGGCGATGAGGGTGACCACGGGAATGAGAGCGTTCCGCACCACGTGCTTGAGGATGGTCACCTTCTCGGAGAGGCCCTTGGAGCGCGCGGTGTTGACGTAGTCCAGCCGGACGACTTCCAGCACGGCGGAGCGTACGAAGCGGGTCATGGCCGCGCCCTGGAAGAGCCCGAGCACGGTGATGGGCATGATAGCCTGCCGGGCCATCTCCCACGCCCAGCGCCAGCCCGTGGCCGTGATGTCCGCGCGGTAGATGAAGGGCAGCCAGTCGAGGTAGATGCTGAAGAGCAGGATGAAGAGGAGACCGGTGAAGAAGGTGGGGAGGGAAAAGCCGATGAAGGCGAAGGTGGTGGTGATCTGGTCGAAGAGCGAGTAGGGACGAACGGCCGAGTACACCCCGATGGGCAGGGCCACGAGAAGACCCAGGAGCTGGGCGGTGCCGAGGACGAAGAGGGTGGTGGGAAGCCGCTGCATGATGAGCGTGGAGACATTGATGCGGCTCACGAAGGAGAAGCCCCAGTCCCCCTTGACCATGGCGGTGACCCAGCGCAGGTACCGCACCGGGATGGGGTCGTCGAGTCCGAACTGCGCGCGGAGGTTGGCGCGAACCTCGGGCGGCACGTTGGGATTGGTCGCGAGCTCCTCGAAAGGATCGCCGGGAGCGAGGGCGAGGATCGTGAAGAGGACGAGGCTGATGCCCAGAAGGGCGGGGATGGTGATGAGGAGGCGTCGGAGGAAGTACTTGGACATCGCTCAGCGCGGGTGGGAGCGGGAGCCCGCGGGCTCCCGCTCCCCGTGCCCTCCTAGGCCTCGCGATACCAGTTCTGCAGGTTCCAGAAGTCGGAGTCCCAGCCGCTCTGCTCCAGCCGGAGCTTGTTGGAGATCGCGCGCACGCGCGGCCGCCAGACGATGGGGATCACCACCACGTTCTGGATGGTGAGCTCGTTCATCTTGATGTACATGGCCGCCCGCTTGACGGGATCGAGCTCGCCTTCCGCGGCTTTGTACAGCTTGTCGTACTCCTCGTTCCGCCAGCGCGTGATGTTGCGGCCCTGCCACTTGTTGTCCTTGGACGCCACCTCCCACGACGTGAACTGGATCATGAACAGCTCGGGATCGGGCTGGGTCATGGTCGTCGTGTACATCTGGATGTCGGTGGAGAAGTGCGGATAGGTGTCGAGGTTGGCCGCGTCGGAGGAGAAGTACACGGAGGCGGTGATGGACTTGATCTCCATGTCGATGCCCGCCTTGCTCGCCGCCTGCTTCACCACCTGCTGGGTCTTCTGTCGCGAGGCGTTGATGGAGGTCTGATACACCATCTTGAGCTTGACCCCGCCCTTCTCGCGAATGCCGTCACTCCCGCGCTTCCAGCCCGCGCCGTCGAGGAGCTGGTTGGCCTTGTCGATGCTGAATTCCCACTTGGTGTTCTTGGAGCGGAACCGCTCGGGGGCGTTCAGGAAGTTGGCGGTGGAGATGCCGGTGCGCCCGTAGATCTGCTCCTGCACCGACGCGCGATCGACGAGGAGGCTGAGAGCCTGCCGCACGGCGGGGTCGGAGAGGAAGGGATGCTTCGTCTTGACGCTGGACCGCTCGCCGTCCACTTCCTTCCACGGATCGGTGAAGTTGCACTGGATGTGCTCGATGTCCCCGCCCGCCACGATGTCGACCTTGCCTTTGCCGCCCTGCTCCAGGCGCTTGAGGATCTCGTCCTCGACCTGGAGGTTCCACGCGTAGTCGAACTCGCCGGTCTGGATCACCGCGCGCGCCGCGGACACCGCATCGCCGCCGCCCTTCATCTCGATGGTGTCGAAGTAGGGACGGTTGGCCATGTGGTACGTCTGGTTCAGCTCACCCTTGACGATGTCGCCGGGCTTGAAGTCGACGAAGCGGTACGGGCCCGTGCCCACCGGCTTGAGATTGGCGGGCGCCTCGCGGGACTTGCCGCCCTTGAAGGGCTCGAACACGTGCTTCGGGATGATCATGCCGCGGATGCCCACGAAGGCATCGGCCCAGAACGGCGTGGGCTTGGGCAGGATGACGCGGACGGTGTGGCTGTCGACCTTCTCGGCCTTGATGTCTTTGTAAGTGGCGATATGCACGCTCGTGGTGGCGGGATCGGCGGCATACTCCCAGTTGAAGACGACGTCGTCGGCGGTGAAGGGCTTGCCGTCGTGCCACTGCACGTCCTTCTTGAGCTTCCACACCACGGTCTTCCCGTCCTTGGACAGGCCGCCGTTCTGCGGGGTGGGAATCTCCGCGGCGAGCACGGGCGAGAGGTTGCCGTCCGGATCCCACGAGGCCAGCGGCTCGTAGAAGATGCGCGAGCCGTCC